>MFXU01000027.1:0-28185 GCA_001788965.1 Candidatus Peribacteria bacterium RIFCSPHIGHO2_02_FULL_51_15 | reverse complement strand
CGGCCAGCCGAACCAGAACGCGTCCCTGCCGTCCACGAGCAGGTACAGTTTCCGGCTGATTTGAGCGACCTGAGCCACCGCCTGCTGCATCGCGATTTCGGTCGAGGCCAGTATCCCTATCCGGTCTATCATCTTCGCATCGGCCATCCCGACGCCGTAAAAACAATTTTTTACGAGCCAGGCGAAAGATTCCTCCCGCTCCGCCGGCGTCATCTGCTTGCTGTCCGTGATCAGAACCGGGTATCGCTTCCTCGCGGGCAGCACGCAGGCCGCAGCAGTGACCGGCCCGGCCAAAGCCCCGCGTCCGGCCTCGTCGATGCCGACGGTCAAGGTCGAGGTTGGAGATGCGATAAGAGCCAAGTGAGGGATTGTTAAATTGTTATATTGCTAAATTGTTCGCAAGCGAAGCGCAGATCTTTGCTATACTAGCGATAATCTTACCTGTATCCCATGAAGCTTTTCCTCGATACTGCAAACGTCAAACAAGTCGCCGAAGTCGCCGCCTGGGGCGTACTGGACGGAGTGACCACCAATCCTTCGCTGGTAATGAAAGAGGGAAAGGACTTCAAGGAAACTGTTTTGGAAATGTGCAAACACGTGCCAAGCGTCAGCGCCCAGGTGACTGCCACTGATTTCGAGGGAATGCGAAAACAGGGCGAGGAATATGCTTCCTGGAATAAAAACGTGGTAGTCAAAGTTCCGATGACGACCGAGGGGCTCAAGACGCTGAAACATTTCAAATCGAAAGGGATCCGGACGAACACGACGCTGGTTTTTTCCCCGGCGCAGGCGATACTGGCGGCCAAAGCCGGTGCCACGATCATCAGCCCGTTCATCGGCCGGCTGGATGACATCGGCGAGGATGGGATGAACCTGATCGCCGAAATAATGGAGATCTGGCGAAACTACAATTTCGAAACCGAAGTCCTGGTCGCATCGACCCGTCATCCCCGGCACATCGTCGATGCCGCCAGGCTGGGAGCCCATATCTGCACCGTCCCCTACGACGTCTTCGCCAAACTGCCGAAACACTCGCTGACGGACATCGGACTGAAAAAATTCATGGATGATTGGGCGAAGGTGCAAGGGAAGTGACCACCTATATTGCTAAATTGTTAAATTGCTAAATTGCTTTCACTGTTTAGCGCACGCAACAATTTAACAATTCAGCAATTTAACCATTTTCCGAAGATTTATATAATCTGTCACAAATTCAATATGCAAATAGGAATTATAGGACTCGGCACGATGGGGGCCAGCCTGGCCAGCAACGCGGCGCGCCATGGAGCCCATGTGTCTGTTTATAACCGTACAACCGGAAAAACCGATGAATTTATCGCAGCGCACGGAACTGAAGGAAATTTTACCGCCTGCAAAACACTTTCCGAGCTGGCCGCCTCTCTCCCGGCTCCACGATCGATTGTGGTGATGGTAAATGCCGGCGATCCGGTCGATGCGGTAATCAATGAATTAATTCCGTTTTTGTACGCGGGCGATTGCATCATCGACGCCGGCAACAGCCATTTCAAGGACTCCGATCGCCGCGCCGATGAACTGGCCGGCCGCGGATTCCATTTTGTCGGCCTCGGCGTAAGCGGCGGGGAGGAGGGTGCGCTCTACGGACCCAGCATGATGGCGGGTGGATCCAGGGAAGGATTTGACCGGGTCGCTCCCCTGCTTCTCAAAATGGCGGCAAGCGACGGCGGCAAAGGCAAATGCCTGGCGTATTTCGGGGCCGGCGGAGCCGGACATTTCGTAAAAATGGTACACAACGGAATCGAATATGCCGATATGCAGCTGATCGCGGAGATCTACCATTTGATGAAAAAACTGCTGAATCTGTCGAACGCGGAAATCGCGGAAGTTTTCGAGAAATGGAACGGAAAAAGGGAACTGAAGTCTTATCTTCTCGAAATAACCGCAAAAATTTTCCGCAAAAAAGATTCCCTCGCGGGCTCGGGCGAGCTGATCGATTTCATCCTCGACAAAGCCGGGCAGAAAGGAACCGGCGGATGGACGCTGGAAGCCGCACAGAAATTGAAGATTCCCGTTCCCGCAATAAACGCCGCGGTCTTCAGCCGGCTAGTTTCATCCGCAAAAGAACTCCGCAACCGGGGGTCACAATTCTACGGGGATATCGAAGTACGCTTGCCGCGGACGAATTTGAATTCAATAAAAGACGCGATGCTGCTTGCCAAGATTTCCGCTTACGGCGAGGGATTCCGGATGCTGGCCGAAGCGTCGGAAAAATATGGCTGGCCGATAGATTTGAGCGAAGTGAGCCGCATCTGGAGGGGAGGCTGCATCATCCGCGCCAATTTGCTTAAGTCGTTTGAAAAAACCTTCAAGTCCGAAAATAAGCCGGAACATCTGATGCTCGACCCGGAGATCGGGTCGATTTTCAAAAAAAAGCATTTGAGGTGGCGCAAGGTCGTGACCAATGCGGCTTTGGCCGGGATCCCGGTCCCCGTCCTGTCCGCATCTCTTACAGCTTTCGACAGCCTGCGCACCTCGTGGCTTCCCCAAAATCTCACCCAGGCCCAGCGCGATTTCTTCGGCGCGCATACTTTCGAGAGAATTGACCGGCCGGGGATTTTTCATGAGAAATGGAGCGATTGAAGTTGCCGACGTTGCCGAAGGGACCGAGGTTACCGAGGAGCTCCAAGTTCACTTCGGTCACGCTCGCCTCGGCGAAGCCTTCGTGCGAAGCCGGGTCCCGTCGGTCCCTTTAGCTCGTGCTCTCCTGCTGTATCTCCTCCTTCTGCTGTTCCCGCTTCACCGCTTCTTCCTGTTTCGACTCAAGAACCAGCCGATCGGGCGTCGGTTTCGTTTCGGCGGTCAGTTTTGCAGCTGCGATTTCCTGCTCGCGCGTTTTCGTTCCGAACGACTTCGATTGCTCTTTCTTTTTTCCGTCTTCTTTTTTTTCCGCCAATTGCTGTTTCAACACGTTCAATTTGAGCCTGTTTTTGTCCGCGGTAGCGGGGTTGATCTTTTTTTCCAGCCCGGCTTTTTTTATTTTTTGATCCAGCGCTTTTCTCTCGGCTTTTATGAAAGATTCAAGCTTGGACTGGTCTGAGCCGGATAGCTCTAGGTCGTCGTCGGGGAGCATGGGGAGATTATACTCCCCGCCTGCGCGTTCTTTGAGGTATCCTTCACTTGCATTTTGCCTGCCCGCGTAGCTCAGCTGGGTCGAGTGAAGCGAGCAAATAAAAAAGCGCCTGCGCGTTCTTTGAGGTATCCTTTACTTGGAATTTGCCTGCCCGCGTAGCTCAGCTGGATAGAGCGCCTGGCTTCGGACCAGGAGGTCGTGGGTTCGACTCCTGCCGCGGGCACCAAAAAAACAATTTAAAAAATCCCACCAAGTTACAGCCAAGTGGGATTTTTCGGTTTACAACCGATGTTTTCTTACCTCTTCTTTTTCTTTCCGCCTTTCTTCTTTTTCGCGGCCTTCTTTTTCTTAACCATTTTTAATATGGGGAAATAATAAGTATAAATTCAATTATACGAACTATTCTGCAGTTAGAAAGAAATGGCTGTTGCAAAAAAATAAACAATGTTCGTAACTAAAGAACGTGGTTCAGGATCAAACCGAATTCAGCTTGTGATTCATCCGTTCTTTTTTTGTCTTCAGATACCTGCGCTGTCGCTCGCTTTTCGGTTCAACTTCGATAGGTATTTGCTCGATTATTTCCAGACCGAACCCCCGGAGACCGATGACTTTTTTCGGATTGTTGGTAAGTAAACGGATTTGACCCACACCCAGCTCCTTCAATATCTGCGCTCCGATTCCGTATTCCCGGAGATCATCCGGCAGGCCCAGCGCGCGGTTGGCATCCACCGTATCCAAACCCAAATGCTGCAGGGCATAAGCCTTTATCTTGTTTGCCAAACCTATGCCGCGTCCTTCCTGACGCAGATAGATCAGAACTCCCCGGCCTTCCATCCCGATCCTTTGCATGGCCATATTGAGCTGCTCCCCGCAATCGCAATGCAGCGAACCGAACGCGTCGCCGGTGATGCATTCGGAATGCATCCGGACCAATGCCGGCTGCTCCGGATTTATTTCACCCATTTTCAAAGCAACGTGTTCTTTGCGGTTGAGCAAATCGAGATAAACCGATATTTCCCATTCACCATGAAGCGTCTCTAGTATCGACCTGGCTTCCAGCAAAACCAGGGATTCGGTCCGCTGGCGGTGAGCGATCAGTTCGGCAATGGAAATGATCGGTACGCGGTGCTTCGTCGAAAATTTCTTCAGCTGCGGCATCCGCATCATGGTGCCGTCGTCATTCATCAATTCACTTATGACGGCTCCCTCACAGAGACCCGCGATCCGGCAAAGATCCACCGAGGCTTCGGTATGGCCGGATCTCACCAAAACGCCCCCTTCTTTGGCCCGGAGCGGAAAGACATGCCCGGGACGCGACAAGTCGGAAGCTCTGGCCTCGGGGTTTATCGCGGTGAGTATCGTAGCCGCACGGTCGGCCGCGGATATGCCGGTGTCGATACCCTCCCGGGCTTCGATGGAAACGGTGAAAGGGGTTGAACGTTTCGAGGTATTCCGATCCACCATAGCCGGCAATTCAAGCTGGTCCGCGACTGCGCCGCCAAGCGCCAGACACACGACCCCGCCGGTATTCCTGATTATAAACGCCAGTTTTTCTTCCGTGGCAAATTGCGCGGCGCAGACGAGATCTCCCTCGTTTTCCCGGTCAGCATCATCGACAATTATAATGAATTTACCTTCCTTCAGCGCTTCTATTGCTGTTTTAATTGTAACGGGCACGGATGCCATAGGGGACGATCTTAGCATAAAACTAAACAAGAATCCGAGGAAACCGAGGAATCCGAAGAGTCCGAGGGAAGTAGGCTTTCTTCGGTTTCGCCGGATTCTTCGGTTTCTTCGGTTTCCTTTACTACCCGATAACTATCAAGTTCCGATATGCGCTCTTATTCCACCTTAATCGTATACATCACCTTGAATGCCGGTTGACCTTTGCGGGCTATGCCAATCATATATGGCTCGTCGCTCGGGGAATATTTGTAGGACACGTTGCATTGCGGGCCGGTGAAGCCGAACTGGTCGACGGAAGCGGGTGTATAGATGACGCAATCCAGAGGCTGGGTCGAAGAGAAAACGATTTTCGCGGTTTTTTCCTCGGTGACGCTGAAGGAGTACCAGTCATAGACGTCGTTCGGTTTCAGCCAAGCCGAAATCGCCTTGCCAAACTGGATCTTGACCGCCTCCAGGAAACCGTCGTTGCCGTCGGTGACGTCGACCTTGGTCTGGACCGAATACGACACATCCTCCTGGGTCGGTTGTATCTGCAGCTGGTAATCGCCGGGGCCCGTAGTCGCCTTTATGGTGCAGTTATTCCCGAACTGGTAACCCAGATAATATTCATTGGAGAATCCGTCGGCAGTCATCATATAAAGCCGACAACTTACCTCCGGGCCGACCGAGCCGAGAGTGATCTTGGTCCAGACGGAAGTTTTTTCGGAGAGATTAAATTTGTATGCCACTGCCTTTTTCTTCTGAAATTTGCCGGAATCAGTGAACGGGAAAACGACTTCTTTTACGCTGTCACCCACGACCGCCGAAGAGACGGACGAGGAAGAAGATGAAGCGGATGAAGCGGACGTGACGGTATTCGGAGCAACGGCTTTCTGTTTCTCCAAAGCATTGAGACCGTTCCAGATATAAGCCGCCGCTTCGCCGCGGGTCATCGGCTGGTCCGGATAAAATCTGGCTCCCGACTGGCCGGTAATCGGCAACACCCCGGTTATGTACGCCGCACTGATGTACTTCGAATACCAGGCGGACACCGAAATATCGACGAATTTTATTATCGATTTGTTATCGGCCGTAATGTCCGGCACATCGATTCCCAGGACTTCGTACAGCATTTTGAGCGCTTCGGTGCGGCTCACCGGAGAACCAGGCTTGAATTTGCCGTCCGCATATCCCTGCACGAATCTGTTTTCTTTGGCTGCGGCATCGCAGACATATAGCTCATACCAGCTGCCGCTCTCGACATCCGGAAAACAGCCGGCATAGACCGGCTTCGGCACCCGACCGGAGGCCAGATACAGCATCTTCAAAAATTCCGCCCGGTTCAAAGTCCGGTCCGGCCTGAAGCTTCCGTCCGGATTGCCATGGATCACCCCCGACCTGACCAAAGATTCTATTTCCCCCTTGAATGAATGGTTGTCATCGACGTCTGAAAAGATTCCTGTCGCCAAAGCGATGACCGGCAACAGACAGAGGCTCACTGTCCCGATCAAACGAAAATGTTTCATAAAAATGCGTGAAAGATTGATGGCGCGAAGCGTATCTTGTACAACAGATTTGTACAATACCGCATCAACGCATTTCTTTGAATTCCGCAAGGCAACTAAGCAGGCTGCGTGCGGCCATGGGGCCCTTTGAGTGCAGGCCGATGCAACGTTTGCGGGCGTCTTCGATGCGACTCACAAACAACACTTTGAAAATGACGGGCGTTTCCGTCTCCAGCTGAACCTCCATGATGCCTTTCGCCGCCTGTTCGGCGACGAGCTTCGCATGGTGGGTCTCGCCCTGGATCACGATGCCGAAAGCGATGACGCCGTCGACTTTCAGCTTTTTGATGACCCGCTTGCAAAAAAGCGGCAACTCAAAAGATCCCGGAGCGACGATGATGCGTATGTTTCCCGGCTTCAGGCCGGCGCGGACCAGGGTCTCGCAAGCGCTATCTGTCAGCGCCCCGGCGCACTCGGGGTACCAGGCGCTTTGAATTATCGCCACTTTCCATTTGGGATTTATTTTCGGCTTGCCGAGGGAGGGCGCCTCAGGCTCGATCATCGGTTCCGGAAAGAATGTACCTCCCGAGGACGTCGGTCTCAAGGTTTACTTTTTGACCCGGCTTGAGTTTCCTGAAGCTTGTGTTTTTTAACGTGTGCGGAACCAGAGCGATATATATTTTCCCATCGGTGAAATCGGCGACAGTAAGCGATACTCCGTCGACGGTAACCGAGCCGTGACGGATGACGAATTTTTGCAGGTCTTTGGGAATTGAGACAACCATGATTTTCCCGATCTTAAAAATTGTCCCGGCGCCTTCGGCATGACCCAGCACGATATGTCCGTCGAAACGTCCGCCCGAAGGCATCGCGCGCTCGAGATTGACCCGATCGCCGGGCTTGAGCGAGCCGAGTTTTGATTTGCGGATCGTGGTATCGACGACATCGAAAGTGATCGTTTTCGGATTCTTCGCCGTGACGGTAAGGCAAACACCGGAAACAGCGATGCTGGAACCGATCAGCAGATTTTTAAAAAGTTTCGGCCGTTTGACGGTCAGCTTTCCCCCTTTCAATTCAACGACTTCGGCCGTTGCCTCGATAATTCCTGTAAACATGCCAATATAATACAGGATATCCTTCCCCTTCCCGCAGCCAAAGACGCCGGGCGTCCCGTCTGCGGTATAAAAGCGGTGTAAAATATGCTTTTTTAAATTATTTTCCTTATTTTTTCACACAACTCCTCAATTCTTTTCATCGGTATTCCCGCGATATTTATCCGTCCGTCCAGAGTGAGAAATACGTTTTGCTTCTTCAGTCCGGCCACCTGGGATTCACTTAGCGGCAGCATGGCGAACATGCCGAAACCTTCGAGCGGGGATTTAAAATTATCCGGTAAGAGGTCATGCATCATGGAGCGTTTTTCATGCATGATTTTTCTCGCGTTTTTCAGATCGGCCCGCCACTCAGAAGGATACTTTTCCTGAACCACGGCAACCACTTTTTGGCCGAGGGTCGCGGCCGCCGAGTGAATCCTCCGGGTGATCATGGAATAAATGCCTTCGACAGTTTCCTTCATTCTGTCATCCGTGACGACTGCGCAGGCGAGACCGGTCCGAAGCGAATAAATCGAATGGTTTTTTGATGCGGACCAGCTGATTAACGTCGGAATGCCTTTTGACAGGTATGTCTTGATATATTCACGGTCTTTTTCCGGTTCGTCTTTGAAGCCCTGATAGGCGAAATCGAGTAAAACCGTGCATGGCTTGCCGGCCAGAAAATCGGCAAGCTGCCGCCATCCTTCAGTACTCAAATCCAGCCCCGTAGGATTGTGGCAGCCGACCTGAAGCAACACGGCGAAACTGTTTCGGCTTTTCCTTTTTTTTATTTCTTCGACAAGCGGCCCGGCCGAGGCTTTCCCGTCTGCCAGATAAGGTATCTCAATGATTTTGAAACCCGCATCCGAGGATGGCGGCGGATGGTTGGCCCAAGCCGGTGACTGCAGATAAATCTCGCCGCTATCGGTCAGCATTTTGAGAAGCCGCAAATTCACGGCCAAAGCGCCGGTTCCGGCCGTCGTGGCAATTGAAGCCGCATGTATCTCACTGTCGCTGAAAATCAATTTTTCCACCGCGGAGCGGAATTCCGGCAATCCCAAAAGCGGCGGATACGAATAACGCATATCAGGCAAAGTCGGCGCTATTTCGGCGATGGCTTTTTTAACGCTCGGAAAAAGCACCGTCTCGCCGTTCTCGTCCATGAACACTCCGATGGTGCCGTTTATGGCATCCTGCCCGGCTTTCAGCGCTTCGGCGGATATGGCGAAGATGGGATCGGGTTTTGGTACGGGAAGCCGAATAAATGGATTATCGGACATCTGCCTGAAAATATAACATTTCCCGCAGCCGGGACATAGTGTCCCGGTTACCATTCCCCAACAATCTGGATATCGGCCAGTCGTTTAAGTTCTTCGAAAACTTTTTTGGTCCGGGGTTCTTTCTGGGTCCCGATGAAATCTACAAAAAAAATGTACTCGCCGAATTTACCGCCCGAAGGACGGCTTTCGATACGGGTCAGATTGACGTCATAGACCTTGAACGGAGTCAGAAGCTTGTGAAGCAGCCCAGGATGATCGTCGGTCGGATGCAGCGCGATGCTCATCTGGGTTTTTTTTGATTTCGGGTAAGGATCTTTTTTCGAGACGACAGCAAAACGAGTGGTATTCCCTTTTCCCTGGATCTCATTGAACAAAACCGGAAGCTTGAGCTTTTTTAAGGTGTTGAGCCGGCCTATGGCCGCCGTCGATTCATCTTTCAAGGCCATTTCAACTGCAAAAGCCGTGCTGTTTACGGGAAAATACTCTACGTTCGGATAATTTTTTCTCAAAAACTTCCGGCAATGAGCCAATGCCTGGGGATGGCTGGCGACTTTCGATATTTTTTTCTTATCCAAAGCACCCAAAGCGTAATGAATGGAGACGTCAAAAGTTTTCCAGATCTTCATCTCAAACTCGATCAAAAGGTCCAAGACCTCATCAATCGATCCATGCAGGCTGTTTTCTATCGGGACAAAACCCGTCGCGCTATTTTTTGTCAAAGCGTTAAAAAGGGCGTCAAAGTTCTTGAAAAGATGAAGGGACTCTTTTGGAAACAGTTCGAGAGCGGCGTCATATGACGATGTTCCGGCGGGACCGAGGCAGTAAACGATCATAAGAATAGTTTGGAAAAGACAACCGTCTTGTCATGTTCGTCGTTTCAACCGAGACATAGTGCGAATACAAATCTCGGTTTTCTCGCGCCCTTCTTTCGTTTGTGGTCCGAAGAAGTTCGCCAGCAAGTGATATTTTTTGGCAAACGCCCGAAGATCATTGCCCTTCAGCATTTCGGTGATTTCGGAAAGGGATCGGCGCAGCAAAGCAAGTATGTGAGCCGTTTCAGGGTTGTCGAGAATGATCGGCCCGTACAGCGTGGGATCGTCGTCCAAAAATCTCCCGACCAGGTTCAGTTCGATGCGATACGCAGGAGTAGCCGTTTCATTGATGGTATCAATGATGTCCCCGCCGATTTTATGAAGCACATCGGCGACGAGCAAACTTTTTAAATGCGGCAGCACCTGGAGCACGGCCATGAGATGGTCATGTTTTTCGGCCGTCATCACAATCGGACGTATTCCCAGCGAAGCAAAAAAATCCTGCAATGAACGTAGCGTCTCCTTGTTGCATTGCACCGGACACAACACGATCGTTTGACCCAAATGCTCCGTTGTCGGGCCAAAGAGCGGATGCATCCCGATGACTTCTCCCGCCGCCTTCTTCAGCGCCCTGCATTGTCTGTATTTCAGCGAGGATACGTCGAGTAGCAGCTGGTTTTTCCGCACAGCATAAACGATTTCACGCTCAATAATCCGGGTGCTATGCATCAATGGCACCGAAAAAATAACGATGTCGCATCCTCGCATCAGCTTCTTATTATTATCGCTATCCTTGCTGCCGGTTGTCATGACTTTGAATCCGCGACGTCTGAAGATGCGGGCGAACTGACTGCCGGTGCGCCCCCGGCCGCCGATGATGCCTATTGATCTTGAAGGCGAAATTTTCATTTTGAATTGTCCCCCATTTCCATGTCTCCCTTTCCCCATCGGGGGAATGGCCGGGGATAAGGGGAAAAAGAAATAATTAAAAATAAGCTCATGCTTCTTTTTGAATCCGTTTGGATTCGGAAAGTATAAAATCCAGAATCAGCAACGCGAACTCCTCGCTCAGTTCCAGTTTCTTCGCCTGTTTTTTCCAGGCCTCTTTTATCCGGCGTTCGCGGCCAGTATCCGCCATCGGTAATTTCATGAGTTTTTTGAATTGACCCAGATACCTGACGGCGCGGTAACGCGCTCCCAGAGCTTTTAAAAGTATTTTGTCCGCTTCGTCGATGGCTTCGCGGATGTCGTCGATGGTGAGCTTGGGCGAGTCCATGGAGAAGGTTTGGAAAGGATATGTCTTGCGTTCCGCTTGCGATCTTCGACAAGCTCAGGTCGCCCATAACATTATCTCCAATTTGTTATTCCAAAAAGGTCGCCCTGAGTTAATCGAATGGCCGAACAATTTAGCGATTTAGCAATTTGCATCGTAACAATAAATGACATCTTAAACATTGGCCTTCTGTAACAGATAGCAATCAGCCAGTACAATCGCCGTCATCGCTTCCAGTACCGGTATTACCCGCGGAACGATACACGGGTCGTGGCGGCCTTCTAAGGCTATCTTCCCCACCGAACTCGGCGGCTTGACCGCGGCATGCAATATCAAATCCTCTCCGGTGGTTATCCCGCCAAGTATTCCGCCGAAATTTTCCGTGGCCGAGACGTAGTCATGCCCGTTCATTCCAGCGACCGAGAAACCCGCTCCGTAGGAAAAGCCGGCAACGGCGCCGATCGAGAGAAAGGCATCGGCCAGCCGGGCTTTTATTTTTCCAAACACCGGATCTCCCAGATTTTCGGGCGGATGTTTCACGCGGATTTCGATCAGCCCTCCTACCGATTCCCCTCTCGCTTTTAGATCCAGAATCAGCGCTTCCATTTTTTTTGCCGCTTCCGCATCGGCTGAGCGAACCGGATTTTTTTCAATGATTTTCGGATCGAATTTTTTCGCTTCGATGCTTCCGATAACCTTGGCATGGCCGGTGATCAAAACATTATCTGGGAGCACCTTCCTGGCTACCACGCCGGCGATGACCCGCGCGACCGTCTCGCGCCCGGAAGACCTGCCGCCGCCGCGGAAATCGCGGTGACCGTATTTTGAGTCGTAAACTTCATCGGCATGGCCGGGGCGGAATGCGTTTTTCAAAGCCGAATAATCCTGCGGGCGCTGATTCTTGTTTTCCACGATAATGGCAATCGGCATGCCGGTCGTTTTTCCTTCGAATGTTCCGGATAAAATCCGGGGCAGGTCTTCTTCTTTTCGGGCTGTGGTGACCGCGCTCTGACCGGGACTGCGGCGCTTTAGCTCCGGGATCAGGTCTTTTTCAGACAAAGTTATGCCGGCCGGGCAACCGTCGATTACCACGCCGAGAGCGGTACCGTGCGACTCGCCGAAGGTGGTTATTCTGAATAAATTGCCGAAGGAGTTGGAAGCCATAACGTGAATGTAAAATGTAGAATGTAAAATGTAAAATTAAAAACTTTAACCGAGTAGTTTCGGGTGCAAGATTTTTTCCAAGAACCTGATATCTTTTTTGACCGGCTTAATCCCGGCGAACAATTCGAATTGGGCCAGAGCCTGGTGGATCAACATCGGAAGTCCATCATAGACCCGGTAACCGGCTTTTTCGGCGTTATCCAGAAACTTAGTCCGGTATTTGTAACGCAAGTCTATTGCGTAAGCGCCTTTTTTCGCTTTTTTCAAATGTAAATTGATGTCGGCCGTGATCGCGCAAACAAGAAGATCGGGGTTCAAGCCGGCCAATTCATCCAACTGTCCGCCCTTCACTTTCAGAGATTTCGCCAGTCTCGATGTTTTTGTTTTGTCCCGGCCGAGGATTTTTATATCTTTAACTCCCGACAATTTCAAAGCCTTCACTGCTTCGGGTACGACTCCGCCGGCGCCGAGAATCACGGCATTTATCGCATTTTTCAAAAACGGATAACCATTGATCAAACCTTGTGCGTCACGGGGATAACCGATCCATTCCTTGTTTTTCTTCACGGCTGTATTCACCGAAATGTCGTTCTTTTCCGTCCGATCAAGGAGTTTTACTATGCCCCGTTTCCAAGGCGAGGTGACCGAAAAGCCTTCGATGCCCAGAGCCTTCAGGTTTTCCCAAGCATCGCCAAGATCCGGCGTGAGAGCCAAAAAATACAAGGCGTCGATACCGTAATATTCGAAAAGCGCATTGTGAATCACCGGACTGAAACTTCGTACATCAGGACTGCCCAGCAGTCCATATAGCCGCGGCTTTAAACAGTGCTTTACCGCCTGACAAAGCTTAAGCGGCACCTGTCCCTCGGCTGCTGCCTCGCCCTCTTTCATAAATGTATAAGACAACTCGTCGCGAAGCGGCGAAAGCATCCGGTTCAGGTTAGCCGGCTGCCCCATCCCCAGAACTATCGCCCGGATGCGCGGGGGAATCGTCCTCCGGAAATCCTCGATCAATTTAAGATCCCGATAATCATTCATCTTTACCGCGATTTTTATCGCCCACGGATTTTCGGCATGCAGTTTTTCGGCAACGGATTTCAGTACGGTTTCAGGAGGCGTTTTTTTGTAGTCATGAAAACTGCGGATGATTTTGACTGATTTCTTTAGGCCGGATGGAATCGCCTCCCCGATTTCCAGATCCAGATACCCGATCTTGAGCTTTGAAAATTTTCTGAAATCAACCCCGCGCGGAGTGAGAAGCAGAGGTATCGGCGATGAAAACGGGGCTGTTTCCGGCGTCAGGTCACCGCGGATTTCCAAAATATCGGCTCCCGCTTTTTTTGCTTTCTGGGCGAATGCCAGGGGATTTTTTTCAGCCGACTTTGGTAGGGTCACTACGAACATAATCGAGAGGAAGCCGAAGAAACCGAGGAGTCCGAAGAGTCCGAGGTAAAACAGAATTTCTTCGGTTTCCCCGGTTTCTCAAAAGTTTCAAGCTTCTTCATTGCAAACGGAATCTGCCTCGAAAAAGGAAGATTTGGCGGAATAACGATCCTGGAAACTTCCCGGTAAAAGGGCGTACGTTTCTTCACAAACATTTTAAGTTCATCTCTCAGCGGCAACCTGGTCAACGCCGGCCTTTTGCCACTCTGAAGCCTTTTTAAAAGCTCCCGCTCCGAAGCCTGCACCCAGATGCAGATTGATTTTTTCTTTAATATTTCTCTCGTCTTTTCCGATTCCACCGCCCCGCCCCCGCAGGAAAGGATCGTGCCGGGCCGCATGTTTTCCGAAATGATTTGTTCCTCCCTGCTCCGGAATGCCGGCCAACCTTTTGACTCCACAAAAGACCTGATCACCCCGAATTTTTTTTCAAAAACCCGGTCGGCATCGATGTGCCTGAGCTTCAGCTTCTGCGCAAGGCGGCGGCCGAAATGCGACTTCCCCGCTCCGCGCATGCCGACGATGACAATCGGCTGCGGAGACTCTGAAACAAGGCTCAGATGCCGGAAGAAATCGGGGTAACTTTTGGACACGCACTCCGGATTCCGTATGGAAACATCGCCGCGGATCAAACCCAGTATCGCGAAGCACATCGCCATCCGGTGATCGTCATGCGAATCCAAAAGAAGGTTTCTGGTTTCTGGTTTCTGGTTTCTGGTTTTCAAATCGCGTATATTGCTGTTTCTTATAGTCAGACCGTCTTCCGATTCCAAAATATCAATCCCCGCTTTTTTCAATTCCGAAGCCAATACCCGGAGCCGGTTGGTTTCCTTGAAACGCAAATTTTTCGCGCCGGTAATTTCGGTTTTTCCACTCCGAAAAGCCGCGAGTACGGCCAGGTTCATCACTTGATCGGGAACCGAAGACGCATCGAACGTCAGGTCGCCGGGTTTCCGGAAGATTTCGATTGCCTCGCGGATTTTTTTGTCCGATTGCTGGCTTTCGGGGTTCAGATTGAAAAACGAAACCGAACTGCCGGTGAGTGAATTCAAGACCAGCCAGGCGCCGGCCGCGCTCCAGTCGCCTTCGATCTCATATCCTCCCGTTTTAGCCGTGTATTTTCCGGGATTAACCTGAAACAGGCCGTTACCCAAAAAAATCTGAACGCCGAAATCATTCATCACCTTCCGGGTCAAATCGATGTAACCGGATGATGCCAAACGCCCGTCCAGCTCGATCTTTAGCCCTTCCGCAAGTTTCGGCGCGACAAGAAGCAGCGAAGATAGATATTGGCTTGAAAGTGCCGCCTTCAGCTTCACTCTTCCCCCGCGAAGAGTCCCTCCACGGATACGGACCGGCGGACAGCCGTTCGTGTCTTTGATATCGGCGCCAAGCAAACGAAGAGCCGCGGTCAGATCGGCGATCGGCCTACAACGCATATTTTCATCTCCCGTTATCGTCCACTCACCAGGTATCAGGCAAGCCAACGAAGTCAAAAAGCGAAGGGTGGTTCCGGCATTGTTGCAATCGAGCTCCCTCATCCCCAACCCCTTCTCCCGAGGGGAGAAGGGGCTTTTTTTTCCCCATCCCCCATCGTGGGAGGGGTCAGGGGTGAGGGAAAACTGACTGCCTTTGATTCTCAAATCCCCTTTTGCTTGGTCTTTCCATTCCAGATTGAATCCCATTTTCTGGAGATTCTCGATCATCACCGCGACATCATCGCACGACGTGGCGTTTTGGATTTCGGTAACGCCTTCCGCCAGAGCGGCGCAAATGATCGCCCGGTTGGCCTGGGACTTCGATCCGGGGAGAGATAATTCGGCCTGAACCGGAAATTTCAAAGCCGGAATTTTCAATACTTCGTTCATTTAAAAAAGCTGCATGAAACTTTTTTTTTCGAGCGGTATCATGGCGCCTTCGCCGATCGAAAGCGGAACGAACAAACGAACCACCCCGGCCTTTTTTTTCTTGTCGCTTTGAATCAATTTCCAAAGTTCAACGGGGTCATATTCCGCCGGTATTTTGACCGGCATATCCATGGACTTGAGTAAGGCGATGACCCGGTCCGATCCGCGGGTTTTGGCAATTTTCATTTCGGCGCACATTCCGACGGAAACGGCTTGCCCGTGAGAAATCCTGAATCCGGAGACGGCTTCGAGGGCATGGCCGACGGTGTGCCCGAAATTGAGAAAATGCCTGAGATGCACATCGCGGTCGTCGGCCTCGACTACGGCGGATTTGAGCCGGACCGCCTCGAATATGCAGCGGATCAGGTTTTTTTCATCACGTTTCAGGATCAAAGGCATGGCTTTTTCAAGCCATCCGAACGCCGAAGCATCCAGCATGGCGGCTTCCTTCACCGCTTCCACCATGCCTTCCCGAAGCAAAGTGTCCGGCAGGTCTCCCAGGAAATCCGTATCTTCGATGACCGCCGAGGGGTGATGGATCACGCCCAGAATGTTTTTTACGCTTCCGACTTCCACCGCCGTTTTGCCGCCGATGGCCGCATCGACCATGGCCAGCATACTGGTCGGCACGTGGATCACGCGGATACCGCGCATGAAAATCCCCGCCAAAAATCCGCCGAGATCGGTGATCATGCCGCCCCCGACGGCGATAAGTACGGAATATTTGGTCGCGCCGGACTGAAGCAGCCCTTTAGCCAGGTTTTCGAGTTCATTCAGGTTTTTTGACTGTTCTCCGCTCCTGACGGGAAAAAGGCGCTCCGCTGAAACCAGGGCTCCTATTTCCTTTGCGGTTTTCTCAAGCCGCCCGTCATAAATCACGTAAACCCGATCCGCATCTATTTTTTTCAGAATCGAAGGCAATTTTTTTATGGCCCCGCTTTCGATGATGATCGGATAGGCACCGGATTTATGTATCGGCGGAGTGAGGGTGAGGGTGGGCATAACCGAAGTTTAAGTTGATACGATCAATATTGCTAAATTGTTAAATTGCTAAATTGTTTGCATGCCAGAGCCAGAGTTTCGCTTGCGTAACAATTTAGCAATTTAGCCATTTAACAATTGTGCTGAAAACAATAAATGAAAATCATTTAACACACTTTTTTGCCAACAGCTTCCGCGACCTTCGCCACCGAATCATAACAATCGTTCCAGTGTTCTTCGTCAAGCAGCTGGGCGCTGTCGCACATGCTTTCGGAGGGGCGGGGATGAATTTCGATGATCAGTCCGTCGGCGCCGACCGCCACTCCGCCCAGGGCCACGTCCTTTACCCATCTGGTCTTGCCCATCGCATGGCTGGGATCGACGATTATCGGCAGATGGGTCAGCTCCCGCAGAGCCGGGATCGATCCCAGGCACAACGTGAACCGGACTTCTCTTTCAAACGTTCGGATCCCCCGCTCGCAAAGCATCACGTTCGGGTTGCCGCCGGCGAGGATGTATTCGGCAGCCAGGAGCCACTCTTCGAGAGTGGCAGCCAGGCCGCGCTTCAGCATGACCGGTTTTTTGGATTTGGCGGCAGCTTTCAGGAGATCGTAATTCTGCATGTTTCTGGCTCCGATGTGCAGTATGTCGACGTTTTCTTCGAAAATCCCGATGTCGTCGGCTTTCATTATTTCGGATATCGTCGCCATGCCGTATTTTTCACCGGCCTTCTTCATCATCTTGAGCGCCTTTTCGCCATGACCCTGGAAAGCATATGGACCGGTTCGCGGCTTATATGCCCCGCCCCGGAGGATCTTTACTCCCTTTTTCTTCGCCATCGCGGCGGTTTCCATCAGCTGTTCCTCACTGTCTATCGAGCACGGTCCGGCGATCATGACCACGCTTGCCGGATCGCCGATCACGCAATCCCTGGAAATTTTTACCTGCGTCCTGTCTTTCTGCTCCCTCGACGCCAATTTGTACGGCCGGTCGACGCGGTCCACCGATTTGACTCCGGCGATACTCTCTATCAGCCCGATTTCTATACCCGCGGTTTCGCCGGTTACGGCGATCACCCGGCGGTTTTGCCCGATGACATGCGACTGGCAACCGTATTTCTTTTCGAGCAAATCACTGATTTCATTGATCAACGCGGTGTGGTTCTTTTCTTTGAGAACGATGAGCATAAAATAATTGAGAATTGATAAAAGTCCCCTCTTTTCTCTCGAGGGGCGGACTTATTCCAACCACCTGGAGAGAGTTTAGAGAAAGTAAAAAAAGGAATACGCGAAAGCGGCATAACCGGCGAACACGCCCGGGATGATGCCGTAAGCCGGAAGCCGGGTAATGAGGGTAGCCGCGCGCACGGAATAAGGATAATGAGGAAGAGGGATAAGTCAAGAAAAAGTCAGGTACAAAAAACTTTCGAAAACATCCGGCATGTCTTTTTTATCCTTTCTGTATCCGGTATTTCCCGGACTATCCGGCTGCCGACTATCACGCCGTCTGCTCCGCATCTCCCAGCCATTTTCGCTTGTTTCACCGTGTTGATCCCGAAACCGACGAAGAGCGGCAAATCGGAATATTTTCGCGCGCGCTTTATCACCATTTTGATCTTATTTTCAAAAACAGAATCGGCTAAACCGGTGACGCCCAAATATGAAACAATGTAAAGATAGCCGCCCGCCACCTTGCAAATTTTTTCCAGGCGCTTTTCATCGGTCAATTCACTTATAAGGAACACCGGAGCGATACTGTGTTTACTGGCTTCCGGAAGCACTTCCCCAGCATGTTCAAGCGGCAGATCCGCGATCAGTACGCTGCTTACTCCTGACTTTTGACAATCGGAATAGAACTTACCGATGCCCCGTTGAAGCACCAGATTGAAATATACCAAAAGGCCGATCGGAATATCGGTAGACGCGCGAATTTCTTTCAAAATATCGAAGCAATCGTCGACGCGGATGCCGGAACGGAGCGCGCGGGTATCGGCCGCCTGAATCACCGGACCGTCGGCTGGCGGATCTGAGAAAGGCAAGCCCAGCTCCAACGCATCAGCGCCGCTTTGGATCAGAGTTCTGATGATTTCAAAGGTTTTGCATTTATCCGGATCGCCCAGAACGACGAACGGAATGAAAAGCGGTTTGCCCTTTTTTTCGCAAACTTCACGGTAGGTATTTTTAAGCATGATGATTGGGGGAAGACATGATGTGATCCAGATCCTTGTCACCTCGTCCTGAAAGATTTACGAGCATGATGTCGTCACTTTTAAGCTCCTTCGCCATATCGAATGCCGCAGCCAGCGCATGCGCGGATTCCAGCGCCGGGATTATTCCCTCCGTCTTCGAAAGCCTGAAAAAGGCGGCAAGCGCTTTGCGGTCCGTCACTGCCACATACTGCGCACTTCCGGCATCTTTGAGCGCGCTGTGCTCGGGGCCGACTCCGGGATAATCGAGTCCCGCCGAGATGCTGTGCGCTTCCTGAATCTGACCGTCAAAATCCTGCAGGCAATAACTGAAGGAACCGTGCAGCGAGCCGGGTCGTCCCCGACAAAGCGCCGCGCCATGCTTGCCGCTTCTTAGTCCCAGCCCTCCGGCTTCGGCGCCGACAAGCCGGACTTTTTTATCCTTCAAAAATGCGCGGAATATGCCGATCGCATTTGATCCGCCGCCGATGCAGGCGCAAACGGTGTGCGGCAATTTGCCGAATCGTTCCAGGCATTGATAACGCGCTTCCTCGCCGATAATCTGCTGGAAGTGAGCGACAATCGACGGGAAAGGATGCGGACCGGCGACCGTGCCGAAAAGATAATAAGCCGTGGCACTGCGCGCGGTGAAATAACGCAGAGCCTCGTTGATCGCATCTTTGAGCGACTTCGATCCGGAGCTGACGGCGATGATCTCGGCCCCGAAAAGCTTCATCCGCTGAACATTCGAAGCCTGGCGTTCGATGTCTTTTTCGCCCATGAATATTTTTACCGGGATTTTGAAAAGCGCGCCGGCCATCGCGGTCGCCGCGCCATGCTGTCCAGCACCCGTTTCGGCGATCAATTCGGTGCGTCCCATCCGCTTGGCCAGAAGAGCCTGTCCGATGACGTTGTTTGTTTTGTGTGCGCCGCCATGAAGCAGATCTTCGCGCTTGAGCACGAGTCTGCAACCGATCTCGCAGCTCAGATTCTTTAGCTCGGTAAGCGGTGTAGGCCGACCGGCAAAATTTTTGAGCAAGCCTGATAATTCTGCCTTAAATCCGCGATCATCCTTGAACTCGAGAAATGCTTTTTCCACTTTTCTTAATACCGGCATCAAAAGCTCGGATACATAACATCCTCCATATCGGCCGAATTTTCCCATGGTTTTCATAAAGAAAGGTAATGATGAAATAAAAACATTTTTTCCGGATTTTTTATTCCCGGTCCGGACTCGATGCCACGTGCAGAGTCAACGGCAAACGGCTTTATCCGCTCTGCAATCTGTCTCAGATTCTCCGGCGTCAAACCTCCCGCCAGGAACAATCTGGACCGAACGTAATCCGGCAATACTTCGATCGCATCAAAGTCCGCTTCGGTTTTCCCCCGGGCTTTGTCGATAAGCACGAACGCAAATTTTTCAAGCGCTTTTTCCAATGTCCGTATGTCCGGCACGCACCGGAAAGCCCTGATAACCGGCACGCCAATGTCCTGGCCGTTTACCGGATCTTCGTAAATTTGAACATAATCCAAATCCAGATCACGAAGATGACTTCCGATTTCACCAAATTTTTCAAACACCCCGACGACCTTTGCTTTTCGCACCGATCTAAAGAGAACTTTTGCCGCTTCCAGGGAAACGCTTCGTGGAGAAGGCGCGAAAACGAATCCGATGAAATCGGCGCCAAACCGCTCGGCCGCTTTGATATCTTCCGCCCGCGTCATGCCGCAAAATTTTATTTTGGGGAACATCGTAATAATCTTTTTTTTAAAATCAGCAGCACCCCTCCGCGGGTGCGGCGTCCTTGTTGAAGCTTTTTTTCTGACCACCGCAAGCACGGAGGCCTGCTGCTGTTTCTTCAGATTTTTATAAAGCTCAGTAATAAAATATTCCGGATCGTAAGCCTTAAGTATCGATGTCCCAATCAAAAAACCTTGAACGTACCGCGCAAGCCGGGCGATGTCTCTGGTTCCGGTTATCCCGCTTTCGCTGATTATGGGATAACTTGAACCCAAGCGATCACGTAAAACCGGAGCCAACCGGACCGTCGTCTCCAGATCTATTTTCCCGGTCCGCAGATCACGGTTATTTATGCCGAAAACTATGTGTCGTTTCTGTTTTGTTGAAAGTTTTTTCAACACTTTTTCCAGTTTCATGATTTCATTTTCGGCATGAAACTCAAGCAGTACACCAAGCCCGAGATTTATGGCATGTAAAAGAAGATGCAAAAGCTTTTCGGTTTGAAGAATCGCCGCGATCAACAGAACGGCATCGGCGCCGCACATCGCGGCTTGGTCGATCTGCCGGGAATCGACAACGAAATCCTTGGCCAGAAGCGGCAGTTTCGTGAGGCTGCGTACTTCAGAAAGAAGATCGTAGCCGCCGCCGAAATATTTCGAATCACAGAGAACCGATATCGCGGATGTATGCCGGCTGTAAATCCCGACCATTTCCGGAACGGCTTTACGGTCGATAAGTTTTCCGTGCGACGGCGACACCGGTTTTGTCTCGGCTATAAGACTGAAATCGGGTTTTCCGACCGAATCGGCGAACGATCTCCGGCGACCTTTCTTTATCTTAAGATCAGAAGGAAGAAACAGGATTTCTTTCTTTTTATTGGCCAAAATCGATGTGAGTAAATTCATCGGAATTTTTGGGAAAGATCCAGATAACGCCGGAAAAGATCGAAGACTTTTCCAGACGCGAGAGTTTCCTTTGCCTTCAAAAAACAAGCTTCCAGCGATTCTTCGCTGCCGGAAAGCAGAAACGCGTGCGCGGCGTTTACAAGAACGAGATTGCGATGAGCCACGCTCCCGCCGCCTCTCGCGATATCCAAAAATATTTCGGCGTTTTTATCGACCGATCCGCCCTCGATTTCCTGTAGTTTGAAAATAGGAAGATTCAGATCGGAAGGAACGAAATATGATGTGAAAACCGAATATTCATTATTGTTTCCGCAGCCCAAGACGCCCCGCGTCCCGGTTTCGTCCCGTCTAGCCGGGACGTCTGCGACGCGGCGGCGCAGCTGCGGGAAAATAATCTCGTGAACGACAGTCGGCGCGGATAACGTGACTTCGTCCAACCCGTCCATTCCACAAACTACGAAACTATGGTCAGTAACTAGATCTTTTAGCGCGTCACTCAATAATTCCGCTTCAGCAGCATCCCCGGTTCCGATCATCTGCCGGCTTACTCTTGCCGGATTTAAAAGCGGCCCGAGCAGGTTGAAAACTGTTTTCCGGCCGAAAGCTTTTCTAAGCGGCGCGACGTGCCTGAAGCCTGGGTGATGAAGCGAAGCAAACATGAACACGATTCCCAGCTCTTCGAACACCTTTTTCTCAGCCTCCGGAGTCAGAGAGATATTCACGCCGAGCTTTTCGAGTAAATCAAAACAGCCGCAATTTCCCGACGCCGACCGGTTGCCGTGCTTGGCGACCCGTGCGCCGGAAGCAGCCAGTACGAATGCTACGAGCGTCGATGTATTGATCGTCTTTTTTCCGCTGCCGCCGGTTCCGCATGTATCGATCGCATCCGCTGAAAGCTCGACCGGGATCATCTTTTGCCGGAGTGCGGAAGCGGCTGCGACGAGCAATCCGGCCGAAAGCGGCATAGAAACGAGCTTTAAAAAGTATTTCTTCCGTTCCTTTTCGGCGAGTTTGCCGGATGTGAGTGCGGTAACGAGATCGTAAATTGATCGCTGCGAGACCTGACATTTTTCATTGTTCCGCAAAATGGCGGGGCGGAGTGAGGGCAAGCCATGGTCACATGGAAACGCCCTCCCTATCTCAAGAAAATTCCTGATGATTTTTTTGCCTTCCGGCGTACCAACCGATTCCGGATGAAACTGTACGCCGAAAAGCGGCAAGGCGATGTGTTCGATGGCCATCAGAATCCCGTCCTCGGTCTGTCCTGTTTTTTTGATTTGCATCGGCAAAGTTTTTTCGTCGACGCAAAGCGAATGGTATCGCATGGCCTCAATTTCAGAATGCAATCCGTCGAAGAGCCGGCTTTTCTCAAGAGTGATCCGCGATGCCTTGCCATGAAACAGCACCGGAGCTCTCGTTATATCCGCGCCAAAATGTTTTCCGAGAATCTGATGACCGAGGCAGACTCCGAGTAGCGGGATACCCTCCGCCGAAGCAAAATCGATCAAGGCCTCGGCGATGCCGATATCGCGCTTAACCAAAGGACTGCCGGGGCCGGGGCTGATTATGATGTGCGTCAGATCAAGCTTCCGGACATCTTCAATTTTTATTTCATCGTTTCGATATACCACCGGATTGCCGCCGAGTTCGGCGACATATTGATAAAGGTTGTAGGTGAAGGAATCGTAGTTATCGAGAATAAGCGTTTTCTTGGGCAAGCTTGGGGAAAGATCGGCCAGCCGGATCGCTTCGAGGCAGCTCCGGGCTTTGTTCAAACATTCGGAATCCTCGCGCTCAGGCACGCTGCCATTCACGATGCCCGCGCCGGCCCGCAAAGATATTGCTCCGTTTTGAAACAGCATGGATCGGATCATGATTGCGAAATCGATGTTTCCCGAGAGATCGAAATACCCGAATGCGCCGCCATAAATCCCGCGGGGCTTTTTTTCCAAATCGCGGATTATCTTCATGGCGCGGATCTTCGGCGCACCGGTCAAAGTGCCGGCGGGAAATACCGCGCGGAGGACATCGATCGGCTTCAGATCGGAACGGACCCGGGCGACAATGTCCGAGACCAGGTGATAAACATGAGCGAAAGTCTCGATCCGGAACGGATTCTTCAGCTCAACCGAACCGATCTCCGCGACGCGACCGATATCGTTCCGTCCCAGATCGACCAGCATCTGGTGTTCGCATCTTTCTTTTTCATCACTTAAGAGTTCCCGTCGCATCAGCTTGTCCCGACCCTCGTCTCCAGTCCGCTTCCGTGTCCCAGCGATCGGCCGGTAAAGTATCCGTCGATCATCGACGCGAACGAGAGTTTCGGGCGATGCGCCGACGATTTGTAAATCAGGCGTTTTGAGAAAGTACATGTACGGCGAAGGGCTCACATTACGCAATTGTTCGTAAACTTTTTCCGGGGAGGATTTCTCCTTCATCCTCATTTCCTGGCTCAAAACGACCTGAAAAGCCTCCCCGTCCAGGATTTTTTCTTTTATCGTTTCGATGTCCCGGCAAAAGTCCTCAGTCGTTGTCTGCCTGATGGATGTGATATCTTTTTGCAACGGTTGTTTTATTCCCCGCAGCAGGGACGCGGCGTCCCGATTTCGGCGCGCCTTCGGCGGCCGTCTGCGACGCGGCGTCGCAGCTGCGGGAAAACACGATGACAGGATGACTTCTTCGATATGAACCAGGTTTTCATTTGTGTCGCGATGCGCGGTGACCGTCACTTCCTTTCTTCGATGGTCAATTTTCAAAAGAATCTCAGGCAGAAAAAACAATGCGTCGGGGATACCCGGGTCCGGTTTCAGATCCAAAACTTCGAAATAACGCGCCGATTCGTAACTCAAAAAACCTATGTATCCCATCCTCAAACGGCCTTTTTCTTTTCCTGCACCGACAAGTTCTGAAAAAACCGCAAGCGGATCTTTTATTTCACCATCCATGACATACCGCGATCCAAATACCGCACCGTCCCGGACGGTGATCACGTCCCGGGCGCCGAACGCGAGATACGAAAGATCGTTTCCGGACGTACGGTTCGCGGATTCCAGTAAAGCGAGGTAATCGCGGACAGAGCCCAGCTTGTTCAAAAGAAAAAGCGGATCACAGTGTCCGGGCCGGAGAACTTTGGTGATGAGCGGTAAATCCATTGTGGGAATCGGAAAACAACAAAAAAACCTCCCGCTTTCGGAGGAGGCTTGGAATTAAATTTCAGGCACGCCCTACCGACAAGCGGACTTCGGGGAGACAGCCCACCAACCGAGCCGACTCAGGACGTTGTACTGCTGCATCGGTGCAAAGATACAGGATGTATTTTCGGAAGCAAGGTGATTTCACAAGCAGTCCACATCCGGCATCAATATCCCAAAAGATCGTGATCAAAGAAGTTTGTATACATCTTTGCGATGTCTGACCGCCAGTACTGTAAGAACACGGACTTGTTTTCCAGCCAGATCTACAAGAATGCGGTAGTCACCCACCCGAAAACGGTAACTGCCGAAACGGGCATCCCGGAGCGGTTTAGCGAATGCAAGGGGATTCTTTTGCGAAGCAAACCATCGCATCTTCTTAACAATTCGGCGAGCCGTCTCTCCCTGAAGACGCAAGAGATCACGTCGCGCCATGTGCGTGTATATCACGATCACAATCCCATCATCTTCTCAATTTCTTTCTGCGTAAATACTTCTCCGCGCTTCGCCTGCGCTCTCGCCTCCGCGATCTCCCGCGTAAGTTCTTCCAGAGCCATTTCTTTTTTGGAGAAGGGGGCTACCCGCGCCACAGGAACGGCATGGCGCATTATCACGAAATGAATATCCTTGGCCTGCGCCTCTCTCAGCAGACCAGTCATATTTTCACGGAACTCGCGAATACTGATGATGCGGATAGTCATAGAAATGAAGAAATACATAAAAAGTGTACACACTTGTGTACAATATTGCAAGAGATTTTCAATAGGTTCAGATACATTGCACTCCCTGGACAAAGCCCTAACCCGGCTGTAAGCTCCCTCGGCTATGGTCGCACCATAGTTTTTTTAATTTTTTTGAGGAATTTTCAGCCATGGATAGCATCAAAATAAAAGGAGCGAGAATGCACAACCTGAAAAACATCGATGTGGAGATCCCGCGGAACTCGCTGACGGTCATCACCGGGCTCAGCGGGTCTGGAAAATCTTCCCTGGCTTTCGACACTATTTTTGCCGAGGGCCAGCGCCGCTACGCGGAGTCATTGTCGGCATATGCCCGGCAATTTATCTCCCAGATGGAGAAGCCGGAGGTCGATTCCATCGAGGGCTTGAGTCCGGCAATCTCAATCGACCAGAAAACCGCCCCGAGAAATCCGCGGTCGACCGTCGGAACCGTGACCGAAATCTATGATTACATGAGGCTTTTATGGGCCAAGGTCGGAAAAGTTCACTGTCCCGTCACCGGCAAACTGCTTACCAAGCAGTCGGCCAGCCAGATAGTGGACATAATCGCCAGGATGCCCGAAGGGCGGAAAATAATCCTGCTTTCGCCGCAGGTATCCGGACGGAAAGGCGCTCACCAGAAAATCCTGGACTCCATAAAACGCGAGGGCTTCGTGCGGATCCGGGTGGACGGCGAAATAGTCACGACCGACGAAGAGCTGAATCTGGACCCGAAGAAATCCCACTCGATCGAAACCGTCATCGACCGCATGGTATTGCGCGATTTTGAACCGATCAAAGAAACCCTGTCCGACGGAACGACAATCGATGCGCCGAATCCGAACCGCGCGCGGCTCTCGGACTCGGTGGAGCTGGCTCTTCGCAAAGGCGAGGGATTGGTCTTCATGATGGACAGCGATACGAAAGAAATATGGAAATTCTCGGACCGTTTCGTGAACCCCGACTATCCGGAGATGAGCATCCCGGAGATCGAGCCCCGCAGTTTTTCCTTCAATTCCCCGCACGGAGCTTGTGATTTTTGCCACGGAATCGGCAGCATATTGCAGGTCGACCGTTCCACGGTGGTGCCAAACCAGGATCTGACCATAAGCGAAGGGGCCATCCATCCCTGGGCCACCTCGGCCGGCCGGATGAGCTTCATGCTCCAGACCCTCGCCGCACTTGGCAAGAAACTGAAATTTTCTCTGGATGCTCCCTGGCGTTCGCTGGATCCGGAAGTCCAGAAAATAGTCCTTTACGGTCATCCCGAGAAGATCGAAGTCGATTTCAGTTCCGAGAAATTTGACGGACATTACCAGACTACTTACGAAGGCGTGATCCCAAACCTGGAACGCCGGCATCATGAAACCGATTCGAGCTATGTCCGGACGCAGATCGAAGCCTATATGTTCGAGCTGCCCTGCCCGAAATGCGAAGGCAAGCGCCTGAAAAAAGAGATCCTGGGCGTGACAGTCGGGGACAAAAACATCGTCGAAGCATCGGCGCTGTCGATCAGCAACGCAAAGAAATTTTATGAGGAGCTGATACCTGGAAAAAAAGAAACCGAAGAAACCAAGGATGTAGAGACGCCCCACCGGGGCGTCTCTACGAATAAATCTGTTTTTTCCTCTGTTTCTTCGGTCCCCTCGGCAACCTCCGCATTAACATCATATGAATACACCATCGTCCGCAAAGTAATCTCCGAGATCATCTCCCGCCTCTCATTCCTGGAAAACGTCGGACTCAAATACCTGACGCTGGACCGCTCGGCCGCCACGCTTTCGGGCGGTGAAGCGCAGAGGATCCGTCTCGCCACCCAGATCGGCTCGGCGCTCCAGGGCGTGCTCTACGTCCTGGATGAACCCTCTATCGGCCTCCATCAAAGAGACAACATGAAATTGATCTCGACGATGACCAATCTCCGGGACATCGGCAATACCGTGATTGTCGTGGAACATGATCAGGAGACGATCCGATCGGCCGACTGGCTTCTCGAAATAGGCCCGGGTGCTGGCAAAAACGGCGGCGAAGTCGTGGCGCAGGGGTCGGTAGCCGACCTGATGAAAAATCCCGGGTCGGTGACCGGGCAATACCTGAGCGGAAAGAAAAAAATCCCGATTCCAGGCAGGCGCAGGAAGGGCAACGGAAAATTCGTCGAGATACTGGGGGCGCGGCACCATAACCTGAAAGAAATAGACGTGAAGCTGCCGCTTGGCTGCCTGATCGGCATAACCGGAGTGTCAGGCTCCGGCAAATCCAGCCTGATTCACGGAATACTGGCGCCCGAGCTCCTAAGGACGCTGAATAACGCCCATACCAAAGGCCAGGAGTTCAAGGAAATCCGGGGACTCGATCATCTCGACAAGGCGATAGTCATAGACCAGTCGCCTATCGGCCGCACACCGCGCAGTAACCCGGCGACGTACACCGGTATCTTCACGGAAGTACGGGACGTCTTCGCCATGACGCCGGAAGCCAAACTGCGAGGCTACAAGCCCGGGCGTTTCAGCTTCAATGTCTCCGGCGGGCGTTGCGAGGAATGCGAGGGCGACGGACTAAAAAGAATCGAGATGCATTTTCTGCCCGACGTGTACGTAACCTGCGAAAGCTGCAAAGGGCAGCGCTACAACCGGGAAACACTGGAAGTGACTTATAAGGGGAAAACCATCGCTGACACACTCGAGATGACGATATCGGAGGCGCTGGATTTTCTCGGCGCTTTTCCGTCCATAAAAAACAAACTGCAGACCCTGAGCGACGTCGGCCTCGGCTACATCCACCTCGGGCAAAGCGCCACCACGCTTTCCGGCGGCGAAGCCCAGCGCATCAAGCTGGCAACGGAGCTCACCAAACGCGCCACCGGGAAGACTTTTTACATTCTCGACGAGCCGACGACCGGTTTGCATTTCGACGACATTCACCGGCTGCTGGATGTGCTCCAGCGCCTGGTGGAAAAAGGGAATACCGTGCTGGTGATCGAACACAATCTGGATGTCGTAAAATGCGTCGACCACGTGATCGACATCGGCCCCGACGGCGGGGACGAGGGCGGGAAAATCATCGCTACCGGCACACCGGAACAGGTGGCGAAGGTCGGGGAAAGTTATACTGGGGAGTATTTGAAGAAAATACTTGCATAAAAATTCAGGGCAAGAAGACAAAACGAAAGGCAAAATGGCAAGAAGACAAAAGGTGAAAAATGAGGAACCTTTTG
>MFXU01000026.1:2858-21556 GCA_001788965.1 Candidatus Peribacteria bacterium RIFCSPHIGHO2_02_FULL_51_15 | reverse complement strand
TGGAGTTCTTGGCTTGAGTAAACGCTACGCGGTACGAGATGATGCCGTTACGAATGACCGATTAGTTATGTTTTAAATGCAAAATGGTATCAGTCCCATGGTTACAAAAGGTCAGAAACTAATATTTGACTAATCATAACCACCACTGGCATGGCTTCCTGAACCTCTTCTATCCCATCTTCGCGAAGTGCGCATAGGCCTTGTTGGCCTGCGCCATCTTGTATACGTCTTCTTTCTTCTTCACCGCCGCTCCCTGTTCGGCTGAGGCATCAAGTAACTCGAGAGCTAATTTCTCAGCCATGGCCGCGCCTTTTCTGGCACGCGCAGCGGTCAAAATCCATCGGATGGAAAGTGACTGCTGGCGTTTGGCGGGGACCTCAACCGGCACCTGGTAAACCGCGCCGGCTATGCGCTTCGGCCGTACCTCCACCAGCGGCGTGGTATTGACCAGAGCCTTGGAAAAGACTTCCATCGGCGGTTCTTTTGTCCGGGTCTTTATGATCCCGATCGAATCCTGGAAGATCCGGCGGGCGATGGATTTCTTGCCCCGCTTCATTATGCAGTTGATGAATTTCTCGACCAGCGGATCGGAACCTTTGGGGATGTATTGCTTGGGAAGGGTGGCCATAACGACAATTGATAAATTGTTAAATTGTTAAATTGTTAAATGGATGATTTGCAACAACCAACAGTACCGCTTGCGAACAATTTAGCCATTTAGCCATTTAACAATAATTGGAAAAAATTATTTGGGCTTCTTAGCACCATAAAGAGAACGCCCCTGCTTTCTGTCCCTTACTCCCTCCGTATCCAAAACGCCGCGAACAATATGGTAGCGAACGCCCGGCAGATCTTTTACGCGGCCGCCGCGGACCAGCACCACCGAGTGCTCCTGCAGGTTGTGACCCTCGCCCATAATATACGCGGTGATTTCCTCACCATTGGTGAGCCGCACTCTGGCGATTTTACGGAGAGCTGAGTTCGGTTTCTTCGGCGTCATGGTCGTCACTTTCAGGCACACGCCGCGCTTGACCGGTGCGCCATGGCGCAGTTTCACCCGCTTCATATTGAGGGCATTCCAGGTGTATTGCAGGTTCGGCGCTTTGGTTCGGCGCTTCTGGAGCTTCCTGGGACGACGGATGAGCTGGTTGATGGTAGGCATAACTTTATTAATTGAGAATTGATGATCAATGACTAAGTAACAGCCGAGAGAAGATAGATTATAAATTGATAATTGACAATTAATTTTCAATTCTCAATTATCAATTCTTGTCGTCTTCCTCTTCCTCATCAAATCGCTTGCGGAAGATTTCCCCGGCCGGAATCAGACGGCCGATGATGACGTTTTCCTTCAGCCCCTTCAGATAGTCGACCTTGCCAGTAGTAGCGGCTTCGACCAGAACGCGGATGGTTTCCTGGAAAGACGCTCCGGCCAACCAGGATTCGGTTGCGAGCGATACGCGGGTGAGCCCGAGCAAAAGCTGCTCAAAGGTCGCTTCTTTTTTCTCCTTCTTGCTCCTGGACTTCAGAAGCGCGCTATTGGCCCGGCGCACGTCGGCGATATCCACGACCTCGCCGGCCAAAAGCTCGGTGAAGCCGCCGTCCACGATGCGAACCTTACTGAACATTTTCCGGGCAATGATTTCCAAATGTTTGTCGTTGATGGTCTGGCCCTGCGAGGCGTAAATATGCTGAACCTCGTGAACGAGATAGTTCTGGACGGCATACGACCCCTGCTTCTCCAGAAGTTCCTGCAGATTGTAATGTCCGGCATTTATCGCCTGGCCGGCTTTCACGCTGTCCCCGGTTTTGACCAGTATCACTTCCCGGCTCTGGAACTCATAAGTCCGTTCCTGAATTTCGGAATGTTTGATTACGATGCGGCTCGGCTCGACGGAAGTGATTTTCCCGGCAATCGTGGCCTTTATCGTGGACTTGTCGGTGCTGGCCTTGGCGATGATCGTCCGCTCTTTGACCTCGGCGCCTTTCTTTACCACGATATCGTAACCGGCCGGCACGAAGTATGAGTCCTGGCCCAGTTCTTCACCGGTAATGTGAATCGTGGTCACGCCGCTCTTGTGTGAAAGCTTCACCCGTCCTGAAATGTCCGAAAGAGTTGCGGGTGTGCGCGGCGGACGGGCTTCGAGAATCTCTTCGACCCGGGTGAGACCCTGGGTGATGTCGGAACCCTCGGCGACGCCTCCCATGTGGAAGGTCCTCATGGTCAGCTGCGTTCCCGGTTCGCCGATGGACTGGGCGGCGATGATGCCGACCGGCGTGCCGATCTGGACGGTTTTGTTGTTCGAAAGGTCGCGGCCGTAGCATTTGATGCAGATACCGCCGTCGGTATGGCAAGTCATGACTGACCTTACCGACACGCCGTCGACCTTGTGTTGGTCGCACCGGGAAATTATGTCCGCGTCGATTTCTTCGTTCCTTTTTGCCAGCACTTTCTTGCCCGCGACTATGTCGGCATTCAGCGTCCGGCCGAAGATCCGGACTTCAAATTTTTCGCCAATCTGTTCGGAATCCTCGCGCGTGATCATATGGCCGACTTTTGACCCGCAATCCTCCTCTTTTATAACGATATCCTGGACGGCATCCACCAACCGCCTGGTGAGGTAGCCGGCTTCGGCCGTCTTCAGCGCCGTGTCGGATTTCCCTTTGCGGCCGCCGTGTGTCGCGATGAAATATTCCAGAATGGTGAAACCTTCTTTCAGATTGCTCTGGATCGCCAGCTCGATCGTGCGGCCTGAGGGGTTCGCTACCAGGCCTTTCATGCCGGCCAGCTGGGTGATCTGGCCCCAGTTTCCGCGGGCTCCGGAGTCGATCATGTAGGTGATGCTGTTTTTGTCGCTGGCGGTGAAATGTTTGACCATCGTGACCGATATGTCGCTCTTGGCTTTGCTCCAGATGCGGATGGCATGCTGATAACGCTCGTCGCCGGTTATCCAGCCTTTCCAATACTGGTTGTTGATCTTCCGCACCTTTTCATTGGCTTCCGCAAGGAGCGCTTCTTTTTCGGCCGGAACGATAATGTCACTCACGGCGATGGATGTCCCGGAGAGAGTGGCATATTTGAACCCGATGTTCTTTATCGCGTCGGCCAGAGCCGCCGTCCGTTCAGTCCCGACAACTTCCAGCGCCCGCGCGATCAATTTGCTCAGGGATCCCTTGCGCAGAGTTTCGTTTATCCGCCCGAGTTCCGGGGGCACGATTTCCTGAAACAACAAACGTCCCGGCGATGTCTCAATCAGTTCGGTTTCGTCTTCTTTGCCATCCACCGGAACCCGGACCTTGACCTTGGCCTGGAGCTCGACGATGCCGTGCTCATACGCCAGGATCGCCTCGTTTGAAGAGCTGAAGACCATCCCTTCGCCCTTGAATCCCTTGTGCATCACGGTTAAAAAATAACAACCCAGCACCATGTCCTGAACAGGGGTGATGATCGGCTCGCCGGCCGAAGGCTTGAGTACGTTTCGCGCGGCGCTCATCAGCTCGCGGGCCTCGCGCTGAGCCTGATCCGAAAGAGGCACATGGACGGCCATCTGGTCGCCGTCGAAGTCGGCGTTGAACGCGGTACAGACCAGCGGGTGGAGCTGGATCGCCAGCCCTTCGATCAGCTTCGGCCGGAAGGCCTGGATACCGAGACGGTGCAGAGTCGGAGCGCGGTTTAGGAGCACGTGCTTGTCCTGGATCACCTCTTCCAGAATATCCCAAACTTTCTTGGAGCCGTCGATGACCAGCCGCTCGGCGCTCTTCACGTTGTGGGCCAGCTCATCGCGGATCAGCCGCCCGATCACAAACGGCTTGAACAGTTTCATGGCCATTTCCTTCGGCAGACCGCATTCGTCGATTTTCAATTCAGGTCCCACCACTATCACCGAACGTCCGGAATAGTCGACACGCTTTCCCAGCAGGTTCTGGCGGAAGCGTCCCTGTTTTCCTTTCAACATGTCGCTCAGTGACCGCAGTTTGCGGCGGTCCCCCGCCGTGAACAGCGCTTTGCCGGCCCGGGCGGAGTTATTGAGCAGAGTGTCGACCGCTTCCTGAAGCATGCGTTTTTCATTTCGGTTGATGACTTCCGGAGCGCCGATGCTCATCAGTTTTTTCAGGCGGTTGTTGCGGTTTATCACCCTCCGGTACAGATCATTGAGATCCGACGCGGCGAATCGTCCGCCATCGAGCTGGACCATCGGCCGCAGGTCGGGCGGCAAAACCGGTATCCGGGTCATGATCATCCATTCCGGTTTGATGTTCGCCTGCCGGAGCGACTGCACCAGCTTGAGCCGCTTCATCACTTTCTTCAGCCGCTGGCCGCTACTTTGCTGGCGCTCTTTCATCAGCGCAGAGACCAGGTCGTCAAAATTGATGGCGGCGATGATCTCGCGCAAAGATTCGGCCCCGGTGCCGGCCCGGAACAAGTGACCGAATTTCATGTTCATTTCGCGGAATTTGAGCTCGCTCAATACCGATCCGATCCGCAGATTCCTCAAATCATCAAGCGCGTCTTTGTGGTTGATTTTCAGCGCATCGAACTTTTCGGCCGTGGACTTCTCCAGAGCATCCAGCTGTTCGCGGGTGGGATCCCCTTCTTTCAGGTTTTTCAGCGCGTCGTCATGCTCGCGCTTGATCTGATTTTTGCGGGCTTCGAATTCCTGCTGCAGTTCCTTCTCCGTCTGGCCTTTGGCGTCCTCTTCGACGGTGATGACGATGTACGCCGAGAAATAAACGATCTGCTCCAGTGTCTTGATCGAAAGATCGAGTAAAAGTCCCAGTCTCGAGGGCGAACTCCGCAGGAACCAGATATGGGTCACCGGCACGGCCAGGTTGATGTGGCCCATGCGCTCGCGGCGGACTATGGAGCGGGTGACTTCCACGCCGCATTTCTCGCAGACTACTCCGTTGTAACGGATGCCTTTGTATTTGCCGCAAAAGCACTGGAAATTTTTTGTCGGGCCGAAAATACGCTCGCAAAAAAGTCCGTCCGGCTCGGCGCGCTGCGTGCGGTAGTTTACTGTCTCGGGTTTTGTCACCTCGCCTCTGGACCAGCTCAAGATGTCCTCCGGGCTGGCGACGCTCAGCGCCACGGCGTCAAATGAATCTGAAGTGCGGGGAGTGAAGGCCATAACAAAGAGGTAAGGAAGGTAAGGTAAGTAAGGAAGGTATTCGGGTGGGTAATAAAGGATTACAAACGCGCGAAAGAACGAAGCGCCAACCGGTGCGGTCTTCTGTCCCGCTGGAGGCACTCCGATGATGACGTTAGTTTAAGGGAATTTTTCGTATGTGCAAGGAAAAACAGAAAAAAGTAAGGTGGATCAACAGTGAAACTGCGGGAAGTAATGATAATTATGATCAGCAGCGGCCGTCCCCGGCCGCGGTGTCGAATGAAAGACTGTATTGAGACATTCTGGAATCGCCGCGGCCACGGAGGGCCGCTGCTGAGTTTGAAAAAGAGGGGTTTGAATAATATTTATTTATCCCGTACTAATGCTTATCATCAGTTATACCACTTCGCGTTTAAAACGTTCTTAATCAGACGCGCTGGCGGTATGGAGTTCTTGGCTTGAGTAAACGCTACGCGGTACGAGATGATGCCGTTACGAATGACCGATTAGTTATGTTTTAAATGCAAAATGGTATTACCTTCCAAAAAGCCCAAGTATTGGCTCGGCTGCCCTTTTCAATTTTCCGACAAAAAGCCGCCATGGCCGGAGGGCTAGATTCCGCATATAAATGCCGCAATCTTGTTCAAGTTTCATCCGTTCCATGGAGTCCAGGAGTTCATTCCGCCGATCCAATAATTCCAGGTCAACCGGAGCCGCCAAAACGGCCGAAATAAAATCCGCTGTTTCCTCCGCCGCTTCGCGCCAGGTTCTTCGGCGGGCGGGTTTTTCATGCTTTTTGCTCAGCGCCAGATCGACCAGACTTGGAATTTCCGAAAAATTCTTGAACTTGTATACCAGGTTTTCTATCCCGAAAAACAGCGCGATCTCCCGGGTGGTTCCTGTGTCACAGGCGATGATCGGCTTGCCCCGGCCGGCGGCTTTCAGAAACGGCAAGCCGAAACCTTCGTACTGGCTGGGAAAAACAATCACCGAGCACCTTTGGTAGAGCGAATTGATTAACCGTTCTGACAAGTTGCCGCTTTCAAGACAGATTGTGTTGCGCCGGCGTACTCTTTTTTTACCACCGAGAACCACAATAGGTCGTGTGTCCGATAAATTTCCGAGCGCCAGATCGACTGCCTTGTGATCGAATTTATTCCCGACCAGAAAAATAAAACCTTTTTCGGGCAAACCGGTTTCGTCACCAACCGATTCGTCTTGTTCCGGATCCGGATAAGCAAGATGAATGACCCGCTGGCTTTGGTTCGGGCGGAAACCCCCGTCCCCCAGATAGCAACGCAGATCGTCAAGTGAGGCCTGGCTGATCGTCGTCACCGCATCGGCCATACAGACACTGAGCCGCAGCGCGGATTCGATGTCAGCCCGCTTAAGATACTGGCATCTGAGAGCGATTATATCCAACGCGTTGACAACGAACCGGAGAGCGAGCCGGTTAAGCCGAAAAAGATGGTGAGTGCTGAAAATCTGATGCGGAACAAAAGCGAGGTCGTAACGCTCATTTATCCCGTCTTCCGCATGCCAGATCCGCGGGTATTTCCCGGACAAACCGAAAAAATCGTCGGCGCGCTTCGTGCAATGTACGGTCACATCGTACTTCGAATCCAAAATCGGCTTGAGTTCATGAAGTAACGACAGTGCATACTCGCTGGTTCCGTTATAAGCCGCCACCAGATGAGACAAATCGATCAATATTTTTTTTCGGGGATAGATGCCGCTTAAAAGATCGGCAAAATACTCGTGCGCCGGAATGTAATGCCCGATGTATTCACCGATGACCCGCGGGTATTCGGGATATCTGCGGAATAAGATCCGACGGTTATACCGCTCCAGATAATTCCTTTCGGTCTCGGCAAAAGACCCGCCACCGACGTGAAAAACATAGGAACGATTGGCCATCACCGTCGAATAACCAAACCGGTTTATCCGAAAACAAAAATCATTTTCCTCGTTGTAACCCTGGCCGTAAATCTCATCGAATAACCCGAATCGGTTAATCAGGCTGCGCCGGATCAACATACAGAAACCGACCCCCGTCGGGATGACCGAGAAACGGGGCAAACTATTGCGGAATCTCAGCCAGCCGTCATAGCTCAAGTTCCTGAAACTTTTGCGGTCACCGGTATAAAGAAAAGGGAAAGTGCAGATGGTGGCGGAATTGCTGCGCGGGCAGCACACACCGTGGTGTTCGCTTGAGTACAGACACATCAGCATTTCTTCCAGAAACCCTTCGGTCACTTCAGCATCGGAATTCAAGAGCAGAATATCGCTTTCTTTTTCGGCCAGGTTGAAAACGGCGTGATTGCAGGCCTTTATAAACCCGCTGTTTTTAGGGAGCCGGAAGTACCTGAAATTGGGCAAGCCGGAGATGGCCCGCTGGATGTCTTCGCCGAAGCCGGGTTCATCGCTGCCATCGTCAACGACGATTACGTCGTGCAGGCTCGCGATATGGGAAGCACACGACCTGATGCAACGTTCCAGGCCGGACCAACCGTTAAAGGCAGGTATTATGATGGTAACTTTTCTTGGGTTCATCATTTGCTGAGAACAATATGGGAGACTCTTTGATTAATATCTGAATTCAATTAAACCAGAACAAATTGTTAAATTGCTAAATTATTCGCAAGCGGAACGCGATGTTTGTGCCGATAAATAACGCAGATAAACATTTGCAATCTTCCGGATGAACGAATCGGAACAGCTGCTGGTTAATGGTTTACATGCATGGATCTTACGTGTTGCATGCAAACAATTTAACAATTTAGCAATTTAACAATTATTTCAGGGTTGCAATAAAAAGAAGCCAATCAGAGCTTCCTTAAGCAATCCTTGAATCCGGCGCATTGCTCCCGTATTTTTTGAACAACTGCTCAAACGAACCTGCGCAGGTTTGGAGGCCGCTTCGAAGCGTCGACATTTCTTTTTCGCTCAGCGAAAGCGTCGAAGAGGCATTGAGCAGCTCGTCTCTCTCGGGTCTGGAAGCGGCATGATCGGGAATAGAGAGATTAACATGCAGTACGATGAAGGCGCTGCAGCTCAGGCATTGAAGCTGGAGCAGCATGAAATCGTCCCCGGCAAGTTTTATTGACGGAAAATCCACCGCCACCCGCGTGCCGCATTGCGGACAGCGCATCTGGTCGCGAATCCTGGTAAGTATCTGATTCAGTGAATGCGGATTGAATTCCATCAGTCGCATCATAGCAGGCGCGGTGGGTTTTTGAAGAGAAAAAAGAGTACCTTTTGCCTTTTTGCCCTATCTCGTCGGCCGAAGCCTTGGCGAAGGCTGATGCCTTTTTGCCCTATTTATTTGCCCTTTCGTTCTCCTGGGTCATTACGTCAATCCATACTTGCTTCGTCAATGGAGCAAGTAAATTCGCGTGACCTCTCATAAAATTTCGCTACGCTATATTCCATGCCAAATCGAAAAAAGACATCGGCGAAAAGTCCGGCGCAATCGAAAAAGACCGCCGCCAGCGCAAAACCGCTCAGGCCGAGGCAGATCCATGTTAAAACGAAAGTGATGTCTGTTCAGGACAAAAGAACCAAAGTCAAAAAAACTTTCACCATCCGAAGTCTCCACCTCGGCACCCATTTGATCATCGCCGGTTCAGCGATAGCGGTTTTGCTTTTGCTCGGATACGCGGACCGCGGAACATTCGCCACATTAGTGTCCCGTGCTTCAGTGCCGAAAATCACTGTCACCGTCGGCCTGGAACACGATAAACCGCTGTCACTCAACGTCGTCTTCGCCCGAAAGGACGACGCCGGTTATGCGAAGATAACCAATGGAACGCCGAACCCGATCCACATCTCCACTCCCGCAGCCTGGACCCGGACCGAGGTGACCGGAGCTCCCATATCGGAGGTCAAGCAGGATATTCCGATGTTCGGCTTCACCAGGTGGTCGCTGCCGCCCAACGCCGGAATCAGACTTTTTGTTCCGGACGTGCCGGACGCCGTTTTCTTCGATAGTCCGTCCGCCGGCACCGTCGCAGTCAACCTCCAGACCGTCGACCTCAAGACCTCTCTTGTAAACAACCGGGTAGTGCTCGTCCAAAAACAGGCGTTGGCGAATTTGTGGGGGGAGGAGGAGTGAACTATCTCTTTCCCGCAGCCGGGACATCGTGTCCCGGAGACGCAGATTCGAATTATTAAAAATTAAAGATCGTTTTTTTTAAAATTTTTTTAAGTTTAATTCATGCAAATCTTCCCACTACCGGGACACGATGTCCCGGCTGCGGAGGTAATGAATCGGAATATGCTCATAAATAAAGTAAGGTACCGCTATGCAGGTTCTTCCGATTCAAACACCCCAGATAAAACCCGGGGATTCGGTCGCCGATATTCTGGCCGGATGTTTTGGTTTTTCGGACTCGGACATACTGCTTGTTTCCTCAAAAGTTATTGCCATGGCCGAGGGGCGGATATTTGATCTGAAGAAAATCAAGACGGGTGAAGAGGCGCTTAAGCTCGCGCCGCAGTGCGGGCAGGAACCGGAGTTTACGGAACTGATTTTGCGGGAAACTGAACGCATGAACGGATTTATCGCAAGCATCAGCCCATTTGCATTGCTGACATCGCTGAAGCCCGCGGGGATGAAAACCGGCCGCCTGCTTTGTCCGAATGCCGGGCTGGACAAATCGAACATCGAACCGGGATATGCCATCGGGTGGCCGGAGGATCCTGTGCGTTCTGCGCGGATTTTGCGGATGCAATTGGAATTATCTGGGAGGAAACCGAGGAATCCGAAGAAACCGACGAAACCGAAGATAGGCAGCCTTTCCTCGGACTCTCCTCTCGGCCATGAGCTCGAGGTCGAATGGTCGGACTCCTCGGTTTCCTCGGTTTCCTCCCGCATCGCCGTCATCATCACCGACTCCTGCTGCCGGCCGGCCCGGCTGGGTGTCGTGGCTTTCGCGCTGGTCTGCGCCGGCATAGACCCGGTCCAAAGCCAGATCGGGAAAAAGGATCTTTTCGGTAAACCGCTGAATTTCACGCATGAAGCCGTGGCTGACCAGCTGGCCACAGCCGCGAATTTTGTCATGGGCAACGCGGGACAATCTGTGCCGGCCGCCGTCATCCGCGACCATGGGATTGAATTGAGTGATTACTCGGGATGGGTGGATGGGATAAACCCCGGGGAAGATTTGTTTAAGGAAACAATCGTATAAAAATAGGTCAGGAAAGTAAGGAAGGTAAGGTAGGTAAGGTAAATGAAAAAAAATACCTTCCTGACCTCCCTTACGTGCCTTACCTCCCTTACCTTTTGTGTTACCCTCTCCGCATGAACTTCGTCGTTCTCTCCACCTCCCGCGGAACTGTTTTTGAATCAACGCTCAATCGCATTTCCGATGGTTCTCTTTCCGCCAAATGCCTCGGCCTTATAACCGACCGCGCAGACCGGGGTTGCATCGAAAAAGCCCGCACCGCCAACTTACCGGTAAAAATCGTTCCGATTCAAAAGGACGAACCGCGTGAAGATTACGATAAACGTCTGGACCAGGCCATCCTCGATCTCGTCGGTTCTCAAAGCTCAAAGCTCATAGCTCATAGCTTCATTATCGCCTGCCAGGGCTGGATGCGCATCCTCTCCCCGTGGTTCGTGCGCAAATGGCGAAACAGGATTTTGAACGTCCATCCTTCCCTGCTGCCGAACCACAAAGGCGCGCATGCGCATGAACTGGTGCTGAAATCCGGAGACAATATTTCCGGCATGACTGTCCACATGGTCGAGGAGAGCGTGGACACCGGCAAAATTCTGCTCCAAAAAAGCTGTCCGGTAAGGCAGGATGACACCGAAGAAACTCTGAAAGCCCGGGTTCAGGAACTGGAAAAAGAATGGTATCCGAGGGTGCTGGAAATGATTGAACGGGGAGAGATCCGGCTTCCCGAGTAAACTTTTAATTACCGCAGCCGGGACATCGTGTCCCGGTTTTGAGCGAAATGAAACGAAAATTTACCTTGCGCAGCGCGGGTTCGTTTACCCGCGCGCCGTTCTCGCGAGAAACGCCGGGGTAACGAACCCCGGCTATGGATTAAATTTATCCATAATCGATCTCCGGGACACGATGTCCCGGTTACGAATGTTAATCAAAACCCTTCCGCGTGCACGTTCTTTTTCGGTATTCCCAATTTATCAACACATATATTTTCCACTTCGTTTACTATCTCTGAGGATCCGCAAATCAGCACGTCGGTCTTTTCCGTATCGGAAACCAGAGCCGGCACCATATCCTGTATCTTTCCGGTCTTGCCTTTCCATTTCGGGTCGGGGAAAAGCAGCGTGGGAATGAATCGGAATGATGGATTCCAGGAGGCGATCTGATCGAAATATTCCGCCCAGAAAAGATCCTCACTCCTTACGACTCCGAAAAGAAGCGTGATGGGAACTGCCGGATTTTTCTGGTGGATCATGTCGGTGATATGCGATCTGCAAGGCGCCACTCCGCTGCCGGTTGCGATAAATAAATAATTTCTCGAAGCATCCGGCTCCATGGTACAGACACCCATCGGCCCCTGCATCTTCACTTCTGTTCCATCTTTCAGGACTTCATCGACCCATCTCGATGCACGGCCGCCCTTGATCAATTTGATAACGAAAAGCAGATCCGGCTCATCGGGCGAGGAAGCGATGGAATAAGCCCGTTTTTGTATGTCAGCGGGGTTTTCGATCAGGGGGACTTCGAACATCACGAACTGGCCGGGCTTGAACGAAAAGCCTTCAGGCTTGGAAAAAACTATTTCATAAATACCAGAAGCGATTTGTTCCTTCTTTTTACAAACTATTGAGTAGGTGGGAGTAGGCATAGAACGTTATGGCTAAATTGCTAAATTGTTAAATTGTTAGCAAGCAAGAACGCGCGTTTCCGCTTGCGAACAATTTAGCAATATAACAATTTAACAATTCCCCCTAGCGTCGAATTACATCCAAAAATTTATCGAACAAATACCCGGCATCCTCCGGCCCCGGACTCGCTTCCGGATGGAACTGGACCGAGAAGAACCGGCCGACAGAGTGCCGGATCCCTTCAACTGTTCCGTCATTCGCGTTGGTAAACCAGACATGCCAATCTTCGGGTAATTTTTTGGCATCAACCGCGAAACCATGATTTTGGCTGGTGATTATGCAACGAGCCCCAACCTTTCTCCCCTCTCCCGGAACGGGGGAGGGGCCGGGGGTGGGGGCTTCCACACAGGGTTGGTTCACCCCCCTATGTCCGTACTTCAACTTGTAAGTATCGCCGCCGATGGCCAGTGCGAGCAGCTGGTTCCCGAGACAGATCCCAAAAGTCGGGATATTTTTCCTAAGCGCGAAACGGATCTGCTCGATGGTTTTGTCCGCTTTCTTCGGATCACCAGGACCGTTTGAGATAAATACGCCGTCATACGGCAAATCGGTTTTGCTTAAATCGTAATCCCAGGGAACCCGGTGAACTCTGACTCCCCGCTTAAGCCACGACCTCAAAATATTCCTTTTTATCCCGCAATCGTAAACAATCAGTGCGGCAACCGGTTCGGTCCGACCCTCCGCCAGTTCCGGTTCATAAGTTATGGCTTCTTTTATGCTAACTTCCGCCACCAGATTAGTGTTGTTTGGATCGTCAATTGTCAATTGTCCATTGTCAATTGTCAATTTCGCATCGTTTTGAACGATGCGGCCAAGCATTACCCCTGTTTCCCTCAGCTTCTTCGTCAGCGCCCTCGTATCGATCCCCGAAATCCCCGGAATTTTGTGATGTTTCATCCATTCATGCAGTGAGCTGACCGCCTTGAAATGGCTGAAATCCCGGCTTTCGTTTTCCACGATTATCCCGCGAACGTGTATATTCTCGCTCTCGTAATTCTGCGAAAAACCCCAAATGTTGCGCTCCTCGCTGGGTACTCCGTAGTTGCCGATCAACGGATAAGTGAATGTCAATATCTGTCCCCGGTAGCTGGGGTCGGTCATCGACTCCGGATAACCGGCCATTCCCGTATTGAAAACCACTTCCCCGTCGGTATCGACCTCCGCGCCAAAGGGATTGCCGGTGAATACCGTACCGTCAGCGAGAATCAAAGATGTCATGCGATTGGTGAGTGCCGCTTGCCCGGCGAAGCCCCGCAGGGCGAAGTCGGGTCGGCGAGGATTAGGGAGGACACGTAGGAAGTATCGGGTATCAGGTATCAGGTATCAAGTATCAAGTATGGATCGTTATGCAGTCATCAAAGTTTGTTCATACTTAAATACGGATCAACAGCAAAACCGCAGGGAATAATGATAATTATGATCAGCAGCGGCCCTCCGTGGCCGCGGAGTCGAATGAAAGGCAGCCTTGAGACATTCCAGTGTCCGCTTGCGAACACGATCGCTTCGTTCCGCAACCGGATGCCTCTGTCCCATAACGAAGCGATGCCAGAATCGCCGCGGCCACGGAGGGCCGCTGCTGATTTTGAAAAAGAGGGGTTTGAATAATATTTTCTCCCGCACTAATGTGCTCTTGACCCCTTAGTACTTGATACTTGATCCCTAATACTTTTTGCCCCGTTTTCCGGATTCTTCCGCGACGGACTTTTCGATCAGTGTCCCAAGGCAACATATAACCATCCTCTCTCCAGCCTTCGCATCTGCTTCGGCCGGCAAGCAAGGCTCTGTCCGGCAGGCCCGACCACTCTCCAGCGCCGTGCAAGTTTCCGCCCTGTTAAATTTTGTGTAAGAAATATTCGGTCGCCGGGGCGCCGGAGAAAGGAGCTCCGCTATTGGAAAAATTTAGTTTTATTAAGGATCAGGGAGAGGAGTTTTTCCCCTCTCCCATCGGGAGAGGGGCCAGGGGTGAGGGAATTTGTATCGGGAGAGGGGAGCTTCGCTTCACCTCCGAATGAAGTGTGATACGGATTCCTCTCTCCCCCATCGGGAGAGAGGTGGCGTCGCAGCGCCGGAGTGAGGGCGAATGGCCGCAAGGTCAGTGAGCACTTACCCATTTTCCACTTTCAAACCATTGCCTTCTAAGGTATAATACCTTGATTTGAACACACAAAAATAAATGATTTCAATAACCAGATCGACACCGGAGGCCCTGCCAAATCCGGAGAACGCGCCGGATACGGGGTTGAAAGTGAAACGAAACGTGGAAGGCTTCAGGGACTATACGCGCGACAGGATCCGCGCCGCGGCCCCGGAAGCCACAGCTGAAGAAGCCAGGAAGGCAGCGGACAAAGCCGCCGAGGAAGCGGAAAAAACAGAAGAGCAGAAAAAAGCCGAGGCGGCCAAAGGCAAAACCGACCAAGCGCCCAAGCCTACACCGGAGACGACCCGGGCGTCCGAGACGACTCCTGAGCCTAAACGGAATATTATCGTCCGTGGTATCAGCTGGACCTGGAATAAACTGAAACAGGGAACGAAGCTGGGAGCGGGACTTGGCGCCGCCGGCGCACTCAGCGCATCAGGCTCGTCTCTCGCAAGCTGGCCGTTACTTGGAAAAATCCCCTACCTGCCGCAAGCCCTGGGCTGGCTCCAGGGCTCGATCACCGGGGTCACCAACTCTCTTGGCATCGGCACCGGCCCTTTGGCCACTCATTCCGTACTTCAAACCTGGCCGTCATGGTTATGGCAAATCGGCGGCTCTACGATGCCAGCCTGGCTCGGCCCGGCTCTGACCGGAGCCGTAGTGATACCCGGTGCGCTTTGGAGCATCGGCAAAATGAAATCATTGATCACAGGAACCGAGTACTCTGGATTCGTACAGCCAATAAAAGAAGCGCTCAAGCTGCCGTTCCAAACCGCAGCCGCGCCGTTCAAGCTGGGATACAAGGGTCTTCTGAAGTTGCGGGAGGGCACTGTGTTCACCGGCAAAAAAATCGGCGATCTCGGAAAAGGAATTGTTAAATACGGGGTGACCGAGCCACTTAAATTCCTGAATGAAAAACTCGTAAAAGGCGTCATCGCTCCGATGCTCAAGCCCACCGGATGGGGAGTCGGCGGCGCTGTCGCCGCCGGTTTATTGATGGGTTCGAATCCCGGCTTTCTGACTGCGATAGGACTCGGATATCTGATCCCCAATCTGATAAAAAACAAAGGGTGGCTGATCGGAGGAGGCGGTACTGGTTCTTCTTCTCCGACTGGCAGTCATGCATAATCCTGCATCCCCTCTCCGGCATGGCTCAGACCGGGAAAACCGGCTGTTAAATTTCGCCGAACAGAGCAGGTGGCAAAAATTTACGAATTGGGCCGAGAACAAAGTCCACGATACGTTTGAAAATTACATGGCTCCCGATGCCGCGCGCGAGCGCAGCCTGATCGGCGACAGGGAAGCCATAGCGGCTTATTCCCTTCCGGGACTTTTCACCCGGACTGACAAAGAATTCACGGCGAACATGCAGGCTGACCGTTTATTGGCCATGAAACCCGAGCGGCGGCTGCAGGAATTTCAGCGTTACGTCGACCGCAATTTCACCGGCGCAATACGGAACCGCGAAGAACTGGCTTATCTCTTCGCGCCTGAGCTGAATGCTCTGGATCTCGAAAATTACAAAAATGATGAGCGGAGTAACCGCATCGCCACGTTGCTTCGGGCGCTCAAGATTTTATCCGGCGAAGATATTCCGCAGTCGGATGATCCGATCGCTTTCCTGCTGGCGCGGGAGTGCCTGCAAAACCGTAACAACACGGCGGCGGCTCCGGGCGGCGTCTATAACCTTTATAAAAAGTGGCTGGATGAAAATCCTCAGCTCGGCCGGACCGATGCCACGACGCCGGAAACACTTCTGAAACCGGACAGCGGAATACCGGACAAGCTCCGCGGAGCGCTTCTTAATCTGATCGAACCTATAGCTCAAGCTACGTTCCTGCGGGAAATGTATGAGACTTACACCGATAAAAACACCGACACCCGGCTTGAACGCGCGCAGCAGACCGTCGATTTCCTGAAGCTCAACAAAAGCGTCCAGGAGACCAATCTGCGCCGCGAATCCGCGGACTTCCTGACCAATTTCCAGAATGCCGACGGCAAGGTCCAGCTGCTTACCGTGGCCGCCGGCCTTTTCCTTGGTTACAAAGCCTTCAATGCCAAAAATCCGCTCGGCCGGCTCATGATCTGGGGCGGCTTCGGCTGGTGGGCTTATGACCGGTTCATAAACGGAAATGAAAACGCGCTAAACGACATGACGACGGGCATGAAGCGAGTCGCGCAGTTCAGCGGAGAAAAATTCAAAGACGCCATCCGGGCCACGGGGCTGCCTGTTTTCCGGCGACCGCTGGACAAGCTTGGCGCGATGGGCGATTTCCTGGAGAAAAACAAGCTGCCGGTCGGCCCGGCCATGACCGGCATGGCGACGATGTCCGGAGTGAAACTGAAAACCATCGCCGATGCGTTCGTCCCGTTCGGCGAGGGGGAGACACTCGGCGGCACGCTTTCGATTGATCGCGGCGACCGTATGGGAACGGAACAAGAGGCGGATCCGGCGGGCAATATGCTCGCGCGCGAGCTGAAAGCCGCCATGGACAAGATGGGACTCAAAAGCACGGAAAAAGAAGCCACTTTCCGATACCTCCTGGAACACAATCGGTCGGTGAGCGAGGGTGTCGGCCACGTATTTTACCTGCTGGCCGCCTCAGAAACGCACAACATAAAGACGGCGGACGAGATCGGCAAACAGATCGACGACGCCGGTTCTTATGACAAACTGCCGGCCGGCCTGAAAAAAAGGTATCAGCAGATGGTGATCGAAGGCCGCCAGATCGCGATCGACAGACATGCAAACCAGTCGCTGGTGGAGATCGTCGACCAGCTCAATGCGCGCGCGAAAAGGGAAAAAGAAAAAGCCCAGGACACGGCGGTGCTGATCTCAAACCCCAGGCAGGTCAAAGGCCGGGAAAACGAATGGAAGCTGCTCGGCCAGACCGCCGCTATGACAGCGGACAAGATTTCGGATGAAAAGCTGACGGACACAGACGGGCTGCTCGAAAAGGACATCGATGAATTCCTGCGGAACTGCAAAGATTCGGATCTGCTCACCCCGGACGGCAGTGAAGAGCTGAAACGGAAGTTTGACATAATCAGGGGAAGCGACAGTCCTCTCACCGACAGAATGCAGGCGGTGGAAAAACTGAAATATGCAGTGACGGTGACCGCGGCCGCGGAAGAAAATCCACTCGACCGGGACAAGATCATCCAGATGACCGGACCGGATGACCGGACGCCAAAAGCCTATCTGGCGCAGGCCGAGGGTTACATCAGCCGTTATCTGCTCTCGGTCCCCCGCTCCTTTCATTCGGTAAATTCGCTCGGCGATATCCGATCGATGCTCTCTGAGCCCTGGCTTGGCGAAGGGCCGGTAACCAGCGGCGGCGAAGGTTTCAAAGAATTGAAGAAGGAACTGGATACCGAGGAAGCGGAGCTCAAAGAACATCGGAATCAGGACAAGCTGGTAAAAGATCTGGCCGATGCATTGCCCCAGGGCGTCACAACAATATTCAAGGGCAAGGATAAATTGATGGAAGCTCTGGCGCCGATTATCAGTGCGAGCAATTTCAAAACCAGGCTCGATCATGCCGAAGCGAACCTGAGCCAGCGAATGGCTCTGGCTCTGGCCCGCAGCCAGCGGCTGAATGCCACTGCCGGGGGTTACGGGCGGAGATACAAACCGGGCATCACGCCGAATGAGAAATCCAATCTGGTGCATGAATTCCGGGCATTATTCGATGACATCGTCGGCCGCGACCAGCACCGGCAAGCCATGTGGGGGGCAGTCGAGGACATCGAGGCAAATAATCTGCACGATCTCGACTCGCTGTATCCGAAATCATTCGATTACACGCAGGAACCCAACCGGCTGGAGGCAATCGGTTTTTCCAGAAATATCACCCTGGTCTATCTGCTCCGCCTGCTCGGCGGCCGCGCGGATGCGGAGCTGAAGAAATCCGCAGGGGAAAGGGTGAAGCTGATTTACGCGAATATTTTCCGGGAACGAGACGACCTGATTAAATCAAAGATGGAAGAAATCCTGTACGCGGATACCGCCGAAAAAAAGATGGATACTGTCGAAGAAAAGAACCGCAAGTCCAAGGCCAACAGCGATAACGTGCAACTCATCGAGAACATGCCGTCGTTTAAAAACGGCCTGCCGGAGCTTTATGACATTTTGATTATTCTGGAAATGACGGGAGGAATGGATGAATTGACGGATTTCAAAAATCCAAAAGACAGTAATTTTAAGAAAGACCGCGAGAAATATTTTCCGAAGATAGAAGAACCCCAAAAGGAAAACCCAGCAGAAGACGAAGAAAAAGATGAAAAAGATAAGCCAGAGAATGACATGGGTGGAGGAGCTAAAGCCAAACCGGGTGCAAAGACGGAATCAGAGAAGAAACCAAAGGGTGACATGGGCGGTGCTAAGCCAAAATCGCCTGAAAAGAAACCTGGGCCAGAAAAAGACAAACCGGGGGAAGACATGGGTGGAGGAGCTAAAGCCAAACCGGGTGAAAAGAAAGAACCCGAGGAAAAACCGAAGGGCGACATGGGAGGTGGAGCGAAACCCAAACCGGGTGAAAAGAAAGAACCCGAGGAAAAACCGAAGGGCGACATGGGAGGTGGAGCG
>MFXU01000026.1:0-2840 GCA_001788965.1 Candidatus Peribacteria bacterium RIFCSPHIGHO2_02_FULL_51_15 | reverse complement strand
CGTTCCCCATCCCCGAATCTTACCGCCGCATGGATTTCCGGCTCGGTTTTCCAGTCGCTTGGCATTCCGACCTCAAAGGTGCCGGCCTTTGCCTGCTCCGGAGTCGGCTTGAAAGTTTTCGGATTCGGTTTACCCGGCACACCGACAACAAACACAGGCTTTTCATTCTTTGGGAAAGTGAAAATCAGCCTCCCGTTTTCGCAAGTGATCTCGCCAGCCTTACCATCCACTGAAACCTCAGCGTTGTGGCTGCCCGCGGAATAATCAATACTGGTTCGCCTGTCAGGCTTGTTGACTCTTTTTTTGATCGCAGACGGCTTTTTTGGCGGTCCCCAGGTCTCTTCCTGACCCTGTTTATCCTTCAGCCCTTCGGCATGCCCACCCTTGAAAAGCATATGGTCAGCGGTGCCGCCGGTCAGCATACCGGCAAGAAACAGCTCGATAATTTTTGCTTTCGTCGATTTCAATCTTGCCGGTATGCGGCTCGTCACCGGCTTCACGGCATTCCGCTTTAACCAGCCTTCTTTTGTCAGATTCTTAAAATGATGATCCATGTCATCAACCAGAATTTCCAAGCCAGATCGCAATGCCGGCAAGTTGTTCAGGATTTCCGCTTCCGGACGGATGCCGATCATTCCGGCAAGCCTCCGGGTAAGTGTCCATAATTCATTGGCTCTGGTTTTCGCTTCCGGCGATTGTCCCCAGAACTTTTTGTTCTTACTGATCGCCGACAGCAGCGTGCCTATCTCAGTCAGAATCGGCTTCAATTCTCTGGCTTCTGCCTGCTCGGGTTCCCCTGTTTCAAGCTGATGAGTTACTTCGGCAAGCTGGTCACCTAGCCCCTCCAGTTGGCGGTCTAAAATCTCTAAATATTGATCAATCTGAACAGGGTTTCCCGGGCCGTTTCCGCTTTCCAGAGAATCCAGATTATCCTGATACTTTTTTGCCAATTTCTTGGCCTGGGAACGGACAGGACCGGATTCATCTCCGCAGCGTTCACTCTCGGCAATGTGATTCAGGTCGGCAATGACTGCCTTAAGAATGGTTTTCAGTTCCTCGATATGCTCCTCAAACCACTGTCGAGCTTCGGTCGGGTCCGAATCATGTAGAGCCTGAACGTTTCCGTAAAAATTTTCGAGATTTTCCAAATCCCTTCGCAGGGTTCTGAACATCGCTGGAAGTTCGCGAAGATCAGTCTGAATTTGCCGCTGCATAACCCTTAGCTGGGCATGTGTCGGCCCAGTAGTAGGGGTGGCGCTAGCAGTACCGGCAATCCTTGTTTCCAGCTCTTCCCGGAGCTGCCTCAATCGAGCCAACTGTCTGGAAGCTTCAGTTTTTTCCTTTGAGGAAATTTTCGGTGCCGATTCCTTTTTTTCGCCGGCCGACGATCCTTCTGCAGAATTTGACATATACGTATATTATATCACTATATTATTTGAATGCAAGTAATATTTTTTGGGTTTATTCACAGCAAAAACAACCGGCATCGCACAGGGCGACACCGGTTGAACAGCCAGCTCCCGAATCAACGTGAGCGAAGGACTAGCGGTTTTTCAGGGGAGCACCTTGACCTTCCTGAGGTACTTTCCCCCCTTGTACCAGGCGACGTAAACATCCGTATCGACTGGGATCTCCGTGGACTCCGTCAGAAATTCGGTCGGAGCATCTCCGATTTTGACGGAGAGCTTGTAGCCTTTTGGCGGGGTCTTCTCATCCTTCGGGGCAACTGTCCAGGGATCCCCGGTGGAATCGACGACAACGAAGCTTTTGGGGCTGGGCAGTTCTTTCCCCACCGAGCCCGCCGTCTGCCACGTTTCGGGCAGAACCGTCTCTTCCGCAGCGTCATAGACGCCGTGGAACCACACCCAGTGCTTGTACGCAAAAGGTCCGAAGACCAAAAGCGTCAGCAGGAAGAGGGCCACAGGCGCCCATCCGAACTCCGCGTTGGTGGTCGGACGCGACCGCACGAAGTACCCGATGACCGTGACGACTAGCACCACCACGAGAGACAGAAACACGTTGGCCGTACCGGTTAGGTTTTGTTCCATGGCAATTTTATCCTTTCTTAGGTTGCCGGTTTGGAACTTGTCCTTCGCATCTACGCTGATTTGAAGGAACTGACCAATATTCATAATAATACTTTATTCTACTTCTGTCAATGTTGACATCCGTAACCCGTAGCTCTGCGCTCGTTGCCGGCTTCACCACCTCACTCCCTTCGCCACGCTAAGAGGAATGTTCGGACTCTCGGGATTGGCAATAACCGACCGTTTCGCCGGACTCACCACGAGATCCATATCCTCCATCGGTACCGCCCCGAGCAAAACCTCGTCACCCAGAATGACCGCTCCGGTATAGCAGCTTCGGCCGTCGTAAGTGATTTCCACCGGGCCGACGTATGGACACAACATCTTCTTCCCGTCGGCGGTCACCACTTCCCGTTTCTGCAATTCTTCGAGTTTGAGCTGAAGGGCGACGTGGCTCGGCACACATAAATGCAGCGCTCCCGTGTCAACAAGTGATCGCACCGTGATCGGCAGTAAATCGGGCAGCCTGGGATTACTCAACTGGAGTGTGGCATACGCGAGACCCATGACAGCAGGATACGCTTCGCCAGGTATTTTCTCCAGAGGAAAATCAATATAAGAGCGGCTTCCGAGCCACGGTCTACAGCTGCTTATTTGCGGAAATTTTCCTATTCCGCCAATACGTAAACACCACTTGCGCCGCGCCGAACGAACACAGGCCGGCTAGGAAAGAAAATATTATCGCCGCTTGATTGCTCGATGAAGCTTCTCTCCACATTGCATTTTCATCCCCTTTCTCCCCCGCCGCCCTCA
>MFXU01000025.1:9461-16103 GCA_001788965.1 Candidatus Peribacteria bacterium RIFCSPHIGHO2_02_FULL_51_15 | reverse complement strand
CAAGAACTCCATACCGCCAGCGCGTCTGATTAAGAACGTTTTAAACGCGAAGTGGTATCACTACCCCAGATAACGCAAAAGCAGGAAATCTCTGCTACAATATATTTGCATGGATCAAATACAGCCTCAATTGAATGAGACTGATGAACAGCGGGATATACGTTTGAACAAAGATTCCGCGGCCTTCAGCTATGTCTGGATAATGTCGGTTGTCGTCCTCGCATCCAAACGTGATTCCAGGTTCGCGCAGTACCACAGCAAACAGGGGATGATTCTTTTTGTATTGAGCATCATCGCGGCGCTTATACCCTGGATCGGCAAGTATCTGCTGATAATAGTGATTGCCGGCATGCTGCTCGGGTTTATAAACGCGGCGCAGGGCCGCTACGCGGATGTGCCTTTTGTCGGCGACCTGGCAAAAGGCAAGCTCAGTATGGGCCAGCTTTTTTCGATGACGGGCGCGGGACTTGGAAAAATATGGGACAGCTTCAGTAAAGCATTCAAACGCGGAAAAAAAGATACTGTAAGCGATGATAAAACAAAGCCCTCTGAATCTTCTTCGACTCCGCCTCCTTCTTTACCCGCTTAATTCATGATTAACAAAAAAGATTCCAGTAAGACCGGATTCCAGAAGTACAAGCGTGTATTGCTCAAGATTTCAGGGGAGGCGCTGGCGAAAAACGGATTCGGGTTCGATTATCCGAAACTGGTCAATCTGGCCGAGCAGGTATTTGGCGTTTGGAAAGCGGGGATAGAAATAGTGATTGTCATCGGCGCCGGAAATATCTGGCGTTTTCGGGATACCACCGAAAGCGGGATCGAGAGGACAGTAAGCGACGCGATGGGCATGCTGGCGACGATAATGAATGCAGTGGCGCTGCAGTCGGCTATCGAAAGATTCGGCGCTCCGACGCGGGTATGCTCGGCGATAAACGTGCCTCAGCTGGCCGAGCCGTATCTGCGGCGCCGGGCCGAACGTCATCTGGAGAAGCGCCGTATCGTCATTTGCGCCGGCGGCACCGGCAATCCTTATTTCACCACGGATTCGGCCGCAGCTCTCCGAGCTTTGGAATTGGAATGCAATGTGATTTTAAAGGCATCGAATGTCGATGGCGTCTATGACAAAGATCCGAATAAATTTCCGAATGCGAAAAAATACGAGTCATTGACTTTTCAGGAAGCTATCGAAAAAAACCTGAAAGTATTCGACCAGGCGGCGTTCAGTCTTTGCCGTGACCAGAATCTGCCGATTGTCGTTTTCAATTTTGGAAAGAAAGGAGCGCTTTTGGATGCGGCTCACGGAAAGAAGATTGGGACTTTGGTACAAAAATAATAGAAAGGTAAGGAAAGTAAGGGAGGTAATGGAGGTAAGGAAGGTAAGGCAGGTGACGAATCACAGAAAAACGAGGCATCTTCCTTACGTTCCTTACTTTCCTTACCTTTCTGGTAAGATCTAATCCTATGCACCACCCCGCCCTTCTCTCATTTGACCAGCTCACAAAAAAAACCCTCGACCATCTTCATCAGGAATTCTCGAAACTGCAAACGGGGAGAGCCAATGCAACGCTTATCGAACATATCCCCGTGGAAGCCTACGGCCAAAAAATGGAATTGAAAGCGGTTTCTTCAATCAGTGTTCAGGATGCCCGTTCGATGGTGATCCAGCCCTGGGACAGATCGGTGCTGGGAGCCGTGGAAAAAGCCCTGATACAGGCGAATATCGGGGTTAATCCGGTGAATGACGGGGTCGTAATCCGGCTGAATTTTCCGCAGATGACCGAGGAACGGCGGGTACAGATGAAAAAAATCGTCAGCCAACTCTCGGAGCAGGCCAAAATAAAGATCCGTCAGGACCGCCAAGCCGCAAACGACCAGATAAAAACCCTGGCGGATGAGGATGAAAAAGAGAGGCTCCAAAAAGACCTGCAAAAGATGGTCGATGATTCAAATCATAAGATCGAAGAATCGGCGAAGAAGAAGGAGGGGGAGGTGATGACGATTTGAGGTGACCGAAGGGACCGGCGGCACCGAGGTGACCGAGGTGCTTTTGCTTCACTTCGGTCCCGTCGGTCACTTCTGTCCCTTCGGTCCCTTTTCATCGAAAGTTCTTGAATATGGTAACATTCCAACATGCGAAGACCCTTGATCGCCATCCCCAGCTTCCCCGGCTCAAACGGCGAAGTCGACAACATGAAAGTACTGCGGCGGACGGGGTTCGATTGCTTTGTTTTTCGCTGGAACGATTCGCTCGAAAAACTCAAGGATGTTGACGGATATTTCTTCGGCGCCGGTTTCAGCTACGAAGATCGCGGCCGATCCGGGATGGTCGCCGCGCGCGATCCGCTTTTCAAATTCATGCATGCCGAAGCGGAGCGGGGAAAGGTGATAATCGGCAATTGCAACGGAGCGCAGGTGCTGGTCGAAAGCGGGCTTATACCGCTTGGGGACTGCCTCCGGATGTGCCTGGCGCGAAACGCCATCCAGAATGACGATGGGAGTTACAAGTCCCCCGGCTTTTTGAACGAGTGGGTTTGGATCACTCCTGCTTGTGATCAGGAAAGATGTGCGACGTCAAATTGGACGGGGACAATGCAGATACCGATTGCCCACGGTGAAGGCAGATTCGTGACGTGTGATCAGGATTTGGTATCGGAGCTGGAGAAAAACGATCAAGTGGCCTTCCGGTACTGCGATGCGAATGGAACGGTTTCGATTGACGAAAAGATCACGCCGAACGGATCGACCGGAGCCATCGCTGGAATATGCAATCCGCAAGGCAACGTAGTGGCGCTGATGCCTCATCCGGAAAGGACTTCAAACGGCGATGCCTATTTCATATCTGTAAGAAAATGGATCGAGAAGGGGATGTCCGGGAAATTCAATAAACCGGTTGGACTTTCAAAAACCGGTAAATTTGCGGTAAACAAGAGAAAAAACATGCCGTTTGAAATATTTATCGACACAATAATCACCAACAACGAGGAGCGGACGGTGGAACAAGCGGCCCGCAGGATCATTCCGGAGTTGAAACTGAAGCAATACCGTTATGTTGGGTTGGGGAATGATCGTATCAAAGAGCTGCTTTCTCATTTGTTATTTTTTAACCCAAATAAAGAAACAGCGTTCGTAAATCTGAACGGCGCCTGGAAGAAATGGAATTCGGACAAAAAAAAGCTTCAGGATTTGCCGAATCCCTTGAAAGGCATTTCACTTCTCAGGCGCGATATTCCGGACACCGGCGGATCTTCGCTCGGCGGTGTCGCAGAAACCGGGATTTGTTACGATTGCCGCGACGTTTCGGAATCGGATCTTTTCAAAGAGGAAGTCTGCGAAGTTTTTTGCAATCCGCATTCCAGTACTCTGGAATTAATAATTGCCTGATGCGAAAAACAAACGTCACCATCCTCGCTCACAATATCCGCTCCCTCTGGAATATCGGTTCCTTTTTTCGCACGGCTGATGCCTTCGGAGTAAGTCACATTTATTTGACCGGATACACGGCCCAGCCGCCGCGCGAAGAGATCCATAAAACGGCTTTGGGTGCGGAGGAATGGCTTCCCTGGTCATACTCCCGGGATCCCATAAAGGTTCTTAGAAACCTAAAGAAGAAGGGCTTCCAGGCAGTCGCGCTTGAAATAACCCGAAAAAGCGAACAGTTGGATACGTTCAGTTCAGACAAACCAGTTTGCCTGATCGTCGGTCACGAAATTCTCGGTGTCCCGGCAGATATTCTGAAGATTTGCGATAACGTCGTCCACATACCGATGCGCGGGAAAAAGGAATCATTGAATGTGTCCGTTGCCTTGGGGATTGCGTTGTATAAGTTAACAGTTAACGGGGATCAATCCGAAAATATCGGGGAAAAATAAAGATGTCATGAAGATGAAAACAAAAAATAATATTTTTTGTTCAGCAGCGGCCTTTCAGGCCGCGGGTTGTTCGAGAAAAACAACGGCGGTATCCAAAATCTGAATTGACGCGACCCGCGGCCTGAAAGGCCGCTGCTGGATTATTTTTATGGTTCTCTCAAAAACCCCGCTATTTCGGATTGATCCGTTAACGATTGAATTGTTTATTGGTCATTCTTGCCATTGCCCTCACTCTATTTCGGGGTATAAACTCCAAAAGCTTATCAATTTTTTTTATGGCTGATCCAACACCACAAGGCGCGAATCCTCCGAGACCCGGCGACCCCGTCCCAGCGGGCGGTTTGGAACCCACGCAAGTATTTTCCACTCCACCGCCACCTCCGCCCCCTTTAGGCTCTCAGCCTCAAGGCCAGTCTGCAGCCGGCGGAGGAGCGCCTACGGTGCAGGATACCAGCCCTCCTCCGCCTCCGGTCGGCGCGGCTGCGACCAAGGAAATGGGTTATGACGACGAAGATCTGAAAATCCTCGCCGAAGTCGGCAATTACCGTTTCGGATCGATCTCGTCTTTGCTGAATAACGATACCGTCGTCATTCCGGCGCATCCGGAAACGAATTTCGACGAACAGAAATTCCTTTCGCTTCTGCGCGGCTCGATCTCGCTTACCCGTGACGAGAAGTGGCGGATAATACAGGCGGTGCCGAAGCTCAGTCAGTTCCAGATAGATGAACTGCAGAAGATACTGGAAGAGGAAAAGGTGAAGTTCAGCCAGCTGTCGCCAAAGCACCTGAAACATTTGCAGGGTCTGGAGAGAAAGCACAGCGAGGACTGGAAGGATCTGCAAGCCCTGTATATCCAACAGACGGCGAAGAAGAAGGAACAGTCGCAGGCGGATGACATCCGGAAGCAGCTGGGGCTGCAGTAAATTTGAAATGCAAAATGCTAAATGCAAAATGAATAATCATTTCGCATTTCAAATTTAAAATGTTGCATTCCCAGGCCAGGCGTTCACGCCTGGCACCGGTCGTCGCGTCCCGAACGACGAAAAAAAATTTCAACTCAAATTTGGGCCAGCATAATGCTGGCTGATCTGCTTATCCTTCCTCGAATCACCGCGGCTTGGAAAGCCGCTGCTGATGTGTGGTTTTTTCGAATTAATGAATTCTTTTACCTCAGCAGGGGCCGTCCCCGGCCGCGGCGTTGTGACAATTCATAGTCATTGGTCGATTGAAACACCGGGACACGATGTCCCGGCTGCGGAACGTGAACCTTCCCTAAACGTTCATCCTTACAAAAACCACTGCCGCTATGCCGACCAGTGTCAGCGCGGCGCCGGTCAGGCGATTGCCTTTTAATATCCGGTTCAAAGCCGTAAACATCAGGAATATAAATATCGCGATGACAAAATTGAAAATCAGAGGCGAAAGGAAAAACGCTTCGACGAAGGGGATTTCCAACGGAAGCGAGCGAAAATGCGAATAGTAACCCAAGGCGACAAAGAGGCAGTACCATGCCAAGAGCCAGCCGGCATAAAGTCGCAGAGTCGAGGTAAGCGGATAATATTGTTTATCAGAAGCAGGCTCCTTTTCCTTTTGCGAATTGTTTGATGGAACCTGGTTTTGAATCGCCGAAAACCCCAGCGGTTTAATCGGCGCTTCAGCCGGTGTCCTCACTCCCGGCCCCTCCCCCGTTTCGGGAGATGGGGGAGAGGGGATGGAGCTTTTTATCTCGTTTTTTTGCCAATTTATCAGATCATAATCACGGTACGGAGGCGTTATACCGGCAGGCGAAAGAGCATTAAGGAATAATTTCTTTTCATTCTTCAGGCGCTCAAAAGCTTCACGCTTGCCGGCGGCTTCCAGAGTTCCGTTTTGTACCCGCCCGGAATCGTCGGTTCCTTCATAAGAAAAAATCGTTTTTGAAACATGGACCGGCGGACTCAATTCAGTTTGTACCTGATTGCGCAGATGATTGGCTTCGTACACTTCTTTCACTTCCAGATGGAGCCTTTCCACAGCTTCCCGGGCGCTGTGGAGATCCGGCGCATCGATCGTCCCGCGGACTTCTTTGTCATCGTCATTTATCGCGCTGTAGGAAAAAAGCGTCATGTAACATTGGAGAATTAATCGCCGGGATTGTAGGGGGTTATGTGTGAAAGCATGTAAGTAACCGGAGCTCTCAGGCGGCTGTCGGCAATCAGCTCGAAATGATTTCCGTCGGTCCAGTCTTTGTATCCGACTATGTCATTTCCCTGAATTTTTATCTGGCCGTCCGCGCCGCCGGCCGAATCCGAAGCGCCGGAAACGAGGCTCAGGACGACCGCGCCCTGGTTCAACGTGTCGATCGTCGCGATCCCGAATTCGACGTGCCACAGATTGGACGTCGTGGCACCGAAAGACTTGAAGTACCAGTTTTTATGCACCGGTATGCAAAAAGCGATGTGACTGGTGCAATAGCTTTGCGTCCAAAGAGACTGGTCGTCGTAGCGCTGGTTCATAAGGGCGACGATTTGCTGTTCGTTCGTGTTTGCGCCGGCGGCAGACGACGATGAGGATTCAGGCGAACGGGATGATGCAACCGGCACGGAGGAAACCGACGAAGAAGTTTTTTCGGATGACTTCGAGGAGCTTACGGCCGCCGGCCCGGACTTCGGCGACGAACTCAATGACCCGGTGGAAACCGGTATACAGATTCCCGAGCAATCGGCGCCGCCTTTTTCCGGATCGCAACTGTCGGACGGGTCATCGATACATTCAAAACCGGGTTTGCACCGGA
>MFXU01000025.1:1475-9382 GCA_001788965.1 Candidatus Peribacteria bacterium RIFCSPHIGHO2_02_FULL_51_15 | reverse complement strand
TTCCTCGACACTCATCGCCAGTGCGTTGCCCTGGGCAGTCGGCTGGACAGCGCCCCTCACCTCGACCCGTTTGCCGAGATACGTATCCATGTCCAGATTGGCATCATTTGACTTAAGAAGCAGCAAGCTGCCGTCTGGAAGAGTCATCTGATGCGTGCCCTGCTGATAAATACTGATTTCAATTTTCTCAATCGTCCCGATATAACTTACGTTTCGGGTGGACAGCGGGCTGAGTGATGATGAATCAGCCGAAAAAACAACGGAACCGCTGTCACCCGGCGGCTGCTTTGGGGAAGTATTTATCCTGTAACTGTATGCCGCAAACACGACGGTAAGTCCTGCCAAAATACTTAGTGTCACAAACAAATATCTGCGCATGGAGATCAGGGAAGAGGACTGGATTATAGCGGCGCGAAAAGGAATGTAAAATGTACAATGTAAAAAAATGTAAAAAGTAGTGAGCTCGCAATAAATCGTATAAACTCGAACAATGTACCAACCAAGCGACGAAACACTGAAAAAATACGCCGATCTATTGGTGAAATTCGCATTGAACAGCGGAAAAGGAGTGCAGCCGGATGAAGTCGTTCAGCTGAATATCCCGGACGTTGCCAAGCCGCTTTATCTGGAGTTAATGCGAGCGGTGCTGGAGTCCGGGGCTTTTCCCAAGCTCACTTTCATTCCAACCGAAACGGACAAGGTATTTTTCAAATACGCTTCGGACAAGCAGCTGAAGTTTTTCCCGGAAAAATTCAAACGTGCCGAAGCCGATTTGATCGATCATTCGATTTCCATAATCGCCGAAACCGATCCGCGGGAGTTGAAAGACGTGGAACCCGGGCGCCTCTTCCAGGCGATGGATTCCAGGAGAAAATTCAGGGACTGGCTGTTTACCAAGGAGCAACAGGGAAAATATACGTGGACACTCGGCCTTTACGGAACCGAGGCTATGGCCGCGGAAGCCGGCATGAGCATCGATGACTACTGGTCGCAAATCAAGCAGGCATGTTATCTCGACTCAGACGATCCAATTCAAGAATGGAAAAAAATTCAGAAAGAGCAGGATCGCGTGAAAGAATCACTCGACACGCTGAAGATAGAAACGCTGGAAATTAAAGGAAAGAACATAGATCTGGTCATTAGTCTCGGGAAGGAAAGAAAATGGATGGGTGGAAATTGCAGGAACATTCCCAGTTTCGAGCTCTTCATTTCTCCCGACTGGCGGGGGACCGAGGGGAGCATTTCTTTCAACCAGCCGGTTTACCGTTATGGAAATATTTTGAGAGGAGTAAGGCTTGTTTTTGAAAAGGGTACGGTAAAAACAGCCGAAGCCAGCGAGGGGCAGAAAGTTTTGGACGGCATGCTCACGCGGGAAAATGCGCGGAAAATCGGTGAATTCTCACTCACCGACAAGAGATTCTCGAGAATTACGAAATTCATGGCCAACACTCTTTATGACGAAAATATCGGCGGCGAGTTTGGCAATATGCATCTGGCTCTCGGGCGAGCTTATAAGGACAGCTATCCCGGAGATCCGTCAAAACCGTCGAAAGAACAATGGGAAGCCTGGGGTTACAATGATTCTCCCGAGCATACGGACATAGTCACGACCGAAGACCGCACGGTTACTGCGTCGCTTCCGGACGGGTCGAAGAAAGTGATATTTGAAAAGGGGATGTTTACCGTTTAAGGAACCTCTGAACAAAAAAATGATCAGCAGCAGGCCTCCGTGCCTGCGGAGCCCAGGGAATTGGCTTCACACATAACGCCGCGCCCACGGAGGGGCGCTGCTGATACCATTTTGCATTTAAAACATAACTAATCGGTCATTCGTAACGGCATCATCTCGTACCGCGTAGCGTTTACTCAAGCCAAGAACTCCATACCGCCAGCGCGTCTGATTAAGAACGTTTTAAACGCGAAGTGGTATGATGTGTATGAATATGGTAATACCACTTCGCGTTTTAAACACCACTAATCGCTCCGAGCGATATATTGCTGATTTCTCGGTCTAGTAAACGCTTCGCGGCATTTATCGCAGAAAACAATTCAGCTGAGGATTGGTGCGGTTTTAATTGCGATTTGGTATAAGACGATATGTCTCGACCAGTTTTTCAGGGATTCCTTAATTCGTGCCCAGGATTTTATCCGCGTAGTCCCAGTAGGCATCATTGCCACCCTGGTCGGCGGCGCATTCCGCGCCGGTTGCGAGCGGCACGGCGTCCGGATGGAAACCTAGAGGAAAATTTCGCATTACCCACATGACCTTGTCGCCGTAGTCGGTCAGCAACTGTTGCATCGTGGGATGGACACGCTGGCAAAACGGACACTGGTAATCCACATATTCGATTATCGCCAGTTCGGCATCGGGGTTGCCGCGAATATGATCGGTAGAGGCATCGACCACCGGGACGTTTTTGGCCGATGTGACATCCGCGTCTTTGCTCTGATAATTGGGGTCATTGAGCATTGCATCGATGTATTTTTTGAAGCTGTCTACGGGCCTGGCTCCCGAGATGAGCAACGCGTTCTTGGTCTTTATATTGTATAAAATGTTTCCCGGCGTACCGTTTACTCCTGCATCCGATCCGCCGGCAAGATCGGCATCGATTCTCTGTTTGAATTTGTCGCTTGAGATACATCCTTTGAAATCGCTCTCATTCAGACCGATGTCTTTGGCGACCTGGATCATTCTGTCCTGAGCGCTTGGTTGATTTGCGGCGGATGCCGGTTGGGCCTGAGCCGGGACGGCTGGAACCGAGGGCGGCTTACTCGCCGCGGTCTTGGTTCCGAATTTCAGGAAAGACGCGGAGCCGGAAGCCGAAGTCATTATCACGCCGGCGATCAAACCGATCAAAAACATCGAGACTCCGAACCAGAAATTCTGGTTGTCTGAATCATGCGATTGAACCATAAATATTTGGGAAAAAGGAATTCGTCTCCGGCAGTATAGGCGAATTATCAAAAAACGGAAAAAGAATATCCCGAATTCATTGCCAAAGAATTTGTACGATGTTGCAATTAAAACTGCATCAGTCCTCAGCTGAATTATTTTCTGCGATAAATGCCGCGAAGCGTTTACTAGACCAGAAAATCAGCAATATATCGCTTAAGGCGATTAGTGGTGTTTAAAACGCGAAGTGGTATGATGTTATGTAATGTTTAGCGGTTTCTCTCGCTCCTATGCCATCCTTTCGTTCGATAACAGATCTTTTTTTCGGATCGATCGTCCGATCCATTGTGACTGTTTTGGTAATTGTGGCGCTGGCTTTAGGCCTTTTGTTCGGCACATACATTTATCTGGCCGGAGACAGAAGCATCGATTTTTCTCTGCATCAGAAAGTATCAGCCGGCTCGGTATTGAAAATAACTTTTCCGGATGAGATGGATCATGAATCAGTCGAAGCAAATCTGATCATCCCGGATGACATCAGGGCTTCGAAACAATGGAACGGCAACGTCCTTTCCCTGGAGCCGGAACAAAAGCTGATCGCAGGCAGGTCTTATATATTCCGCCTGGGGCCAAAGGCGAAGAAAACCGACGGAACGGTTTTGGGCCGTGAACTTGTTTATACTTTTCTGGTCGCCGGTGCCCCAGTACTTGCCGCGCAGATACCTCCCGCCGACGCCCGCGACGTGCCCGGGTCCGGCAGGATCGCACTGGTTTTCGACCGTCCGATGGCGTCGCTGAGCCAGGTGCAGGGAAGAGCTGACAATTTCCCTGTCTGGCCGGTGACGATCAGTCCGGCATTGTCCGGGCGCTGGCGCTGGCTGGGCACGACTACCGCCGAATTTACCCCGGTCAAAGGCTTCACACTTGCGACGAAATACACCGTTTCGGTTCCTCCCGGTATAAAAACCGTATCCGGAGATCTGACTGAGAAAGACCTCAGCTGGTCGTTTGAAACCGTGCGGCCCCAGGTGACCTCGGCAGAACCTGAGAACGGGTATTCCGATGCCGGGCCGACTACCCGGCTCACGTTCCATTTTACCAATGAAATGGACCTTTTAAGCGCGAAGGAAAAAATAATTCTGCTGGGCCGGAAGGCCGGCAGCGATCAGTGGGAATCCTTTGGCGTCAAGTCAGTCAAATACGGCGTTGAAGAAATCGAAGACAAAAAAGTAACGGATAAAAAATCAGTCGTGGTAGTGCCGGAGACTCCTTATTCATTCGACGCCGAATACCAGGCGACGGTAAAAGAGGGAATCCGTGGCATCAAAGGAAATCTCGGAAGCCAGACAGGATATGTAGTAAACTTCCGGACGGTGGGGAATTTCAAGGTAAAAACGGGACAGTACCAGGAAAACCGGATTCAGATCGAATTTACAAACCCGGTGGACGACGAAACGCTGAAAAAAAACGTGGTGTTCAAGCCGCCGCTCAAAGATACCGGGTCAGATCTCGCAACCAACGAATGGGACCTGCATAAACGTTTGGATTTTTATCCGGTCATGGAACCGAGCACGAAATACGTCGTCACGCTGAAACAAGGTTTGAGCGACATCTTCGGCCAGAAACTGGAACAGCCCTTCGAAATTACATTCACCACGCCGCCCCTGTCTCCGCAGGTATTCATTTATCCGCAAGGCAATTTCTTCAGCATATTTGAAAGAGGCAAGCCGCCGGTCTATTACCTGAATAATGTGAATGTCAGCAGTTTGGATGTTGAAATGGGATCACTCTCTCTCGGGCGATTTTTAAGTGTCAGAAAAGAAAGGCAGGATTATCCGATCAAGCCAATGGATTTGAAATCCACTTCCACGGATTATCATGAGTGGCATTTCAAGCCCGCTGTCAAATTGAACCAGTGGACCGCCAGGACTTTCGATATCGAGAAACAGCTGGGTGCCAGGCTGAAACCCGGCATATATGCCATATCTTTCGGGTCGCAGGAATCGGTCCCGGGTCCAGCTCTTAGCAAATGGTGGGACGACAAGGTTTTTGCGGTTACAAACATGGGGATGACCTTGAAATATTCGGGCAAGAAAGCGCTCGTATGGGTAACTGATCTCACCAGCGGCGATCCGGTGGCAGGCGCGACAATACAATTTCTGTCACTTAAAAGCCGGATACCGGTCGCCTCCGGCAAAACCGACAAAAACGGCATTTTTGAGGCGGCGGACATCGATATCAGAGATTTAAGAAACAGGGATTACGACTGGCAGCCGGAATTTTGGGTCACTGCTTCGAAAGGAGACGATTTCGCCTTTGTCGGCAGTGACTGGAACGGCGGCATGCAGCCGTATGATTTCGAAGGCGTCAGCGGCGATTTCCGGTCACCGCAGTCCGAGAAAGTAAGATTATTCTCATATATTTATACGGAAAGGCCGATTTACAGAGTCGGAGACACGATGAATTTCAAAGGTTTGATCAGATTTTTGGATTGGAACGGCAAGATGACTGTTCCGGCCGGGAAGTCGGTTGAAATGATCATTACCGATTCGAATGGGACGGAAGTTTACAGGAAACAACTCAATGTCTCCGAGTTTGGTTCGGTCTCGGACTCATTCCAAGTAGCAGACGAGGCGCCGCTCGGTTATTACAGTATTGCCGGGAAATTGGTGCCGGAAGGCGACGCAGGTTCAGAGACCATGTGGAGTGGTTTTTCTGTTCTGGCCTATCGCAAGCCGGAATACAAGGTTGAAGTTAAACCGGACAGTGAAGAGTACTTCGCCGGTGACCGGATAAACGCCGATGTTTCCGGACAATATTATTTTGGCGCGGCGATGGCCGGAGCGGATGTCAGATGGCGCGCGATTTCTTCCGATTATTATTTCAACAAATACACCGACGACTGGTATTCCTTCGGCTCGGAGGACAGCTGGTGCTGGCGAAATTGCGCGCCAAAGACGGCTATAGTGACCGAGGGGCAGGGCGCTTTGGATGATTCAGGCAAGATGACTTTTGATTTTTTGGCGAATCTGGATACCTTCGGCGTAAGTCAGATTTTCAGTATCGAAGCCGATATCACAGATAAAAACAATCAAGTCGTCAGTTCCCGGGCGGACGTTACTGTTCATAAATCGAAAATCTACGTCGGTTTGCAACCTGAGGATTACGGCGTTCCGGTCGGGGATGATGCCAGAATAAAAGTTATAACCTTGAATACCGACGGCACGCCCGCGGCCGGCAGAAGCGTAGAGTTCAAGCTGTTTTCGAGAACATGGAATACGGTGAAGGAAAAAGGCGTCGACGGCGGGTATTACTATGACAATACGCCGGTTGACACTTTCTTGAGATCCTTCACGTCGCGCACGGACGAAAAGGGTAAGGCCGTGGTTTCCGTGAAACTGGATGAAGCCGGTGAATTCCGGATGGTCGCGGTTGCCAAAGACGATTCGGGAAGGGAATCAAAAGCCGGGACGAGTTTCTATGCCTGGGCCGATGTGTATTTCAACTGGCCGCACACCAACAATGACCGGATGCAGATCATCGCGGACAAGCCTTCGTATAAGGTCGGAGATATCGCGAAACTGATCGTCAAGACGCCGTACCAGGGCCAGGGCGTGAAGGCATTGATTACAGTGGAACGGGAAAATGTGATTTCAAAAAAGATCATTGACGTGACCGCCAACGCCATGCCGGTCGAAGTGGAAATCACCGATGAACTGGTGCCGACCGCTTATGTCTCGGTCATCGTCATGAAACCCAGGATCGGCGAAACATTCGATGATAATGGGATAGACACTGGATCTCCGGCTTTCAAAATCGGCTATGTGAAACTTCCGATAGATAGCTCGACGAAAAAATTGAATGTGAAGATACGCACTGACAAGCAGAAGTACCTGCCGGGAGAGAAAGTTACTGTGAATCTGGAAGCCGTTGACTTCAAAGGAAATCCCGTCCGGGCGGAGCTGTCGCTCGGTGTTGTGGACTTGAGCCTGCTCGATCTGGCCGGTTTTTATATACCGGACCTGGTCGGAAATTTCTACGGCGAACGGGGGCTGGGAGTATTGACATCGAATATGCTCACTCAGCTGATGGAAAGATTCAAGCCGGGATCCAAGGGCGGAGGCGGCGGGGAGGAAAAAAACGACGAGACAAAGAAACGCGGCACGTTCAGGGATACGGCCTATTGGAATCCGAAAATCATAACCGACCAAAACGGACTGGCAACCGTAAGCTTCAATCTGCCGGACAACCTGACCACCTGGCATTTCCTGGCGCTGGCCGCCACCAAGGACAATTTATTCGGCGGCGAAGCCCATACAGCCGTCGAAACAAAACCAGTCATACTTCGGCCGGTACGGCCCAGGTTCGCCGTAATCGGCGATGAAATCCTTCTCGGCGCCATCGTCCACAATTATCTTGATCAGGACCGGACATTCGAGGTCGCTTTGGCTGGCAACGGGTTCAAATTAACCGGCCCGGGGAAACAAAAAATAACCATCCCTAAGGACGGAAACCTAAAAGTCGATTTCCCGGTGGAGATACTGGAGACCGATAAAGTGACGATGGAATTTTCCTCCATTACCGAAAATGCGCGGGATGTAATCAGTGAATCGTTCCCGGTTTACCGTTTCGGGGCGATGCAAAGCAACGCGCTTTCGGGATTGACCGAAGACATCGCGACGGAGACGGTATCAAATCCGTTAGCCAAAGACGCGCCAACCGGTTCGCTCAAAATCAGCATCGCGCCGTCCCTCGGAGTTTATCTCCCAAGCGGTCTCGGTTTTTTGGCGCAGTATCCTTACGGCTGCGCCGAGCAGATCATGAGCGGCATAATGCCCAATGTCGCACTGAAGCAGCTTCAGAATCTGAAGGCGTTTTCCGTAGTGGATGACAAAACATTGGAAAAGAACATATTAACCGGTTTGCAAGAACTCTACACGTTCCAACGGGGTGACGGCGGGTTCGGATACTGGGAATTTGGCGATAAATCAAATCCGTCTTTGACCGCATATAT
>MFXU01000025.1:0-1418 GCA_001788965.1 Candidatus Peribacteria bacterium RIFCSPHIGHO2_02_FULL_51_15 | reverse complement strand
CAGCCGCGCGCGCGATTATTTGGATGACATTATAAGAAATGACGGCGAAGGTATCAGTGATCCGACGCTGCGCGCTTATGTCCTGTTTGTCTTGTCGGAGGAGGACACGGTCGATGTCGCGAAGCTGAATAATCTTTTCGGGAAACGGGTGAATCTGCCGCTTTTTGCCAAAGCCCATCTGGTCATGGCTTACCGGAAAGCCGGGACCAAACAGTCGGCCGGCCGGGCGAAGGAATTACTGAATGAAATCCTGAGCCATGTCCGGATTTCTGACCGCGGCGCCAGATTCGAGGAAGACGACAACACGGCATACCGTGAATACATGCACACGAGTGACCGCTCAAACGCGATAATTCTTCAGGCTTTGGTGCGCATCGATCCGGGTAATCCGCTGCTTCTGAAACTGGTCCGGGGGATGCTTTCATCCAGAATCGACGGACACTTCGATACCACACAATCAACCGCCTTGTCGTTGCTGTCATTTGTAGAATTCCTGAAGCAGACCAAAGAACTGGATTACGACTTCGTGGGCGCGGTCGAACTGGCGGGAAAGAAGATCATCGAACAATCATTCAAGGACGGCAGACCCCTGGAACTGAAAGAAGTTAATACGGATTTGTCGAAACTGAGCCGCGGCAAAGACATCGAGGTCAAAGTGGGGAAAAAGGGCGTCGGCCGGTTGTATTACGACATTCTGCTTTCGTATTTCTATGCGCCGGAGGCGCTGGAGCCCGCCGAGGAGGGGATCGGAATACTTCGGGAAGTGGAGCCCCTGACCAAAGGCATGCCAGCCTACCGGGTTGGAGAGACATATAAGGTGAAATTGACCATAACCGTACCGGAGAAAAGAAATTTTGTAGCGGTAGAATCGCCTCTGCCTGCCGGTGTCGAACCGATCGATCTTCAGTTCCAGACTTCCGAGCAGAATCTGCTGAGAAATGAAGCAAATTTCATCACCGACTATTACTCGGATCAGCTTTGGCGCTTCAGCCACATCGAGCTCCGGGACGACCGCGTATTCCTTTTCGCCGACGAACTGCCAGCCGGCGTGTATACCTATGAATATCTGGTACGGGCCACGACTCCCGGCCGGTTCCGCGAGCGGCCGGCGAAGGCTTTTGAGATGTATTTCCCGGAAACTTTCGGGCAGACCTCGGGGGGATGGGTCGAAGTAAATTAACAATTGACAATTGACAATTAACTGAATAGGTATTGAGCCTGAGAAGTTATACTAACTTGCTTTAATAATTTCGATTCTTTAATTTGTTTTATTAAATACAGCAGCGGCCTTTCAGGCCGCGGTGTTCGAGATTATTTGAGCAGGTCATACCATTTTGCATTTAAAACATAACTAATCGGTCATTCGTAACGGCATCATCTCGTACCGCGTAGCGTTTACTCAAGCCAAGAACTCCATA
>MFXU01000024.1 GCA_001788965.1 Candidatus Peribacteria bacterium RIFCSPHIGHO2_02_FULL_51_15 | reverse complement strand
GGCTTGAGTAAACGCTACGCGGTACGAGATGATGCCGTTACGCATGACCGATTAGTTATGTTTTAAATGCAAAATGGTATGAACCTTCATCCGGGGCAGCCTCTCTTAGAAATTGCAGGAATTTTTGCGGCTTCCAGAATCAGAAAAGCCGGTATGTTCACGGCAAATATCAAAATCCAATGCTTAAGAGAGAGCGGCGTTACATTGAAGAGGCCGCTTAAAGGCGAAAGCAGCAAGCCGAGGTGCAACAACAGGGAAATCATAATCGCGGCAACCAACATGATGTTTGTCCGGAACAATCCTGTTAAGACCGGTTGGTTTGAATGGATGGAATACGCCACTGACAACTGGAAAACAATCGTGGCCGTCAAAGCCATCGTGCGGGCGGTCTCTAGTCCCGCATCCAGAATATTCATGGAATAAACAAATATCCCGATCGTCACGCAAACGTTGATCACGACGGTTAAAAACAATATCGGCCACTGACCCCCGAAAATCCCGCCATCCCGCCGCCTCGGAGTCCGGAGCATAATGTCCCGCTCCCCTTCCTCATTTGCGAGCGCGAGAGCCGGCAAACTGTCCGTAACCAGATTGATCCACAGGATGTGCAAAGGCAGAAGCGCGATCGGCATGCCGGCCAAAATCGAAACGGCGATTATCGCTATTTCCCCCATGTTTGAACGGAAAAGGAACTGAACCGATTTTTTTATGTTGTCATAAATTTTCCGGCCTTCGGCGACGGCCTCCACGATCGTCGAGTAATTGTCATCGGTCAGGATCATGGCAGCCGACCCCCGGGCTATATCGGTTCCGCTACGTCCCATCGCCACGCCGACATGCGCGCTTTTCAGCGCGGGTGCGTCATTTACTCCGTCGCCGGTCATGGCCACTATCTCGCCCGTTTCCTGCAACGCTTTCAAAATTTTCACTTTATGAACCGGCTTGACCCTGGCGAATACCGACGATGTTTTTAGCGCGGCTTGCAGATCGTCCACGCTCATTTTTTCCAATTCCGCGCCGGTGATCACCCTGTCCGTCCTGATTCCCACGGCGCTGGCGACCGCCAGCGCCGTGGCCGGATGGTCACCGGTTATCATTATCGTCCGTATTCCGGCGAATTCGGCTTTTCTCAGAGAGATTTGCAGATCCTTCCGCGGTGAATCCATCAATGCAATCAGACCTCCGAAAGACATTTTTTCATTGAATCCTTCGGCAACGGCTATTACCCGGAAACCCTGCATGGACAACGATTCGGCTTCGGCCAGTATTTTTAACTTCAATTCAGGCTCGGTGAAACCGGCGACCACTTCGGGCGCGCCCTTCATAAAACGGATTTTTTTACCGTCACGGTCATGCACGGTCACCATGTATTTGGCCTCGGACGTAAACGGCACTTCTTCGTCATGGATCGGAAGTCTTCCGATTTTTTTCGCTTCCGCCTCTTCTATCAAAGCAATCTCCGTCGGATCGCCGATGTCGGGCAGCTCGGCTCTGTTGCACGAAGCCGCGACAACCAAAGCACGATTCTCGTTTCCGCGCTCCAAAACCCATATTTTTTTTACCTGCATTTTATTTTCGGTGATCGTCCCTGTTTTATCGGCGCAGATCACGGTCACATTCCCCAACGTTTCGATCGCATCCATCCGGCGTATAAGCGCGTTTTTTTTGATCATCCTTTGCACTCCCAGCGCCAGGCAAATGGTGACGATGGCCGGCAGTCCTTCGGGCACGGCGGCCACGGCCAACGTAACAGCGGTGAAGAACATGTCACTGGCCGGAAGTCCGCGGAAAAGTCCCAAAACAAAAATCAAACCGCATAGAAAAAGCACGACCATGCCTATGGTCTTGCCGGCTTTTTTCAGCTGAATCTGGAGCGGCGTCGCCGGAGTCTCCAGTTCGGATACCATTGAAGATATTTTTCCTATTTCCGTTTCCAAACCGGTCGCGGTGACCAAAACCTCTCCGTATCCCCGCGTGATCAAAGTACCGGCATAAAGCATTCCCGGTGACCCGAATTCGCTCTTTGTGTTTAAGTCGGCGATTTTGGCGACCGGAATGGACTCTCCGGTCAGGCTTGCTTCATCCGCTTCGAGCGAGGAGCTGGCCACCACTCTGCCGTCCGCGCTCATGCGGTCGCCGGCCTCAACCAGTACCAGGTCACCCGGAACGATATCCCGTGAAGGGATGATTTTTATTTTACCCTCCCGCCGGACTTTTGCCTGCGGCGCTGTCAATTTTCTGAGTAAAGCAATGGCGTTTTCCGCCCTGATCTCCTGAGTAAAACCGAATACGGCGTTGGCAAGTATGACAGCCACGATCACTGTCGCATTCACCAGATCTTCCCGGGCCAGGGCGCCGCTCTCAAAGAAAGGCAGTAGCAGCGAAATAAGCGCCGCAATCAGCAGGATGTAAATCATCACGTCCTGAAATTGCTTAAAAAACAGTTTCAAAAAAGATGTCCGGCGCTCGATAAGCTCGTTCCATCCGGAGATTTTTCTTTTTTCATTGACTTCACTTTCGTTCAGACCGTTTTCATTGACGCTCAATTGCGTCAGTACCGTCAAACGTCCCAAAGCAATGCCGCATTCTGATGATGCCATCGGGAAATAACGTACCATATTCGTTTTACATAATCGACCCGACATCGACACGAACCGGTCTGTTATAATCTCCTTACGGAAGCGTGCCGGAGTGGTCGATCGGGCCTGTCTTGAAAACAGGTAGACCCGAAAGGGTCTCGGAGGTTCGAATCCTCCCGCTTCCGCCACAAGATGCCGAAAAACATTCGATCACGGGCCAGGCGGCTTGATCCTCCGGTGATCATCGGGAATGCGAAAGTGATCAAAGGAGCCGGCCGTGGCCGCCGGATGGATATCCCGACTTTGAATCTGGACATTGCTGCGGTTCCCCGCGATTTGGCTCACGGAATCTATGCCTGCGAGATCGCGTTTCAAAAACGCCGGTTTATGGGAGCCATGCATTTCGGGCCGCGTCCCGTCTTCGACGCCCCGGAATCATTTGAGATTCACGTGCTGGACTGGAAAGGTGAAAAACCTCCGCAAAAAGTCGATCTGAGAATCGTTGCCCGAATCAGAGAGATAAAGAACTTCAGTGATGTGGTTTTGCTCAAAGCCGCGATAGCGGAAGACATCCAAGCGGTACGTGCTATTCTGGGTCGCGCATGATCCGCCTGTTAAAAAAGCTTATACCGGAGACGCATCCTTTCAGGCTTCTTTACCATCGTATAAGATCCTGGCTTGCGGCCATGAATGCCGGGTTTCCCGCGCGTAAGTTATTTGTAATCGGCGTCACAGGTACCGACGGCAAGACCACAACCGTCGCCATGATTTCGCATATTTTGCATGTCGCGGGAATAAAGGTCGGTGCCGTTTCAACTGCCTTCTATGAGATAAACGGCATCAGGACAGTAAACCCGACGCAGAAGACTTCCGTGGGCGCTTCGGTCCTGCAGGCTTTTTTGAATCGCTTGTTAAGGGAAAAATGCACGCATGCGGTCATCGAAACATCTTCACACGGCTTGCTGCAGGGAAGGTTGGCAGGAATAAAGCCGGATATCGCGACCGTCACCAACACTTCGGCGGAACATCTGGATTATCACGGGACGATGGAAAATTATATCGGAGCCAAAAGCATGCTTTTCAAAACCGTGAAACCCGATGGGATCAAAGTTCTGAACTCAGATGACAGTTCATATCAAACATTTTTGCAGATCGCTTCTGGGCGGAGCGTTTCTTATTCACCTGCGAATCAGATAAAGAATCCGGAGGCAAGTCCCCTTTCCTGCCGCGCGACATTTGCCATTGACGGAAATAATATGGCTGTAAATCTCAATATCCCCGGAAATTTCAACTTATATAACGCGCTTTGCGCAGTTACGGTCGCGGCAAAAGCCGGGGTCGATCCTGAATTTTCGTGTTCCGCTTTGAAAAGTTTCAAAGGCGCCGGCGGAAGGATGGAACGCATCGACGCCGGGCAGGACTTCGAGGTTTACGTCGATTTCACGGTGACGCCGGCATCATACGAACACACCTTGTCGGCCGCCCGAAAGATCGCGGGCAACAACCGGATCCTCGTCCTGACCGGCAGCTGCGGCGACCGCATGCCGGAAAAAAGGCCGCTGGTCGGAGCGATATGCGCCTCTGAAGCCGACATAGTCGCGGTGACCAACGAGGACCCGTACACCGAAGATCCGGAAAAAATCATCGATGAAGTGATGAGCGGCATACCCGCGGATTTTCCGAAATTCATCGGCCGCGCCGATTTTTTGAAATCACAAAACGCGCCGAAACGTTTTTGCGTCCGCATTTCAGACCGGCTGGAAGCCTTGCGTTTTTTGTTTTCGCAGGCGAAAAAAGGCGATGTCGTTTTGCTTTGCGGCAAAGGCTCGGATGTGACGATGATGACGGATGTCGGACAGATTCCTTGGAATGAACGGGAGATAGCAAAACGGGAACTTGATATGTTTCTTGAGCATCCGTAACAGGGATACCCGCCCATACCGGACGGTACTTTCGGGCGGATCATGTCCCTGATACCACTTCGCGTTTAAAACGTTCTTAATCAGACGCGCTGGCGGTATGGAGTTCTTGGCTTGAGTAAACGCTACGCGGTACGAGATGATGCCGTTACGAATGACCGATTAGTTATGTTTTAAATGCAAAATGGTATGATAATTCGTGCTTGGCCGGGACACTATGTCGCGGTTGCGTTTTCTATAACCCTTCGGTTACGCAGAACAATAACCAATAAAACCATGCCTGCGATAAATATCGGCAAGGTCAGTACCTGCCCTTCACTCAGGACGATTTTTCCAAATCTGAAAACTCTCGCGAAAGTCTGATCCCGGAATATTTCGACGATAAACCTCGAAATCGCGTACATGATGAGGAAAACCGCTGCGACCATGCCGGGTGTATTTTTTATCCTGATATTTTTCAGCAGCAAAAAACAAACCGACGCGATAAATAAATCCTTGATAACCGCATAGATTTGCGTCGGATGCCGGAGTCCTTCGGCTCCCGGGAAATTCATCCCCCAGGGAAGAGCCGTAACCGTCCCATATAGTTCGCCGTTGATCAGATTGCCGAACCGCCCGAGAGCGAGTCCGACGGCGATAGGAATAACCAGCACGTCGCCAAGCAAGAGAAGCGGGATTTTATTCCGCCAGGTAAAAATCAGAAGAGCGATCATCACCCCGAGGAAACCGCCGTGCGAGGACATGCCGCCTTCCCAAAGCGCCAGAATCTTCAAAGGATTTTCGAAGTATTCTTTTCCTCCGTAAAACAATACGAAGCCGAGCCGTCCGCCAAAAAGCACGCCCAGAAATACATCGAAAACAAGCGCATCCCTTAGGTCGGCGGTGAGTGAGAGGCTGCGATATTTCAGCAGGCGCGGGATAACCCATATCCCGAAAAGAAAACTGAGAAGATACATTATTCCGTACCAATGGACGGAAACCTGGCCGATCGTCAGGGCTATTTCACGACTGGGAAAAATAGACATATTTCAATGAGATATAAGATAAAAGATGTAAGATGTAAGATACTTGAGTCATGCTGGTTCTGGGAATAGAAACTTCCTGCGATGAAACCTCCGCGGCCGTAGTAAAAGACGGAAGCGAAGTCCTAAGCTGCATAATCGCCACGTCAAAAAAGGATTTTCAAAGCTTGAGCGGCGTGATCCCCGAGGATGCGGCCAGAAAACAGATCCTCTCGATCCTTCCGGTTATCGACAAATGCCTTGAAGAAGCCGGCGTCAACTCACGTTCGCTCGATGCCCTGGCGGTCACCCGCGGTCCGGGCTTGCTCGGCTCGCTGTTAGTCGGCACCGTTACCGCCCGGGCTTTGGCTAAAGTATGGGACAAACCGCTTATAGGAGTTCACCACACACTGGGCCATCTGAGCTCGACATGGCTTCGTGAAAAAACTGATCTTGAAAAAAATGAACCTGCATTCCCGATACTCACCCTCTCGGTTTCCGGCGGTCATACGGATCTCTGGTATCGCATTTCTCATACTGACAATCAGCTGCTCGGTTCCACCCGGGACGATGCCGCCGGCGAAGCTTTCGACAAGGGTGCTTCCCTTCTCGGCCTGAATTATCCCGGCGGACCAGAGCTTGAAATATTGGCGCATAAAGGAGACGCAGACTGCTTTCCTTTTCCTGTGCCGCTAAAGGAAGATGCGACGCTGGATTTCAGTTTCTCGGGCTTGAAAACTTCCTTGAAATATCTATTGAAGGATTTGGCTTCAATAAATCCGGACTTCATTAATCTTAAAAAATCATCCATCGCCGCCGGTTTTCAGCGTGCCATTTGCGCACATCTTGCGAACAGAATCATCGCCGCGTTGGATATGCATCATGGTACAAAAGAAGTACACATCGTCGGCGGGGTGTCGGCAAATCAAGTTTTGAAAGCAGCTGTAGAGGAACGGCTGATGAATTCCGGTGTGATACTCAGAACTCCCTCAAGCCTCCGATTCTGCACCGATAACGGCGCCATGATCGCTGCGGCGGGAACATTTCTGATGAGAGATGAATAAAGTTTTCAAAACTTTTGCCACCGGGAATTTGTAGTCCGATGAAGGGAAAGCCAAAAGGGAAAAGGGCAAAAGGTGAAAAATAAAAGAATAAATCAATCTCAAAAATGAACCTTTTGCCTTCTTTCCCTTTTTCCTTTTTGCCCTAATAGTTAAACGCTCCCAGCGCCGGCAGCAGCGCACCGAGCACGATGGCAGCCATTCCCAGTATGGCTATGACCCGGACGATGGAGTTTTTTTTATTCATTCATTTGAAATGGAAATAGTGGTGGTCTTTACGCTTTTTATACCGTCCTTCGTCAATGCCGTCATTGTAACGGTAAATTCGCCTTCAGTCATATAGACATGAGTCGGTTCTTTCTGGTCGCTCTCGGAATCGTCTCCGAAATTCCAAAGCCATGAAACGAATTCGCCGCTTGAGCACGAGACGTCAAACCTTACTCCGAGCGGCGCCTTGCCGGATCGGCGGCTCGGCATGAAACAGGCGTCCACAAGCGGAGCCCGCACTACCAGAGTCTGCCGCCCGACATATTCCTTCCCGCTGGTGGTGCGCACCGTAAGATTTATCACATAGGTTCCTTCACGCTCGAAACGGTGTTCGATCCTGGAGCCGGAATACCGGGTCTTGTCCGAAGATGAATCGTCGCCGAAATCCCAAATGAAACCGGTGATCTCCTCCCCAGCGGGAACGAAAGTATCCGAAGCGTCGAAGATTACCCTGGCAGGAGCCATTGGCGTAGGCGGATCCATGCTGAAGGATACGAAAGATCGTGCGGCCTCCGCATTAACGGTAATCCTCCGCCGAAAAACATTTTGATCGGGATCGACGCCTATGAGATCGACGAAATATTTTCCTTCGTCGCGGTAAACGGCGTGAAAATTCTTTTCGGTCGAGAGCACCTCGGTTGCATCGGGCGCGTCCCAGGAGAAGGATACGAGTGGCATTGAAGTGACCGGCGTGAGGTCTATGGTCAAAGGCACTTCTCCGTTAATCGTGAAATCTTTTACCGGCGGCTTCCCTTCAAAAACCAGATCCCGTATGTCGAGCGGGTTCGTCACCCTGACTATTTTTGACAACTTGGCAATCGCGCCGCTCTTCGACCGGACGATGACCGAAACCGTGTAATTCCCAACGGCGGTATAGACCTGGGCGACCCGGAGTCCTTCGCCGCTTTTTTGATTCCCGAAATCCCATTTGGCCGCCGGCTGAATTTCTTTTGTCTTGAGCACGAATAACACCCCGAACGGCGGCGGACCGAGCAGCGTCTGGGGTTCGGTCTCAAGCGTTATGGGAAAAGGCTGCTTCGGAGGCTCCGAGATTTCTATTTTTCGCTTCAAAACCTGCTGCGTCTGGTTCGACATGATCATCGTCACCGAGACATCTGCCGGACCGAGCCTGCGATAAACATTGCTTACCGACAATTTGTCCGACTCCAGATCGACCACAGAATCCCCGTCGAAATCCCATTTTCCTGTTGCTAGCTTCGGCGCGGCGGGATCCGCTGTTTTCGGGAAAAAATGCTCGATTGAAAATGTTACCGGCTCATCGATCACCGGCGTCGCCGGCTGCACCGCAAAGCTGGAATTCGGAATTATCAGATTCATCGAAACCTTTTTGGTCACACCGCTGGTCATCGTCACCTTGGCCGTCACGCGGTAGATCCCGGCACTTAAATACAAGAATGTCGCCTGCGGCTCAAAAGTCTGCTGCTGGAACACTCCTCCGCCGACAAAATCCCAATCATATTTCAATGGTGACAATTTTTGTTGCTGGAAGATTTTCAGAGGCGTCGTCATCCCGAAAGTAACCGTAACCGGCGCGGTCAGATCCGAACCGGGCGAAACGACCTCAAGCGAAAGTGCGGGCGGAAGATTTATCAAAACCGCGGTGGCGACTCCGAGTAAGACCATCGGCAAAACCATGGCCGCGAGCCGGGCAGTCGCAGTCAGTTTCAAACGCGGATGGTCCTTGATGATCGTTATCCGGTAGAAACCCAGCGCGCCGAACAGAACCCACATCAGCGAACCAAGCCCGTAAACTAGCGTCGATATCATCTGCAGTCCTTTCAGGCTTCCGTCGACGCGCGGATAAAGACCCATCAAAACGAAGGCCGGCAAAACAAATAAAATTATGATTGTTATCAGGATTATCAACCCGCGGCTCATGCCCTTTTTCGTCGTTACGGCGGAAGCAGGCAGAGGTGTTTTCGTCTGCGTTTCAACGGAAACGTCCGGAGGCGGCACTACGCCGTCGACCGGCGCCGGCGAAGGATTTGGATCTTGAGTCATCCGCGACCAGTATCCACGCAAGCGTCACAGAGCGAAACTGGCGGACATGGAAAAAGATGGCAAAGTTAGAGTTAATGGATCAAGAACAAAACTGCGGGAGAAAATTATATTTTTTAAACCCCTCTTATTTCCACCTCAGCAGCGGCCCTCCGTGGCCGCGGAGCAAATAGAAAGGCGGCACATTTGATCTTCCGGCTTGCGAACATGACACTCCGTTCCGTACCGGATGCCTCTGCACTAAAACGAAACGAATACCAGAATCGCCGCGGCCACGGAGGGCCGCTGCTGATCATAATTATCATTATTTCCCGTAGTTTCGCTGTTGACCCGAGTTAGTAGAGTTCGATCATCTGTAGAAGATTCTGAATTGCCTCCAAGTCCAACAATGAAGATCCTGAGCTGTCTGGAATTATCAGTCCCGGTGCTTCGTCGTATTTTGAAAATCTGATATCCAGCACCAAATAGGCTTCCCCGATCGGCGTCGGCACTGAGTCGAGCGCCCATTTTACCTGCTTCAAGCGGAATGACTCCGCATCGATCAACACTTCACCGATGGCTTCTTTCTTGAATTCCCACGATGCCAGGATATTTTTTTCGGCGAGGGAAACGGGGGAGATGGAAACCCCGTATTGGTAATACCGGCCGTCGGCCCGCAGGCCTCCGGAGGTTACTTTCAGGATCGAGGAATATTTATAGATAATCCGCGGATCGGGCGTAACTGCCTTATCCGCAACGGATGTTCCGCTTGAATATCCAAGCCGCCACCACTGGCCGAAGGTTGCGCCGGATGATTGAATTATTTTACCGCCTGCATCGGCATCCGGATTTATCTTTAAATAAATTTCAGAAGGTTTTTGCGAAACCAGATTAATCTCAAGCGAAGACTCAGGATCATCAATATGAACTTTGCTTATCATTGACCAGGCCCGATCGGCGTTATGCGTAACGCCGCTAACATACGCGCTGCCAGAAATCGTTTTTTGTCCCCTGATCCGAAAATTGACGTTTCCATCGAATGCGACTGAATCAACCGAAAGGCTTTTTAGCATTGTCCGCCTGATGACCTCGTCCGGATTCAGTTCTTTCGGCTTATTTTTGCCGCAAGAAGCCAGCATTAATATGCTTGAGCTAAGAACAGCCACGAAAAGACCTTTTAAGACCTTCATGTATTCAAGTTTAGGGAGGCTCAGAAAATTTGTTAAATTGCTAAATTGCTAAATTGTTCGCAAGCGCCGGTGCGGGTTTGCTGTCAGCAATTTAACAATTTAGCAATTTAGCAATTATGCAAGGACAGCAATAACGAGCAGTTAATCAGCCTACGTTAATTCCCCTGATAAATACGCGTCTCCAGGTCATTTTTTTCCTCGAGGTAAAAATTCACTTTCCGCTGAGGCCCGCCGTTTACCCTGGCTTTTAAAAGCAGGATAAGCGTTTCATTGCGGCGAAGGATGTAGCTGGGATTGAATTCCAAAGTGACTGTTTTCCCGTGCATTCTCTGCGCCGTGCGGGTCAGTACCGTGCCCGAACGGGTTTGAAGCGTCATATCTGTAAGGTTCATATCCCTGGCATCCTCCTGATTTATCAAGGTGATTTTTTTCAGGAGATGCGCCGATTTGTTGTCCGCGCTGAGCTTGATCCTGGCGGCAGTCTCGATCCGCCCGTATCTGAGCCTGCCATAGAGCGGCAGAAAGTTCACGGTTATCGTTCCCGCCTGTTTCGGATTTGCGATGATCCTTTCCGAAGGATCCCTGTCCGATATTTTTATGCTCTTCGCCGTCGATTGAATATCCGAAGCGGACTTCAGATTGACGCCGTGCTCGGATGCGACCTTAGCATCCGGAGAAAGGTTGATCATCGCCTGCATCGAAATAGCCGAGCATTTTGGTATTTTCATGGGCGGAGAGAACCTGAGCCTGGCTTTTTTGTCCCCGCTGTCGAAGCCTAGCACCCTGGTCACCCTTCTCTGCCCGGTTGACAGAAAAACTCCTTCGATATCCGAAACCGACCCCAGTCCCGTATGAGTAAGAGTGATACCCTCCAGCGTGATGTCATTTTCACAATCAGGAGAAATGTCCAGCCGCAACATCGGAATATTCGTCGCGCCGCGCGGCACCGATCCGGCCATCCCGGCCGGCCTGGCAACAATGTCCAACACGCCCTGTCCTTTTTCTGAAAAATGGGTTTCGGGCAATTTTTCAGCCGTAACCGGACGAGGAATGAAATCGAAAATCTGGAAGGCAAGAAGCAACGAGGGTATCAGATTCATATTCGATTAAAGGGAGGAAACCGATGAAACCGAAGAGTCCGAGGAGTCCGAAGAATTTTAGGAATCACTCGGTTTCGTTTTTTTTAATTGTCAATTCTCAATTTTCAATTGTCAATTATTTTCACCATCTTCCGCTCGCTCCCCCTCCCCCGAAGCTGCCTCCGCCGAATCCACCGAAACCTCCGCCGCTTCGCCCGCCTCGAAATCCTCCTCCGAAGAACCCGCCGCGCCCGCCTCTCGGCGGATGCTTTGAAACAATGAAATCAATCAGAAGTCCCAAAAAGACCAAAAAAGGAATAGTCAGCCACCACCCGAAAATAACCGTCAGGATTACTCCTGCCGCTCCGCCGAAGATCCCGCCCAGCCACCATGTCTTGGACCGCGCCATAACCGCGATCAAGCCCTGCAGTAAAATAAACAATACAAAAAATACATAAGGGAGGAGGCCCGGCTCACCCTCGCCGACGGCATAACGGTCGGATTTATATTCGCCGCCGATATGTTTTTTAAGCGAATCCAAAGCCGCCGTGATCGCCCCGCCGTAATCGCCGTCCCTGAATTTCGGAATCATATCCATCTCCACTATGCCCTTGGCGACGATGTCCGGAACCGCTCCCTCCAGACCGTAGCCAACCTCTATACGGACCTGCCGTTCTTCATATGCGATCAACATCAGTATTCCGTTGTTTTTCTGACCGGCTCCAATCCCCCATTTCCGACCGATCTCGAGTCCGGCTTCTTCGATGGCCGAACCTTGGAGGTTCTTTATTATTGCGACCGCTATTTCATTGCTGGTCTCCCTGCGATAAGCGCCGATTTCGGCTTCGATCGATTGTTCCTGGTCTGATGAAAGCAATCCAGCCGTGTCCGTGACGAATCCGTCATTCGGCGGAACGGGGAATGCGGCTGACACGCTATTTATCGCCAGGAATCCTGCAATCAAAAGGATGCCGCTCCATATAAGTTTTCGATCCCAGTCATGAAAAAAAGACTGTTGCATTACTGGTTAAAATCGACCTTCGGCGCATTTTCCGCGCCGCTCTGGGCCTCAAACATTTTTTCGGGCGGGAAGCGGAAAAGTCTCGCGGCCAATACTCCGGGAAATCTCTGAACCCGCACGTTGTACCTGAAAACGGAGTCATTGTAATCTTTGCGCGCGACGGAAATCCGGTTCTCCGTGCCTTCCAGCTGCGCCATCAGATCGCGGAAGGCCTGAGTCGCCTGGAGCTGGGGATAGGCTTCCACAGTCACGAGCAACCGTGACAGCGCGGCATCAAAATTTCCGGCCGCCGCAATCTGCTGACCACGGTCCGAAACAGTTTTTGCCTGAGCCCAGGCCGACCTGGCTTCCGTCACCTGGCGGAATGTTTCCTGTTCAAAATTCGCCGCTCCTTTCACGGTGCTTACCAGATTGGGCACCAGATCCACCCGCCGCTGGTATTGGGTCTCCACCTGCGCCCACTGGTTGTCCACGGTCCCCTTGGCGGTGACGAGGCCGTTGTAACTCACTATCAACCAAAGAACCAGTACGATGACCAGTCCCAAAATCACATACCGGAGTTTCCCGCGCGAAGAACCAAAAGCCATAATAATTAAGGGGTAAGTAGTTTTGATTATAGATGAAGAGGCAGCCGGGGAAAATGTAGAATGTAGAATGAAAAACCTGTTAACTGACCTTCGCAATTCTACATTCTACATTTCATCCTATACTTTCCCCGTGAGAAAAAAGTTTGTCATTATATTATTTGTCGTTATAGCGGTTACACTGGCCGCACTTTGGACATTTGAATCGCGTTCGGCATCCCGTAAACAAGCGGAATCCGATTTCAAAATCGGTTATCTTTATGAAAAAGGAATCGGCGTCCCCCTAGATCCGGCCGAAGCTTTCAAATGGTACAAAAAAGCGGCCGATGCCGGGCTGGCCGAAGCCCAATACAATCTGGGGGTTCTGTATTACAACGGCATAGGCGTCAAACGCGATCACACTGAAGCTCTGAACTGGTTTCTGAAAGCGGCCAAGCAGGGTATCCCTGAGGCGCAGTTCAACAGCGCCAACGCATTCCGGTCCGGGGACGGAACTGACCGCGATTATGTCAAAGCCAAGGATTGGTACCTGAAAGCGGCGAGACAGGGCTACGCACCGGCACAGTTCAACCTGGCCGCCTTGCACGAAAACGGCGAAGGAACCTCCCAGGATTACGGCGAAGCTTTCAAATGGCTGCTGCTTGCCGATAAATTCGGCTATCCTCCCGCTTCGAAATACCTGCAGACTTTCGCCCCGGATTTGAAACCGGAACAGAGAATCCGCATCGGGGAAGAGGCCGATAGAATTTATTCAAGTATCCCGAAACCGGTTGTGCCAAGATCAATCACGGGGTCGGTGCTGGATATGGTGCAAAGATGAGGTGACCGACCATAACGATATTTTCGTTTATCCGGCATTAAATAACAACTTTTTGGGCAAGAAACTTTATTTATACACGCCTTGCCGGTGTCTTATTTTTAACACTTCCACGGTTATAGTTACTTGATCGATTTTGTAAATAATACGATACGGCCAGACCCTAAGCGTCCATGCCCCACGAAATTTCCCTTCCAGTTTTTTTCCGATAAACGGGTTTTCGGACAACGTATCAATCGCTATTGCAATCCGCTCCTGATATTCTCGTGACAAGCGGGCAAGTTCCTTTCTGGCCTTGGGGCGCAGCTTTACGGAATACATATCAGAGTTTCAGCTCTTTCTTCACTTGCTCCCAAGGAATACTCTTTTCTTTTTTGCTGTTCTTCAAGGCCTTCAAAATCTCCCTGCTTTCTACCGGATCGCTCATGATATCGAATGTCTCCTGCCAACCCTCGAATTCCTCATATGACATCACGACAACCTTGGGAAGTCCTTCATGAGTAATTATCACAGAAACACCAGGACGCCTAGCCGCGTCTATTACGTCGTAAAACTTCTTCCGGGCCTCTGTTGCAGTCATGCATTTGTTCATGCGTACATTGTAGCGTACGCATTGGGGGATTGCAAACCGAAGTCCTGGTAAATCAAAAAAGATGTCGCGCTTGGGATATAATTTCGATAAGCTTCGACCAGTCGGGGCGTAGCTCAGTTGCGAAGCGCCGCTTGCGGCGCGTCAGAAAAAAAGCGCGCGCTCGCCTTCGACACGATCTTTCCTGTCATCCGTTCTCTGTCGGGGCGTAGCTCAGTTGGTAGAGCGCGTGGTTCGGGACCACGAGGCCGCTGGTTCGAGTCCAGTCGCTCCGACCACATCGGAAATGCCGCGCGAAAGAGGAGTTTGTGGCTTCAGGTAGGTGTTGATTGCTGCAAGATGCTGCCGCAGATTGTGGCTGAGCAGGCATACAACAATGCTACTCTGCCATGCCCCTTGACAAAACGTATACTACAACATAAAATGGAATTATCTTGTTCCCCTCAATTTTATGGTTGCCACACATGAATCAGTCGAAGAAGCGTTCGACGCTACCGGCTTTATCGAAGGATTGAGGATTGCATCCGTAGCTGATCAAAAGAAGATGGATGGTCGGTATGTTTGGACGGATAAGGGAGTAGAACGATCTGGCTACCCCCAACAATCCCAAGAATGTTTGCGCCAAGTTTCGATAGCGTTGAAGCAAAATCCAAGTCAGGCACATGAGGTTTTACATGCTGTTGATAAGTTCCTCGACCAATCCATAGGCTTGGATAGGATAAACCTCTTAGGAGTAGCAAAGAGGGGGGATGACGCTTTCCAATTGTCTCTAGGAACGTCAGGAAAGGCTGAGTTTTTTAAGAGACTCAGTGCGATGCTGGTACAGCAGCCTCCTGCCGCAGTCGTCACATCTGATGCCAGTGTGCCAGAGTCCGGGACTGCAGATGAAGTAAAGGCACTGATTCCTGAGGTTCAGTAAGTTTATAGGATCCCTGGGAATGTCAAATTTGACATTCCTATTGATCGTCCTTATACGAAAAAATCCGAACCGAGTTGCGGGGCGGCGGCTGATTTTGCTGCCCCCCGCAGCCGCAGCCCGCGCACTGCCGCCCGTTTACCGGCCATAGCCGCAGCGACGGCTGGCCGTTTTAAGAAAAACTGCCAAAGAACCCGGAGGAACGTAGGCTCGAACTTTCTTGA
>MFXU01000023.1 GCA_001788965.1 Candidatus Peribacteria bacterium RIFCSPHIGHO2_02_FULL_51_15 | reverse complement strand
AAAACAGTGCTACAATCAGCCGCTATGCAGATCGACACCGCCCTGCGCTGGTCATGGTCGAATGTACTTACGACCAAGCGATATCTGGCCCTGAAGGAAAAGTTCGGTGATCTGGATACCGCTCTGGCACAGTGGAGCCAGGAATTTCTGGAAGCCCTGGGCGTGCGTGAAGATGCCACACTGGTGGCGCTTAACCGCATGGATGAATTTGATCCGGAAAATTATTCGGCCGAGCTTAAAAAACGCAGTTTGAAATTCATCACCTGCGAAGACCCGGATTATCCGGAGAGACTCAAAGAGCTGCCGGATTTCCCGGTTTTTCTCTATATGAAAGGCGATTTGGATGCTCTGAAAGAACCGCTTATTTCCGTAGTCGGCGCCAGAGAGATGAGCGATTACGGGCGGCGGGCGGCGGGGCATTTCGTTCCTGCTTTCGTGAAGGCCGGCATGGTCACCGTCAGCGGTCTGGCTTTCGGCGTGGATGCCGAAGTCGCCCGCGAGACCCTGAGCTCCGGAGGGCGGACGGTGGCGGTGCTCGGTCACGGGCTTGGCATGATTTATCCCAAAGCCAACGAGCGGCTGGCGAAAGAAATCCTGGATAAAGGCGGATTGATTCTTTCGGAATTCCCGCTGGATACCAGCCCGGACAAATATACCTTTCCGGCGCGGAACAGGATCATCGCCGGGCTCGGGCTCGGTACGCTGGTCATAGAAGCGGCAGACGGCTCCGGTTCGCTGATAACCGCCGACCTGGCGCTCGATTACGGCCGGGACGTCTTTGCGGTCTGCGGCTCGATTTTCGATCCGAATTATGCCGGATGTCATCAGATAATCAGCCGGGGACTGGCGAAACTCGTGTCCTCACCGGAAGAAGTTTTGACCGAGCTCGGAGTGGTGGCCGGAGCCACAGAGAAAAAAGAATTCAACGCCGGATCTCCGGAAGAAGATGTGATTTACAAAGCCCTGACATCGCTTCCGTCACCGCTCGATGATCTGGTCGTGAAGACGAAGCTGGAAGCCGCGATGATAAACGCGACTTTGACGATTCTTGAACTGAAAGGCGCAGCGAAGAATGTGGGCGCGGGAAAATGGGTACGAAATTGATAATTGAGAATTGAGAATTCCATCAACATTTCGCCCTCCTCTGGTTCATTGTTTTTTCTTCCACAAAAATTCATTTATCTCTGACGGCGTGCAGTAATTGTCAAACTATGTCAATGGTTAATCACTGAATCAAAAGGGGAATCTTCCGCGACGAATCGCCCCCGGTGGTACGATGCAGCCATGTCACAGGAGGATATTCGCTTTCGACAGCGGTTTCAGAATTACCATAGGGCTTTTGGATTTCTCCGTACCATCGTCGCCCTCCCCCCGAAGACAGACATCGAACGCGCCGCGCTCATCCAGGCATTCGAATTGACGTTCGAGCTGGCTTGGAAACTCCTCAAGGACGAACTTGCAATGCAGGGACAGGTGATACCTTCCCCCCGGGACGTTATCAAGCAGGCCTTCCAGAACCGCGCAATCGCGAACGGGGAGGCATGGCTTCGGGCACTGCAAGACAGGAACAATACGACGCACATCTACGACGAAGAGACGAGCAAAGCCGTCTCGGCGCGGATTACCGGCGAGTACTTCCCGCTCCTCGAGGACTTGCACCGGCGTCTTCTCCCCCTGCTTAAATGAACGTCCAACTGACAGCCGCGGAGCTGGACGCCATACGGGTCATCGCCGCGCGTCACGACGACATCGAGAAGGTAGTGCTGATCGGGTCCCGCGTGCTCGGCACGGCGCAGGAAGGGTCGGATGTGGATCTCGTCCTATTCGGCCGGCCAGCGCCGCGCACACTCTCCGCGGTGAGGGATGCGCTGGAAGAGGAGACTCTGCTTCCCTACTTCTTCGACCTGCTTGTTTTCGACGACATCAAGAGCACAGAACTCCGGCAGCATGTGCATGAGCATGGGGTGGAGATCTGGAGGCGGGAGGAGGATCAGCGCTAGCTAACGATATTCGCATCTTCCGATTCCTCAACTCGAGAGGAGATCCGCGAGCCACTCTCTCCAGGATCATCGAAGAGCGGGCGCGCTCATGCGCATCAAGCATATCCTGTAATTCTCCCTGTAATCGCTCGAGCCGCTTCCACTATCATGGCAAATTCTTTCGGTTTCAGCGATGCGCCGCCGATCAGTCCGCCATCAATGTCCGGCTGTTTCAAAAAATCTTTGGCATTTTTTCCATTCATCGATCCGCCGTAGAGTGTCCGCGACCCTCCCTTTTTTTTGATGAAAGCGTGAATTTTCTGGGCTTCACTTGGTGTCGGCGTTTTTCCTGATCCGATCGCCCAACGCGGCTCGTAGGCAATCGTCACTTTCGGCGTAAGTGTTACCCTCTTTAGCTGTCGGTCTATCACGTCGAATGTTAAATCAGCGTCATGTTCTTTTTCCGTTTCCCCAATGCAAAGAATGGGATAAATGCCCGCTTTGAGAGCTGAAGCCACCTGCTCGGCGATGAATTCGTCTGTTTCATTATGAGGCGGGTCTCGTCGTTCGCTGTGCCCGCAAAGGACATATTGGGCGCCTTCTTCACATATCATTTGCATGCTGGTTTCACCGGTGTAGGCCCCTTTTTCCTTCGGGAATCCGTATTGGGCTCCGGTGATTATCCCGGCAACGATACATCTTCGTAAATCTAAAAGTGTTGCGAAAACCACCACATCAATATCTTTGTTGGGCAAGTATGGCGAACCTTCGGCCAGTGCTCCTTCGGGAGCCCGGTTCATTTTCCAATTTGCGGCGATAATGAGTCGTCCTTGCTTCATCTTGAGTGAGTGTAGGCTTATCACAAATCCGCGTAAATTGTTAAATTGTTATATTGTTAAATTGCTAGCAAGCCACAACGTGCGTAAATGCAATGCAAACAATTTAGCAATTTAGCAATTTAGCAATTATCGTATCGATGTTCCAGGCATCCTATGACTCATGAAAAAGTGAAGCGCATCGTCCTCGGCACCGATCATGCCGGTTTTCTTCTGAAAGAATCCGTGAAAAAACATTTGATCGGACAGGGGATCGACGTCGTGGATTGCGGGACTTTTTCCGAGGAACCCTGCGATTATCCCGTATTCATAAAACAGGCCGCCGCGGCTGTAAAGGAATACGGCTGCCCGGGGATAATCTTCGGCGGCAGTGGAAACGGTGAAGCCATGGTGGCGAACAAAGTGCCGGGGATCCGCTGTGCCCGTTGCGTGAGCGAGTGGGACGCGGAGATGGGACGCAAACACAACGATGCCCAGATCATGAGCCTCGGAGGCCGGGTGACGAAACCGGAGCCGGCAAACAGGATGGTCGACATCTTTCTTGCTGCTGAATTTGAAGGGGGAAGGCATGCGAAGAGGCTTAAGATGTTTCCGGATGCAAACTGCTAAATGGCTAAATTGTTAAATTGTTTGCAGGCAACAACGCACGTTTCGCTTGCGAACAATTTAGCAATTTAGCAATATAACAATAATTTCCGATCAAATGAAAATATTGATCACACCCTCAATTCTCTCGGCAGACTTCGGTCGCCTCCAGGCCGAGGTCGATTCCATCGAGCCCTTTGCCGACTGGCTGCAGCTCGATGTCATGGACGGGCATTTTGTCCCCAACCTGAGCTTCGGCGCACCGGTCGTGAAATGGATAAAGACAAAGCTGCCGCTCGATGCGCACTTAATGGTTTCAAATCCCTCGGAAAGGATAAAAGAGTTCTCTGCGATACATTGCAAAAACATAACCTTCCATGCCGAAGTGGTAAAAGAAACTTCCGCGCGGAAAAAACTGATCGAAGATATCCGCAAAACCGGCGCGACGGCGGGTATCGCGCTGAACCCCGCGACACCGCTGGATGAAGTCGAAGATGTCGTGAGAGAGGTCGATCTGGTTTTAGTCATGTCGGTGGTGCCGGGATTCGGCGGGCAAAAATTCATGCCGGAAGTTTTGGAAAAAGTACGGCAACTCAGGAGCAAATTTCCTGGCTTGATGATCCAAATGGATGGCGGCATAGATTCAAAGACCGCGAAATCCGCCATCCGCGCCGGCGCGAACAATCTGGTCGCGGGAAACTTTGTATTCGGCACCCCGGACCGGAAGGCGGCGATCGAGAGCCTGAGAGGAAGTTGACAATTGCCAGACTTTAGATCCCCGGTGGCTGCACGCCCTTCGGTGCCGAATATTTATCGCCAACGCAGTTTGTTTGGGATCAATCCGAAAATGTCGGGAGATTTTTGAAAGAATCAAAACATATAATCCAGCAGCGGCCTTTCAGGCCGCGGTGGGCGAATAAATTCGCCATTAATCTTTCGGTTAACCGCCGATTTAAATCGGCGGTTAACGGTGCTTGTTATTCGGAATTTATTCCGAATCAATTGCGGAGTCATAGAAGCAGTTATCATTTTCTCCCGACATTTTCGGATTGACCCTTTGTTTGACTGAGAAATGAACGTTGACATTTTTTTTCTCCATGACAAGAATAGCTTGCTATGCGAAACTTTAAACCGCTCGTATTTTTATTTCCTCTGGCACTGATGCTTTCCGGTTGCGGGAATTCAAAAGTGGACATCATCTCGGCTGATGGCGCGAAAACAGTTTCGCTGAGAGTCGAAATAGCGGACAACCCGGCTGAGCGCGCCCGCGGGCTGATGGAACGAACTGAACTGAAGCCCGATACCGGTATGCTTTTTGTTTTCAAAGAACCGGAAATTTTGAGTTTTTGGATGAAAAACACAGTAATCCCGCTGGAGATCATTTTCTTCGATCAGGAGGGATTGTTCGTCAATTCAGCCGTGATGCAGCCATGCATAAACGACCCTTGCCCGAGATATGCGTCCCAGGCATTGACCATGTATGCCATCGAAGCCCCGCCCGGATTCCGGGAAAAGAACGGCATCGGAGTGGGGTCGAAGCTGGACTTGGAGGGGGTGAGGAAGATAGCGAGGCCAATTTAAAAGGTAAGGAAAGTAAGGGAGGTAAGGAATGTAAGGAAAGTGCCTCGTTTTCCTTTGTTTTGTCACCTTCCTTACCTGCTTTACCTTCCTTACCTCCCTTACTTAAACGCCTCGAGGTTTTTCTCCAGCCGCCCCTTCACATCCGCTTCTTCCGGTATCTCAAATTTTTCCCCGATGATCCGTTCATAAAGATCGATATACTTTAGCGCCAGCATCAAACGGACATCATCGGTTATCGCTGTCTTGGGCTTGCCATAGTCGAAACCCTGCGCCTTAAGCCACAGGCGGAAAAATTCTTTGTCCAGGCTTTCGGGTTCCTGCCCTTTTGACATTCGCTCTTCATAGCTTTTGGCCACCCAATAGCGCGATGAATCGGGCGTATGAACTTCGTCGCCGATGGTGAGCTCGCCGCTCCCCGCGAGTCCCATCTCGTATTTCGTATCCACCAGTATCAAGCCCCGTTTGGCCGACAGTTCCTGGCCGCGTTTAAACAGCGCGAATGCGGATTCGGTTATTTTTTTCCACTGTTCTTCGGTTGCCAGATTTTTTTCAACTATGCCCTTGGCGTCGATCAACTCGTCATGTTCCCCCTTGGTGGTCGGCGTGATTATGGGCTCAGTGAACTTCTGGTTTTTCACCATTCCTTCAGGAAGCACATTTCCGCAAAAATTCCGGACGCCTTTGGCATAATTCATCCAGGCCGACGTGCCGGTCGAGCCGGTCAGATAACCGCGCACCACGATCTCAACTGGCAGTATCCGAAGCGGCTTTACGACCATCGCATTGGGGTCCGGAACGGCGAGAATGTGAGTCGGCATTATGTCTTTTATCTGCGCGAACCACCACGCGCTTATCTGGTTCAAGACCTGTCCTTTCAGTGGAACGGTGCACCAGTTTATGTCAAAAGCGGATTGCCGGTCGGTCGCTATCAGGATGGTCCGGTGCGGCTGGGAATAAACATCCCGGACTTTACCCGTGATTTTTTGGCCGATATTTCCGAAGTCGGTGGAGTTAAGCGTGGTGGACAGGAAAGGACGCAATTGTTCTTTGGAAAGGGGTGTGGAGGGCATGGGGGAAATATACCTTAAAAAAGGCAGAAAAGTCACCAACCCGTTATCGGCCTTACAAACTGTAAGAAGGCAAAAAGGAAAAAAGGCAAAAGGGCAAGAGGTTTAACATTTTGCCCTTTTGCCTTAGTGCCCTTTTGCCTTCCCTGTCAGTTGTTCGTGATCGTAAACGTCACATACGCCTTATAAGTACCGGTCGGGACGAAGAGCCCCGAAGGGATAATCGCTTTCCATCGTATGTATTCCAGGTCTCCGGTAGAGGCGGTCTCGGTAAATCTCTTGACGATATTGATTGCTGAGCCTGTCGCTACCGGTGCATAAGTTTCCGTAGCCCCATCCGTGCCCCAGGTGATATCCCCGCCGGCGTCGGTGGTGCTGTCGGTCGAGACTCTGGCTCCCCAGCGGGCGCCGGAAGCGGAAGGATTCGTCGTATCGTCCAGCCGGTATGGCGTTTTGAACGCGTTTGCTCCGGTGACGATCTGTTCCATCGATCTGACGGTATCGGGATTCCCGCTGGTTACGTTGTTGCTCAAAAGATGTCCTGTTCCGTAGCAACCGCCAGATGTCCGGCTGGCCTGGACGCAGGTCGTGGTTCCGGTAGAGACGTTTATAAGCCAGCTCAGCGTGTACCCCAGTGAATCGTTGGTAACCGGCGTGCAAAGCGACAGAATAGTGTTACCCGAACTGGCGGATCCGGAAGTCCCTGAAGCGGACGGTATGGTCGCCGTACTGTCGCAGGTAATGGAAGCGACGCTGGTAACCGTGAACTGTACCCAGGTGGATGCTGTCGTTGCGGCCAGTGTCCTGAGCGGCTCAGCGACGAAAACGACCAGGAAATAGAGTGAAACCGCAGCGGCGACAGCGACGCTTATAACTCTTGAACGCCTCTCGGTTGACAGTAAAGACTTTTGTTCCATGTACAGGGATCGAAGAGAGATAGATTTTTTTATTTATCTAGGTTAAGAGCTATTAACTATCCATAATTGTACTCTAGTTTAAAAAAATAGCTGTGGAGTTTTACAATAAAAATTTATTAAGTAAAATGAACAACATAAAGCCGGTGACAGCCGTAGTCACCGCGATCAGGCCAGACATGTCGGTCTCAGGCGGGGCAAGCACGTTTTTGTTTGCACTTTCCGACGAGACAAAGGAAACCGAAGAAACCGAAGAATCCGAGGAAACCGACGAAACCGACGAATTAGAGGAAGCCTTTACCTCACTGAAACTTGGGGCAAGAGAAGATGACAAGTCCGCTTCTTCCGGCTTCTTTATATTGGCGGCTGGATGCGTGACCGGGCTCTCTTGACCTTCGTTACTTGTAGAGGCGGGAGATAAAGGCGGATCGACAATGCCGGCATTTTTCTTTCCCCAGGAACAATCCTGCCCGTAAACCGATTTTTTCTCCGCCCGGAAGAGCATCGTCACAAGCTCCGCCCTCGTGACCCTGGCGCCCGGGCGAACCAGATGACGTATCGGATCTCCCTGGACGATACAGCGGTCGGCTGCCGTTTTTATTACTCTGAAGTACCAGGCATCCGGAGAAACATCCTCGAAAAACGGAGCACCTCCTCCTTCGCCGGACGATATCGGCTTAAGCTTGAAATACCGGACGATCATCGCGACGGATTCCGCTCTGGTGATATCGGATGCCGGTTTCACAAGGCACGGGTGTGTTCCCGCGCAATCGCCGTAGCCGGACAGCCATTTCATCCGGCCGGCGTATTCCACGAAGCGCGTGTACCACTGTTCACGCTCGACGTCGTCAAAAATCATAGTGGCAGACGGCTCCTCTGGATCTGTACCTTTGAGTTTTGTCAGGATCTTCGCGACTTCCGCTCTCTTCGCTGCATTGTTTCCGCGGAAATATTTTTGCGTGGAGTCCAATATGCCGCGGCTTATGAATTCCTTTACCGCTTCGCCATACCAAGCGTCGTCCGGAACGTCCAGATACCACGGCGCCGCCTCATGCAGTTCTGCCGGCTCATCCACATAACACCGTTCCACCCGGCGGGCTACAGCCGGAGGAAGCTCCGTTTCGATTATTTCTTTTCCGACTCTCCGTCTGGAGACGATCATCGGATATCTTTCGCATTGGCGTGTGCCCCCGCCGCCTGTCGGCGCAGTCGTTCCGCCTCCGCCGGTATCGGCCGATGAAGAACTACTGGAAGATCCTGAGCTTGGATACACCGTGAAGCCGACGAAAGATCCTGCGGCGCTTCCGCTCATAAGCGAGTAAAGGAAGCCAAGGAGTATCAGAGCGATGACCGCCAGCGTGGCGATACGGCTTTGGAGCTCGTGCTGGTTTTTTATTTTTTGTTTCGAAGGCATCAGGAAAGTCTAACATAAAATTCGCATTTGGTCGAGGATTTATAATGTAACTGCTCACTGACTCTGCACGGATTTTGGTGTGGCATGCGCATCTTGCGCATGGGGACATGGGCTTTGTGCCCATGCTCGCAAGCTTTCACGAGCGCGACGCTCGTGCCACCATGGCCGGGACGGCCATGCCACGACATTTGAGCGCTTGTTTTACAGGGTCAGTGAGCGGTTACTTTATAATGAATAAACTCACGAATTGGCTGAATGACTATTCGAAGGCAACGAGCAGTTGCCGCGCCCGCGGAGGGGCGCTGCTGAGTGGAAAAATATTTTTTTTAAAACAGCAGCAGCCCTCCGTGGCTGCGGAGTCGCAAGGTGAAGCGATTTTTTGTTTTGCAGTTATATGTGAACACTACCTAATATCAGCCAATTCCTGAGCACATACTTTATAAGGAAGGCAAAAAGGAAAAAAGGCAAAAGGGCAAGAGGTTTATCACTTTTTGCCTTCTTGCCATTTTGCCCTCTTGCCCTTTTATATTAAAGTGAACTCCATGCGTCGAGTTTTTTGGATAAAACTGTCCGTATTTCTTTTGCTGGCTCTTGTTCCGGCTTCAATGCTTTCCGCCGGGGCCGAGCCTGAAACCGGGACCGGCTCGCGGAAAAAAGTGACAATCAACCAACATGGTGGCATCGAAGTCCGCGGAGATTTCCAGGTCGGGCCGACCAGGTTCGTTCTGGACATGGATCCCGGCGAGGAGCGCACTATTCAGGTCAAACTGCTCAGCCGCCAGGGCGAACAACGCAATTTCGAAATAGGAGTGGAGGATTTCTCTGTGAGCGATGACGGAACGGACAGCGTGCAGTTTTACGGCAACGGCAACGGCCCTTTTTCAGCCAGGTCGTGGATCCAGCCAGAGATTTCAACCATCAATCTGGATCACGGCGAAGAAGCCACGATATCGGTGAAAATCACGGTGCCGAAAAACGCGGCCGTAGGGGAACATTATTCCGTCGTGCTTTTTCAGCGCACTCCAAAAGAAAACGCTCGGGCGGGGTTCAATATGATTTCACGCGTCGGAGCGCTGATATTGCTGACAGTCAGGGGCGACACGGTGACCGAGGGAACGCTGCAGCAATTCTCGACTTCAAAACGCGTGTATTTCGCTTTGCCGGCCCAGTTTTTGATCCAATACCGCAACACGGGAACGGTCCATATTGTGCCGAGAGGCAAGATCGAGATTAAAAATATGTTTGGCATAACGGTGGACGAGATACCGCTCCGGGATTGGTATGTCTTGCGCAGTTCCACGCGGCGCCGGGAGATAGTCTGGTTGCCGCGGTTCGCTCTGGGTTATTACACCGCGCAGCTTTCGATCAGCGGAGTCGGCGGAGAGCCGGATATCCGCATAGGCGCGCCTTTTTGGGTGATCCCGGCTTTGCCTGTTTTGCTGGCAATAATCGCGATTTTCGGCGCCTCCTTCCTAGTGCAGATATTCTTCAGCAGGTTTGAAATAAAAAAGAAGAAAGAAAGGTAAGGAAGGTCAGGAAAGTAAAGGAGGTAAGGTAGGTGGTTTCAGAACATATGTTTACTATAATAACTGCAGTACCTTCCTTACCTGCCTTACCTTCCTTACCTCCCTTACTTTTTTCTTCTCTTCCATGTTGTATCGAATATATATCATCCTCGGTGTAATAGTCGCCGCCCTCGTGATATGGGTTTGGCTGACCGCGGCGGAAATAGTGCGGCTGGAACGAGAAGTGGAAGCCAAATTCAACGAAGTCACAAATTATTATGCATTGATGAACAAACGGGACATCGTCCCGCTCATCTCTGCACCGGGCATTCCCGAGGCGGAAAAGTCTTCGCTCATCGAAATTTCACGGAGCCTGGGTGATTTCGAAAAAACTGCGGCGATAGGTTCCCGATACGCCCAGCTGCTTAAAATACAGCAGCGTTTTTTCAGCTTCTTCACTACACCCGGCTTGAGCGAGGCGATGCTCGCCGACGCGAATTACGCGAATTGGAATAAAAATTCAACGAACCAGGGCGAGGCCAGCAATTTGATCCTGCAATACAACCAGGCCCTGTCCCGCTACAATTACAAATTGTCCACGCCCATCGGAAAAGTGGTCGGCAAATGGCCGAAATGGTCATACCGGGAATATTTATCGATTGACGGGAAAACACAAACCTCGACGTTGGTGCAGTTTTGAAAAGGTCTTCTTTCCGCTAATCAAAGCCGGATTGTTAAATTGTTAAATGGCTAAATTGCTCGCCCGTTCGATTAACTCAGGGCGACCTTATCTGGCACAATCATGTGTGTCATTCTGGGCGACCTGAGCTGGTCGAAGGTCGCAAGCGAGACGCATAATTTTCGCATGTTTAACAATTTAACAATTTAGCAATTTAACAATTCATAAGAGTTTTCTAAGATAAAAGTTGTCATGCCTCAAGTAGTTCTCGGTATCGTCCTCATTTTGTTCGTTTTCGCCCTGAGCCGGAAAGCGCGGTATCTGGCGACGCATCCGAAAGTTTTGCGGTCACTTTTCTTCTTTTTCGGAACTTTGGTTTTCCTCATCCTGGCCGGCGTGGCGGGGTATTACGGCTGGCATCTCTGGCAGGAGAAAATCTTAAACGGCCCGAAAACCCGGTGGGATGACAAAACGATCTGGATCGACCAATCACCAAAGACGCCGAACAGCACGAATAAGCCAAAAAGATTCGAAATTTGGTAAGGAAGGTCAAGAAGGTCAGGTACGTAACCAGCCCACCCCCCTTTTTTCATATTGCATTTTCTTAATTAAATACTTTAGACTCGGTCAGGTTTTCGTTCACATTCCCCATTTTCTATGGATTCAGTTTCTTCAGGTTCCGTAGGGCTTAAAAAACTCCTCACTTTTGTTCTGATCGTCGCATTGGCTGTTTTGGCTTATGTCAACTACACCAGGCGCGTGCAGCTGGCGAAGGAGTTTGAAAAATTGTCGGTCAAGATCGAGCAGCTCCAGACCGGAAATACCCCGCAGAACGTGGCTGCCGCCAAGGAGGTGGTCGACAAAGTCAAGAGGCACATCGTTATCCCGGCGGACGTGGATCCGACAGTCGCCACAATCATCGACGCCAACACGCTGAAAGCCCGGAATGAGTTTTATAAAAACGCCAAAAACGGCGACAATCTGATCGTTACGCCTTCGCGCGCTATCCTCTACGACCCCGTAAAGGACATAATTCTGGATGTAGTTCCGGTCCAATTGCAGCCCGAAACAGCTTCATCCTCTTCCGCGGGCCAAGCCCCGGCACCGGCGCAATAAAGGGGTTGGGTTGGGGTTAGGGTTGGGGTTGGGAAACGGTTTTGATGATAAGTGATACCACTTCGCGTTTAAAACGTTCTTAATCAGACGCGCTGGCGGTATGGAGTTCTTGGCTTGAGTAAACGCTACGCGGTACGAGATGATGCCGTTACGAATGACCGATTAGTTATGTTTTAAATGCAAAATGGTATGACTTTACACAATTGGAGGCTTGGAAAAAGGCAATGGATTTGGCTGTAAAGATTCATGCTATAACAGGAAAATTTCCCAAGGAGGAAATCTATGGCATTACTTCTCAAATGCGCAACTGTGCCTCTTCGGTTCATGCAAACATAGCGGAAGGATTCGGAAGGCAAACCGCTGCCGACAAAAGCCATAAATATGTTCAAGCTCGGGGCGAGTTGATTGAGTTACAATCACACGTTCACTATTCCCGACGTGTCGGTTACATACCTTCCGATGAGTTGCGTGATGTTTTATTAAGTGAAAGTTTCGTGGTATATAAACTCATAAACGGATTGATAAGAAGAATGCGTTCCTAACCCCAACCCTAACCCCAACCCTTTTTTTAGGCTATAATCGCCGACGTATGCCTGCCTCGAATCTTCTCCCCCAGAGCCGGCGACCAAGCCAGCTTTTCACGGCGCTGCTTCTGCTATTCCTGATACTCAGTTCGGTTTATTACATCACCGCTCCGGCGCGAAACGAGGATGAGAAGCTCGCCTCGGCGCCCGAAGTGCCGTTGAGCCGGTTAACCAGGGATTATAACGAAAAAAAACTGAAGGAAATAATAATACGGGGCAGCAACGTTTATTCCGAGACGATGTCCGGCGCGTATGTCCAGTCTTACAAGGAGATAGGCGACTCAGTCACGACGCTGGGCTGGAACGATCCTAAAAATCCCACTATCGTCAGAGTGGACAATATCGAGATCAAAAATTTCTTCAAAGCACATCTCGGCGACATCATATTTTTCGTCCTTCTGATAGGACTCGGCATGTGGGTTTTCCGGTCAATCGCGCGGAGCCAGTCAACGGCGCTTTCTTTCGGCAAATCCCGGGCGAGGATAGCCGATGCCCGCCAGGTTCACACGACGTTCAAGGACGTTGCCGGCTGCGACGAGGCGAAGAATGAACTGAAGGAAATAGTCGATTTCCTGAAAAATCCCAAGAAATACACCACGATTGGCGCTAAGATTCCCCGCGGCGCGCTTCTGGTCGGGGCGCCGGGCACGGGCAAGACGCTTCTCGCCCGGGCGGTTGCAGGGGAAGCGGGTGTGCCGTTTTTCTCCATCTCGGGATCGGAGTTTGTCGAAATGTTCGTCGGAGTCGGCGCCAGCCGGGTCCGCGACCTTTTCCTGAAAGCCAAGCGCAACGCGCCGTGCATCATTTTCATCGATGAGATCGATGCCGTCGGCCGGCAGCGCGGCGGGGCCGGTTTCGGCGGCGGGCACGACGAGCGCGAGCAGACCCTGAACCAGATCCTCACCGAAATGGACGGCTTTGACAAAGACACCAATATCATCGTCATGGCCGCCACGAACCGGCCGGACGTGCTGGATGTCGCTTTGCTTCGGCCCGGGCGTTTCGACCGGCGGATCTTCATCGACAAGCCCGATCTCATAGCGCGGAAACAGATATTGGAAGTGCATGCCCGCAACAAAAAAATGGGAAAAGACATGGATCTCGAGGTCATCGCGAAGCAGAC
>MFXU01000022.1 GCA_001788965.1 Candidatus Peribacteria bacterium RIFCSPHIGHO2_02_FULL_51_15 | reverse complement strand
CGTGACGGCTCTGCAGGTATCCGATGTCCGGGAAACGTTTCAGGACATCGGATACCTGCAGAGCCGTCACGGTTTTGGACTCGACTTTGAGCTCCACCCGGGTGCCGCCGGTGAACTCGATCGATAGTCTGGGTCCGGGGTAGAGGGCGAGTCCGATAGAGATTATCGTGAGAGCCGCCGAAATCATGAAGAAATATTTCGCCGGTTTCAGGAAGTTGAAATCCATACGTGAGACCGAGGGTAGCGGAAGAAGGGAGGAAGGGCAAAAAGGAAAAAGGGGGGTCAACAGCAAAACAACGGGAAATAATAATTATGATCTTTAGCGGCCCTCCGTGGCCGCGGAGTAGATAGAAAGGCAACACTTTTGATCTTCCGATATCAGCTCGCGAACATGACACTTCGTTCCGTCCCGGATGCCTCTATACCAAAACGAAACGAATACCAGAATCGCCGCGGCCACGGAGGGCCGCTGCTGATACCATTTTGCATTTAAAACATAACTAATCGGTCATTCGTAACGGCATCATCTCGTACCGCGTAGCGTTTACTCAAGCCAAGAACTCCATACCGCCAGCGCGTCTGATTAAGAACGTTTTAAACGCGAAGTGGTATGAGTTGGAAATAAGAGGGGTGGGGAGGGTCGGGGATGAGGGAAAAGGCAGAGGGGCAGGGAGTGAGGCCAATTCTAGGGTTCCAGGTTCAACTTTATTTCCGTCACGCGGCTTTCCTCCGATATTTCCCAGTTTATCCGCCCGGTTTCTGTGCCGAAGATTCTGGCTGAGATGATTCCGGTGTCTTTTGCCAGGAAAGACATTTCCCGGTCAAGGGTATCCAGGAGCCATGCCAGATCCATGGTTCCGCCCGGGAGACTTCTTTTGAATTCCCCGTTGCCCTGGGTCTCCAGTATTTTTTTGAGCTTTCCTTCATCGGTTGAAAGGACATAACTTTTGTTCTTTAATGCGATGACGAAGCTGGCATCCGGATATCGGATTTTTGAGATAGACCAGCCAAAGGCAGCCGCTTCGTTTTGGATGCTTCCGGTACCCGCGATTATGTCTGTTCTGCCGTTCTCATTCATGAAAATCTGTTCCCGGATCACGCCCGAGTCGTTTCTTTCAGACAGAGATTTTAACCACCGGTTCGCTTCACCACGGTTCCCAAAAGTTCCGCTTACCATCAAAACGGGAGCTGTTTCGTTTTCCTGGAAAACGGCTGCGGTGATACCGTTTTTTAACAAGTTATCCGGATTCCGGTCAGGATCAAAATCCGAGAGTTTCTCTTTAAATTCCTCGAACACGCCATTCAGCCCCTCGAAAAGCTCGGGATTAATTTTATTTAGCGCTTTAGCCAGGTGTGACAGATTTGGAGCCGGCCTCGGGCTCCTGATTTCCAGGGAAGGCTTGTCCGCCCAGACAAAGGTTTTTAGTGCCGGCCCGGCGGAGTAGCCGGAGACAGCGGATTTTTTTTCCAGAAAAGCGGTGCTCTGCGGACGGTCAAAAATTACCAATGCCGAGACATAGCGGTCGAGCGCCGAAGAAATTATCGCCAGAGCATCGGAAGGTGGGGCGAGCGGGAGAGAGAAGTCAAACCAAAGAACATTTTTGGATTCACTATTAATATGCCGGCTGAAAAGACCCGTTTTGGCCAGAGATGCGCCTATTTTGCCGATCGGCAGAAAGATCTGGGGATCTTCTGCGGAGAGCAGGGTAACGTGTTTTCCTTCTCTAAGGTGCGAATAAATCGCCCATTTTGATCCGGAGCCGGATTTTAAAAGAGCGAATTCATAACTGATTGCAGGGGGGAGAGCCGCTGGATCCGGGCGAGGAGCGTCTGTCAAATAAGGGTCAGCGAAATCCAGAAACCTTTCAAATCTCGCTTTGTCGTCGGTTCTGAAAAAAAGCAAAGTTTTTTCGGCATCCACTCTGAATGCCAGGCTCAATGTCTTCGGATCGTAGTTTTTTACGGAAAACAAAATGATGGCGGTCACCCCGAGGAGTATCAGAAGCCCTACGGAAAGGACCACTATTCCCCGGTACAGCTTAAAGATTCTGCTCATTGAGGGAGATGATAACATGCTAATAACCACAGGAGATGATTATTGAATGTAAATCACTACGCTAAGCCAAAAACATCAATTTTTATTGTATAAATATCTTGTTCATTACAACATATTTATAAGTTAAAGCCACAGGAGATAGTTGCAAATAATTTCACGGGAGTTATGATGTCCCGATTTCTTCAAATAAAAGAAATCAATCACCAACATAACAGAGCAAACAAAAACAAAAAGGCTCCGGAGCCACAAATACAAATAATAAAGAGACCCGAATAGGAAGATCCTTCACAACATCTAATCCGTAGAGAGGATCGCGTCCGCCGGACCAGACGGATCATACGCGGCCTCGATCCTCTCTGCTCTGTAACGTCGCCCTGTGAGTGAGAGTGCAGTCTCATGGGGTGCACACCCTTCCTCCCCAGTGTTCCCCCGTCGCCCCTAGGGCACGCGCGGCGAACCGGTCCGGGGACTTCGTTCGGTCACGAGGAGAAAGAAGAGACCAGAGCAAGGCAGAGAGATCTGGGGCTCCTCTCCCCACTAGTGAACCCTCCGTATGAAGGCTCAGCGATTGTGTTTACGCATTTATCGTTGATAGCCGAGGAGGCGAACACACAAACAAAAAGACCGGCAACGGTCTTTTTGCTTATGGGCTATTAATTTTCAGGTCGGGCGGGAACGCCAGACCTGATGCCAGGCGCGAACGCCTGGCCTATATCAAATAAACTAATTTTTTAAAAAACCAATTTCCCAAAACTTTCACTGCTTTACTTTCTAGTTTGTGAGTGAAGATTTGGTGATCATCGCATTTATTTCCAATACCTTCGGATTCTTCGGATCCAGCTTCAGGGCTTTTTCAATATATTTCTTCGCGTCTTCGGGTAGACCGGCTGAGAAGGCGGCTTTTGCGGCGAGGGTGAGGGCTTCGGAGTCATCCGGCCACCTTAGCAGGGCTTTTTTTGACAACGACAAAGCGTCCAGAGCGTGGTTTTGCGTGGAGATTGCCAGATTTACATAACGCTCAAAAGATTCCAGGCTGCTTTCTTTGGCGTCGGCAAGCAGCCGGTACTGTTCCAGTGCCAGCTCGGTATTCCCCAGTTCCCTGGCGTATTCGGCCAGCAGCTCGCGGGCGTCGGATTCCGGCGAAAACCCGTTGAGCAGAGCGTATTGCAGATACGTTACGGCGTTCTGGGGATCGCCTAGCGCCGCATGTGTCCGGGCCAAAAAATACTGGGTTTCGGGTTTTTCCGGATCGAGACTGTAGGCTTTCTCGAGTGATTTCAAAGCGTCACTCGAGCGTTCCGAAGTGAATTCGCAAAAACCTTTCACGATCCACGCATCGCGATACCGGTCCTGAGCCGCTATCACCCGGTTCAAAATCGGCAAAGCGATTTCGCACTGGTTGATCCGCGCCAGAGCCTGGGCCAGCAAAGTTTGCAGATGGATTTCCTGCCCGTCCGGAAATAACGCGAATTCGCTGAATGCTTTTTGGATGGTCTCGGCATAAGAGCGTATGGCGGGATCGCTGCCCTGTCCGGCAATTGTCATTTCGTTCAATGCTTGGGTGTTTTCTCCTTTTACCAGGGCGATAAGCCCGAGCCCGAAGTGGGAATGGGGCGAATCTTCATTACGGCTGAAGACCGTTCCGGCCTCCTCCGTATTTCCGAGAATCAGGTGCAAAAGACCTTCATAAAACATCACGTCCTCACTCCCCGGATTTTCTTCCTTCAAACGGGCGATCGTGACTTTCACCGCGTCATATTCCCGGCGCTGCAGCTGGATCAATGCCAATTTTTTCAGCGCCATGACCCCGCCGCCGGCGTTTACGCTTTCGGTGTATGAATTTTCAGCCAGTTTCCATTCGCCTTTGAGCTCGAGGATTTCCCCCTGCCGCAATTTCAGTAGCGCCGTCGACTGGATAGCGCTGCTCAGCCGATCAGGTTCGTTGCCTGGAAATAATTTTTTCAAAAAATTCATCTGCCTGACCGGCGACTTGAAGGTCGATTCAACCGTGAAAACAGTGGATTTGATCTGCCAGAGGAACCAGCCGCCAATCGCCGCGCTCAGTATTAAAGCCAGAAGCACGGGAACGTACACGCGGGAGGAAAACTTCATGCGGAGTGGAGGGTACCATGAAGAAAGTAAGGAAGGTAAGGAAAGTAAGGGAGGTAAGGAAGGTCACGAAATAAAGGAAAACGAGACACCTTCCTTACTTTCCTTACCTTCCTTACCTCCCTTACCTTTTTATTAATCCAATTTCGGGCTTAATTCCCCGTCCTCGCCTTTCTTGCTCCGGAAGCGGCTGCTTTTTTCCGGATGATCCGGGTCCAGCGAGGCTTTGGCCGCAGCTTCCGCGAGGTGTTTCGGTATGACCGCTTCCACGGAGCCCCAGATGGCCTGGCCGTTTTTTGGAACGATGATCGTCACCTGGTCTCCGACTTCGGCGCGGTAAAAAGTCACCGAAGCCAGAAGCAGGCGGTAGGCCTTGCCCTCGGCCAAAACCTTGTATTGGCCGTCTTCCTGGATCAAAACCCCGATCATCGTCCGGCGTTCGATCGGCGCGATTTGTTTGTAAATGAATTTGCCTTCGTCGGTTATGGTCAGCTTCATGCCGTCGCCTTCGACCAGCTTGCTCTTACTGGCATAGTTGGCCGGTATGGGGTAAGTCTGGCCGAGAGAGTCCACCATGTTTTGTCCGTCGAAAATCCCTTCGACCACTTTGGCATCGCCGCCCGAGTAAGCGCTCATGCCGAGCGAGCCGGCTTTCGTGGCCAGCCTTTCTTTCGATGAATCGGAAATCCCGGTGACTTCGCGCAGCAGACTGGATGCGGTTTTGAGCGAAGACATCGACGAATCGATAAGTTCCTGGATTTGGAGAAGGTTGTCGTCGGACATGATGGGATTGTGTTACTGTTTTGAAAGTTAACGTATCAATTCTGGTTTTAAAGGGTTGGCCAGCATTTTTTTTCTTATCTGATTTTCATTCAGCAGTCCGGTTTGCGCGCCGATGGCTCCGATGACGCCGGCAGAATTAAGTGTACCAGCCATGAGCGCTTCTGGCAACTGAAGACCGGACAAAAGCGCCCATGTCGACCCGACGCCGAAAGCATCCCCGGCGCCGGTCGTTTCCACTACTTTCACCGGAAGAACCGGGTAATGAAATACGTGTTCCCCGGTCCCGCCGGTGACACCTTTTTCCGCATCAGTAACGCATACGTTCCGCGCCCCCGCTTGCAGCAGGATATCGATGGCGGCCATGGAATTTTTTTCTCCGGTAAAGGCCAGGGCTTCTTCCAGATTCAGTAGCAGCAGGTTGGTCACCTGCAGCAATGCCGCTTCATCTCTCCCGCGAATCCCGTTTTTGATCTGGGGACCGCCGGGATTCCAGGACAGCCAGATATCGGGATGGTTCACCAAAGTCGCCACGATATCGTCCTGCAGCGAACATGAATTTTCTGAGAGGTGATTCAAGTACACCGCGTCGGTTTTTTTTATTTTTTCCAGATCCAGAGTGGCGTGATCCAGATGCTCATTGGCGCCGGGCGTATAAAGAATGGTCCGGTCACCGCTTAGAAGAGACAATATGATGGAAAAACTGCTGGTCTCGTTTTCCACGATGGTAGCGGAGGACGTATCCACCCCTTCGTTTTGCAGAGTTTTTAGCATTTTTTCACCCCATTGGTCGGAGCCGACCACGCCGCAAAAGGCAGCATCGAGTCCAAGTCTGGCAAAACCGACCGAAGTGTTGCAGGCGCCGCCGCCGCTTGATTCGACCAGCTGTTTCACCGGAATTTTGCCGCCGACTGCCAGGCGTACCTCGCCGCCCTGTTCCACGAGACCGTCGCCCATGTATAAAAAAAGGTCATAGGTTGCTCCGCCGATAGAGACGATCCGGATGTTTTTATGAACTTGTTTATTTCCTTCTTTCATAAGAGTTGGAAATTGCTAAATTGCTAAATTGCTAAATTGTTCGCCCACCTTCGCCCGGCCTTCGCATCTGCTTCGGCCGTCAAGCAAGGCTTCGGCGGGCAGGCAGGCGCAACGCACGTTTTATGCATTCTGAACAATTTAATAATTTTATTCCGATCGGTAGAAAAAAAGAGCATTATCCAAGATCTTTTATGAATGGTATTTCCGGCTCATCAGGTCAAAGAAGTCGGCGGCCAGGCGGCGTTCTGTGACAATCCGGCGCCAGTGCATAAGGCCGATCAAGAAAGTTATCATGACCAACGCTATCGTGATTATGGATGAAATGCCGCTGCTTGGAGTCGCCGGAGGAGGTATGACCGGTTCGGCCGGAGCGCCCGGGTGTCCGATAAGCTCCGAAGGCACAGGCTCGAATATTCCCGGTACGAAGACAGCGGCCCCGACAGTGGCGCTCACCGAGGCGGTCAGCTCCTCCATGATTTTGCCCGTTACGGTGACCGGCGTGAGCGAGAACCAGTAAGTCGTTCCGCCGATCAAGTCATGAACCACGAAAGAAACTGCTTCGCCGTCCACGGCGCGCGACTCGGACAAATTTTCCGGACCCGGGCCGAATCTCAGCCGGTAGTGGTCGAGCGGCAGTGACGGGAGGGGATTCCACTCAAGCAGAACCGAATCGTTCCCCGATTTTGCCTTGAGCGTTATTCCGAGCGGGGAGGCGACAGCGGGTTTGCTTTTTTCCGGGCTCTCGAGACCGTCACTGTTTAGAGCCGTCAGTGAGAACTGATAAGTTTCACCGAGAGGCAGATCTTTTATCACTGCTGAGCTTACCGCGGTCAAAGTGGTGACGCTGTAAATAAAATTTTTGGGATCACTGTCTTTGGCGATGTAGATGCGGTATTGGGAAACCGGCGCCGCTACGATGTGTTGCCAGGTGAGTTGCACCTCACGCGGCTTCCCTTCCGCTTTTACGTTTTGTACTACGGGCAAAAGGGCGGGTTTTACATCCCATTTCAGCAGCATCGATGAAGTGTTCCCCACGGAATCCGCGAGTGTTGCGGTCACGTCGAAGCTGCCTTCTTTTGCCGGCGCCGCAAACGTCGCGGTGTATATCCCTCCGCTGCCGGATAATTTGTAATCGGTCCCTTCCAGGTTTACGGAAGCGGAGGCGAGCTCCGGTTCCGATTTCACGGTCAATTCAGCGGGGTTGCCGGCTTTGCCCGCTTCCGGATCCATCACCATCGAATCGATTTTCGGGGGATCATTGTCGATGATGATGTGAACCGGCTGGGACTCGTAGGAATTGTTTTCGCTGGAAACAAAGATGGTGACTTCCCTGTCTTCAGGATTCAGCTCAACGGGGATCCTGAACACGCCTTCCGAATCGCTTTCACCCGTTACCTGTTCTTTTCCGCCCTTTACCACCAGGTTGACCAGGCTGGGCGCCTTGCCTTGCAGGACAATTTTGTCGCCCCTGATCCGGGAACGGTCCTTCGGAGAAAGGATCTGTATCCTGCCTCCAGACAGAGCCCCCGACCGCTTTACGAAAAGCGTGACTTTTCCGGATATCGACGGGACATCTTTGTCATAGACTTCGATGGTTTGCTCGCCTTCTTTCCGCAGGACGAAAGCCAGGGCTACTTTGCGCTGGCCCTGGTCGATATCACGGATGTCGATCCGGCCGGTAGCGGGGGATTTCGGATCTTCGCCTTTTTTCGGCAGTTCGGCATCGGGATCGCTGCTTTTTACGATCAGGGTCCCGACGTATGCGCGGACAAATTCGTCCCCGCGCATGGCGCGGATATTCATGCTGAACAAGTCGTTTGCATTCACTTCGGTCTGACCCTGCGGGAGTTCCAGCTCAAAATGATCCACTGCCGCGCCGGACAAGTCGCTAAAGCCGGCGGAATCGGCGGTGATACTGGCGGCCACCGGCTCATTGCCCTGTCCCTGACCGGTCAAGCTGCCCCGGAGCCATGAATTGGCAGCATAAGAACCGACTGTGATTTGAACCTTTAGCTTCAATTGACGCCCGCTCAATATGTCGTAAGGGATCAGGCTCATTACTCCCGGTTCGCCGGATCTCACCTGCCAGATCAACCGGCCCAAGTCATCGGTTTGTTTTGCCTGCGGGACCGCTTCGTCGCCGAAACGGCTGGTGACCAGCGCTATGGGGCGGCCGGATACGGGATTATCGTAACGGTCACGCAAAATTATGGTGACCGTCAGCGAATCATCGGGGCCGCTTAATGAATAGGCCGATGCTATCAGGTTGGAATGGGCATCATCCGCGCGATCCGCGATTACCGTAAAAAAAGCCGATGAGCTGCCGGCCATCACTTCGTATTTTCCGGCTGTTTCCGTGTATTTCGAGGGTATCAATGTGGAGGCCTCGCCGTTTGAATCCGTCGTCACGGACTGCGGATACTGCGGGCCGTCCGGCTGTTTCACTGAAATCTCAAAGCCTGCAAGAGAGGCACATCCTTTCAAATAGACCTCCGTACCCAGCCCCGCCACAGTATCGAGTGCGGAAACCGAACAACCTGAAGCCATGGCGGTCGGCACAGCCATTTGAACCGCCAGTACGGCAAGCGCTGCAGCCGAAAGCTTCAATTTGACCATAATCTTGTCAGTATACCAAAAATACCATGTTTCCATCAATGGTCTGTATAGGTTATGGGATTAGTTTGGGGGAAGTGTCAATGGTGTTTTTTTTGATAAACATCAGAAAAAGGTCAGGAAAGTAAGGAAGGTAAGGAAAGTAAGGAAGGTACTCGCTTTTCTTTGCTTCGTTACCTCCCTTACCTCCCTTACCTCCCTTACCTTCATTACCTTCCTTACATATGCTAAGATCGCTCCCATGAAACGGTCGTTCATCGCTGTTTTCGCGGTCTTTCTTCTTGCGGGTTGCGGTTCCGGAAACAATTCATCGACCAAGGTGACCTGCGAGCAGCAGTTTTGGAACGGAAACTTAGCCGCCTGTTTGCCGAAAGGCTGGAAAATACTTTCCGAGGAATCGCTCAGGACGATGGGCATTGCCGAAGAAACGGTCGCGGCGTTCCAGTTTGACACTCCGCATGCCGGACAACTGGATACCATAACCGTAACTTTGGAGCCGCTGAGTCAGGATATGAAGACAGGGGATTACTCCGATGCCAATATCCAGGCCGTTTCCGCTTTGCCGGATTACAAGCTTATCGACAAAATTACAAGTTTTATCGACGGGCAGGAGACCGCCGTTCATGTATTCAGCGCCAGGTCTTCCCCCGATCTGCCGATACGGCGGTACTACCAGCTT
>MFXU01000021.1:11062-20945 GCA_001788965.1 Candidatus Peribacteria bacterium RIFCSPHIGHO2_02_FULL_51_15 | reverse complement strand
ATTTTTGGCTGCAGCACGGGTTGGCGGTATTTTGGCCAACAGCACATACCCGGTTGAGTTTTTGCTGGAAAATCTGGAAATCCATACACACATATTGCGGGCGGCGCACGAGCACAAGACCAAAAAGCTTTTGTTCCTCGGCAGCTCGTGTATTTATCCGAAAATGGCTTCGCAGCCGATCGGCGAAGACGCTCTGCTTACCGGGCCGCTGGAGCCGACGAACAAGCCTTACGCCATAGCCAAGATTGCGGGGATAACGCTTTGCCAGTCTTATAGAAAGGAATTTGGCGACTCGTTTATCTCAGTAATGCCGACGAATCTCTATGGACCGAACGATAATTTTGATTTGAAGACGTCGCACGTGTTACCGGCCTTGATCAGAAAAATCCACGATGCCAAAAAAACCGGCGCTCCTTCAGTTTTGCTCTGGGGCACGGGCAAGCCCCGGCGGGAATTTCTGCATGTAGATGATCTGGCGGATGCATGTCTTTTTCTGATGGAAAAGTATGACGACCCGGAAATCATAAATGTCGGAACCGGCGAGGATCTCTCGATCGACGAGCTCGGACAGATGGTCGCCGAAGTGATCGGATACGGGGGCAGCATCCTGTACGATCCGGCCAAGCCCGACGGTACGCCCAGAAAGCTTCTTAACGTGGCTAAAATCCACGGACTTGGTTGGCGGCACAGCATTCCGCTCAAAGAGGGAATAGAAATGACTTATGACTGGTTCCTCAATAACTATGAAAAAGTCGCCGTCTGATTTTCACGCCCACTTCGACCGTATTGCCGACTTGAGATCGGTTTACATCCGCCGAAACCGCGCCTATTACCGCGATATCCAGAATTGGCTTGGATACGTCATAACTGCGGATGCCAGCGTCATCGAATTGGGATCAGGAACAGGAAATGTTATTGGAAATCTTAAAAATCGGAAAAAAACCGGCATTGATTTTTCCTCCCGCATGCTGGAACAGGCCAGGTTACAGTACCCCGGCGCGGAGTATCTGAATGACGACATCGAAAATCTTCAGCACGGCAGCTCCTACGATTATGTTCTGCTGATGGATACGATAAACGTGCTGCGCGACGTCCAAAAAACACTCTCGGATATCCGGGTTAAGCTTTGCCACGATCGCACGCGGCTCGTGATTACTTTTTACAACTTTCTCTGGGAGCCGCTGCTCAGGTTCGGTGAATGGATCGGGATAAAGACGCCTTCGCCGGAACAAAACTGGCTGAGTAAAAGCGATATCCGGGCACTGCTGGAACTTGCCAATTTTGAAGTCGTCACTTCAGGCGGCAGAATCCTTCTTCCCCGGAATATTCCGATTTTGGCCTCGGTCTTCAACGGCTTTTTGGCGCATCTGCCGGTAATCCGGAAATTATGTCTGGTTCAGTATGTCATCGCCCGCCCGCGCGCGTATGGACGAAAAGAATATTCCGTTTCCGTCGTAGTACCGGCGCGAAACGAAGCCGGAAACATTGAGCGGTTGCTCGAGACGATGCCGAGATTCGGATCGAAACAGGAAATAATTTTCGTCGAGGGGAATTCGACCGATGACACGTGGCAGTCGATAGAAAAAGCGGTGACAAAATTTGGCGGTAAATGGGACATAAAAGTTTTGAAACAAACCGGAAAAGGAAAAGGCGACGCAGTGAGGACCGGGTTTGCGGCGGCGAAAAACGATCTCCTGATGATACTGGACGCCGATCTGACGGTGGATCCGGCTGAACTGCCGAAATTTTACGAGGCAATCGCTTCCAATGCCGGCGAGTTCATAAACGGTTCACGTTTGGTTTATCCGATGGAGCAGCACGCCATGCCTCTTTTAAATTCGTTTGCCAACGTCTGTTTCAGCTGGCTGTTTACCTGGCTTCTCGGCCAGCGGCTAAAAGACACACTCTGCGGCACCAAGGTGCTACTCAAGTCCGATTACGAGCGGATCTCCGCCGGCCGGAAGTTTTTCGGAGATTTCGATCCCTTCGGTGATTTCGATCTGCTTTTCGGTGCATCAAAGCTCAATCTGAAGATCGTCGACCTGCCTGTTCGTTACCGTGATCGTACCTACGGTCAGACCAACATCCGCCGCTTCAGGCACGGCTGGCTGCTCATCAAAATGAGCCTGTTCGGCATGAGGAGGATGAAGTTCGGGTGAGACTGTTTTTTGTGGAGCCGCCGACCGGATTTGAACCGGTGACCTACACATTACCATTGTGTTGCTCTACCGACTGAGCTACGGCGGCTAAATGCGAATTAAGCAAGTCACGGAGTTTCTTGTTGTGATAATGGACGGTCAGTACTCCATAGAGGCTTTTATGGCGATAAGTGCCAATGGATCCCGACTTGGTTATCACCGGTCTGTAAAACTGCAGCGTGCTTACTTTAAGTTTCTTTTGCCAGAAGTCCAGTGCTGTTTTGGTAACCGCTCACTGAGTCTGAAATAAACTTGTGAGAAACAACCAGCAGCTCTTTGCGGAATAAATTCCGCTTTCTCGTGTTTAGTTAACCGCCGATTTAAATCGGCGGTTAACTAAGGGGAAAATAGCGAATTTATTCGCCCGATAATCCGCAGCGTCAGTGAGCAGTTACAGTAACAGTAGTATATTTGCTTGGAGGTACTGTTACAATTTTCAATTCTCGCTTATCGTCTCAGTCCAGCTTTGCGTCGGTTCTTTTTTAAACTCATGCAGCGCGTTTTTCAGCGCATGCAGGCAAAGCAGCGCGCATTTGGTGCGCCGGGGACCTACCGGGACTTTCAGAAGTTCCATAATTTTTTTTGAATCAAATTTTTCTGCAGAATCCACTGAAATGCCCTCGAGTTCCTCGCTCAAAATAGACATCGCCGCCTGGCTGATCGCACAACCGGTTCCGGTCCAGGCGAGGGAAGAAATTTTTCCGTTCTTAATTTTTAAGTCAAAAGACAGCTCATCGCCGCAGCTTAAGTTTTCCTCCTTGTGCCGGACGGAAAATTTTTTCAATTCTCCGGCATTGCGGGGGTGTCGGTAATGGTCGAGGATGTTCTCTGCATATAAATCCATGACAAAGGGACGTTATTGGATGCTTACAGTAACTCATAATACATTGCTAAATTGTTAAATTGCGAAATTGTTTGCAACAAACATGCGTTTCGCTTGCGACCTTCGACCAGCTCAGGTCGCCCAGAATGACACACATGATTGTGCCAGATAAGGTCGCCCTGAGTTAATCGAACGGGCGAGCAATTTAACCATTTAACAATTTAACTGCTTTCTTTATTTCCTCCACACACACATCTATCTCTTCCTTCGTATTATAAATCCCCACCGACAGCCTGGTGGAAGCGTTTATGCCCAGGAACTTGTGAAGCGGCTGGGTGCAGTGGTGGCCGGCGCGGAGGCAGATGCCTTTGCGGCCCAAAATTTCGGTCAAGTCGTGGGGATGTACGCCTTTGATGGCGAATGAAACATTGCCGGAACGTTTTTTCGGATCACTTGGCCCTAAAATACGGATACTCGGGATGGATGAAAGCTTAATATGGGCGTATTCGATCAGTGCTTGCATATGTTCGAAGGCTTCCGTTTGACCGTTGTCCCAGAACCACTTCACAGCTTCGCCAAGCCCCACGATGTCCGCGACTGCGGGAGTGCCGGCCTCGAACTTGCGCGGCAGCTCGGCGGGGATGAACCCTTCGGTGGTGACACTTTGGATCATGCCGCCCCCGCCTAGAAACGGCGGCAATTCTTCCAGGATTTTTTCTTTGGCATAAAGAACGCCGGTTCCGTTCGGTCCGTAGATTTTGTGACCCGAAAAAACCAAAAAATCGGCATCGATATCCTGCACGTCGATTTTCGCGTGTCCGGCGAGCTGAGCGGCGTCGATCAGGATTTTCGAACCGTGAGCGTGAGCGATTTTTGAAATTTTTTTCAAAGGCGGCAGGCAGCCCAGTACGTTACTTAAGCCGGTAATTGAGAGCAGCCGGACTTTTCCGGAAGAGAGAAATTTTTCCAGCCGAGGGAAATCCAGCGTTCCTTCCGGATCAATCGGGATCCATCGCACTTTTGTTTTTTTTGCTTCATTAAGCTGAAACCACGGGACTATGTTGCTGTGATGCTCCATCATGGAAAGCGCGATTTCATCACCGGGTTTAAGAGTGGTTCCAAATGACCGGGCTACGAGATTTATCGCCTCGGTGGCGTTTTTCGTAAAAATTATTTCATGAGAAAACCGTGCGCTGAGAAATTTCGCGACTACTTTCCGGGAATCTTCCAAAGCCTCGGTCGCGGCCTCGGCGAGCGGATGAAATCCGCGGTGCACGTTCCCGTTTTTTTCTGAGTAGAAAGCAACCAATGATTCCAATACGACTCGCGGCTTATGGGTCGTGGCGGCATTGTCCAGGTAAATCAAAGCCTGACCCGAAACTTTCCTTTTTAGGATGGGGAATTGCCGGCGAATGGTTCCAACATTAAATTTCATCGAAGTCTGCATTTGTAGAAAGAATGGCGGTTAATTGAGAATTGACAATTGAAAATTGAGAATTAATTGTCAATTGTCAATTCTCAATTGTCAATTTGTCGGTCGAAAGAATTTTGAAATCAACGTTTTTTTACAATTATAGAATTCAAAACACCCGGCTGTATTTTCAGCCGATTCTTCGTTAGGCTAATCCCGCTATGTCACAACGCGCCATCGTTATTTTGAGTTTCAGTCTTTTTGTCGCTGCACTGGTCTGGGGCGGCTATAACCTGCTGGTTTATCTCGGGATACCTTTGCACCAGCTGGTTTATACCACCGCTGACGAGATCAGATCCCTGGATTTGGCTTGCGGCCAGGAGACGACGGTCCGGATGTACCTGTGCCGGGGCGGGGCGGGGATCTTTCCTTTTGTCATGGCTTTTTTCCGGATGGCCAGCCCGTTTTTCCCTTACATAATCGTAAGCTTCATCCTGTTCGGCGCGTTTCTGCTCAGGGCCGGTTACAAGACCGGGTATTTCGGGAAGACCGTCGTTTTCCGTCCGATTTATGTCATCGTCTTTTTCATATTTTCCGTCTGGCTTTTCGGTACGACTTTTTCACTTGGCAGCCTAAACAACCTGAATACACCTGAAGAGGCGAAGGTTACCGACCAGAACGGGATAAAGAGCCTGCCACCTTTCAACCGATTTTATGAACCGCTGCCGCAGGTCTATAACGGCGCCTCGGCTCAGGCGATCCAGGAATTGCAGACGAATTATCAATCTCTGCTAAAAGGAGGCTGCCTCACCGAAATAGGCCAGACTCAAAACGGAGCGAAAGTGTATGACATGTCGGCTTGGTGCGTGCAAAAAAGCATGTTTGCCCGGGTCGGCTCACTCATTTTTTTGACCGGCTTTTTCCTGCTGATCCTTCTTTCGCTCGGCAGATTTCTGCTCAAACTTATTTTTTCCGGGAAAGAAATTCATCCGTTACTGGAGCTCGTTTTTTCAATCGGGGTCGGGGCACTGGGATTTGTGGCGATTCTTTATGTTCTCGCGGTGGCTTCTCTTTTGAAAAGTCCGGATACCGGCCACGGATCGACGGTGGCCCGGATACTTTTTGCCGCGTTGCCTTTGGTGTTTTACAAACACAGCTGGCATTGGATCAAATCAACCTGGCAAAAAACTTTTAACTTCGATATTTCTGCATCATGGTTTCCGGTTCTGGCCTGGCTTCTGATCTCCTATCTGGCGTTGAATTTCCTGAATGTCATACGACCTTTTCCGATCGGCTGGGATGACCTCGGCAGTTACCTGAACCGTCCGCGGCTGCTTTCCAGTTACGGATATTTCATTCCTTCGATGTCCCAGTTCCAGTGGGAATACCTGACGTCGCTCGGGTTTCTGCTTTTCGGTTATGACTCGATTTTGGGTTCAACTTTGGCGATGGAGATCAACTGGCTGGCCGGACTGGTCGCGGCGTTTTCGGTTTACGCCTTCGGACGGTTTTATTTCGGAGAGAAGCGCGGGGTGATAGCGGCGATAATGTATTACTTTTTGCCGATGGTCGGGCATTTTTCTTTCGCCGACATGAAGATCGACAACGCATCCTTCTTCACGAGCGCACTGGCGATATTGGCGGTCTTTGCCGCCTTGTTTCCGCCGATGGGGGATCGAGAGGAGGAAACGATTACTCCCGTTCAAAATCCAAGAATGCTGATAGTCGCGGGGCTTTTGATGGGTTTCAGCTTCGCCATAAAACCGACTGCGATTCTTGATATCTTTCTCATAGCTTCGACGATAGCCGGAGCCGTTTTGGGCGCATACGGGTTCGCCGCAATGGCCGTTTTCGGTTTTGCCATATTGATGCGCTTCGGGCCGTTGGGGCTAAAGGACATTCTCATGCGGGCGGATCTGGGCGCCAGCATTTCTCCGAATTTCTTTTTCTCGGTGTTGGCGGTATCCGGCCTGATTTTGCTCGGCATAGCCTGCTACAGACGCCGCGAGATGTGCCGGAAATTATTCAATAATTTTGCGCTGCTCGCGCTCGGAACGGCAGTCGCCGTTTTGCCCTGGATGCTAAACAACATGGTTATCGCCAAAGAAGCCTCCATCTCCGCGATGCTTTCGGCGCGGGACTTTACCGCGCCCCAGGTCACTTATGAGCAGGCACCGGCCGTCAAACCCGCGGGCACAGCGGCCCCGACCCGTTATCTGCCGCCGGAACTGAAGCTGGATGAAAATAGTCCCGCCTGCAAGACGTCGGCCAGAAAAGAGGAGCTGGACCGGTACTGGGGTTTTGAAACGGGTTTGAAGCATTATCTCACTTTGCCGTGGCGGCAGGTGATGAATATTGACGCCTTCGGTTACTACGTCACACTGGTTCCGGTGTTGCTTATGGTTCCGCTGATCTTGTTTTTGCCTGCCTTTTGGACGCGGAAAGCCCGCTGGCTGAGGATTCTTTTCACCGGAACAATGGTGTTTTTGGTCCAGTGGATTTTAGTCGCCAACGGCATTCCATGGTACGGAATCGGAATGTTCCTGGGTTTTGCTCTGATTCTGGAAGCATTTATCGCATTGGCGCCGGACATCCAGAACCGCTATCTGGCGGGCTTCTTCATCGCCGCCAGTATTTTGATCAGTCTCATTAACCGGTTTTGGCAATTCGACACCCAAAAAAATCTTTTCGAATACCCGCTGGGGAAGATCACCGCGTCAGCGCTAAGGGAGGTCACTATTCCCGATTACGACGATATCCGCGAGAGCGTCGTAGCCAGGCACGAACAATTGAAGGACACGCCGTACACTTACCGGATCGGTACTTTCATCTCTTACTTTATTCCGCGGAACCGTGAAATTTTTCCGCTGGCCGACCATCAGCTTTCGATATTCAACTGTCTCGACCAAGAACGAAATCATGAGCTGACTCTCAGACGTCTCAAAGCTCTCGGATTCAACAGCATCATTTTTGACACCAATACCGCGACAATCGAGAAGGATTTAAGCGGTTCCCTTCACCAGAAGGTCAATGCTTTCCTGGATTTCGTGAACGATCCGGTGATCAATCTGAACCTGGTGGTGAATGATCCGGGCAACGGCATCGCCTATATTGTTTTGCCATGACGAAAATTTGCGTGGTTATCCCGGCGTATAACGAAGCCACTCACATCGGCGCCGTCATCCGGGGCGCCAAACGGTTCAAAGAGGATGTCATCGTGGTAATCGACGGATCGACGGACGAAACCGCCGAGGTGTCCAGGCAGGCGGGGGCCAGAGTGATCGTCCATGCGGAAAACTGCGGCGCGGGGGCGGCTACCATGACCGGCCTCAGCGCTGCCCGGCTGCTCGGCTTCGATGCCGTCATCACCATCGATGCGGACGGGCAGCATGCCAGCGCCGATATCCCGCGGCTGATTGAAATCGCCGCCGCCGAGAAGGCCGACCTGGTCGTGGCCAACCGTTTCGGGCGGAAAAATAACATTCCGCTTATCCGGCGGATAGCCAATGCTGCCGGGAACATGGTCACTTTTTTGGTTACCGGTATTTATCTTCCCGATACCCAATGCGGTTTCAAACTGTTCGGCAAACGGGCATTGGGCCAGATACAGCTCCGGATGTCGGGCTTCGAGTTTTGCACCGAAGTCATACGGGAAGCAGCTCGTTATCGGTGGAAGATTTCCACCATGCCGACAAAAGTGGTGTACTCTGAATATACGATGGCCAAAGGCCAATCTTTCGCCAGCGGGCTCAAAACCGCGGCAAAAATACTTCTTCGCACATTTCTACGATGAATGAATTACAATTCACTCCGTACCAGATAGTCGTCCCGCTTTTTTGTCTTCTGATGGTGACCTATGCCTGGAATCTGGTTTTCCGGCAGAAAAAAACCATCTGGGAGGGCGGGCTTTGGACACTTTTCTGGGCGGCGATTGCTTATATCTCGCTTTTCCCCGGCAGCCTGCAGTATTTGAGCGCTTTCACGGGAATAAAGAAGAACGAAAACGCCGCGACGATAACCGCTCTCGGGATAGTTTTCTTCATTCTGTTTTACATGATCATAAGGATCGAGGAGCTGGAGCAAAGGCTGACGGCGATCATCAGGGGCAAGGCCTTGAAAGACGCGGGTATTGATCCGGTAAAGGAAGAGCCGAAGAAGATGTAAGATATAAGATGGATGAAGACCATCCTTCTTATCAGCCCCTACTGGAAAGAGAACCACCGCTGGATGGTGAGTTCGGTTAAGTTGGCTGAGCTTTGGCAGAGGCTGGGATATAAGGTTGTGGTTTTATGCATGGGAAGTCCCGGGCAAGGGCAAGAAGGCAAGAAGGCAAAAGGGCAAAATACTTTTGAGCGGGTTTCCGATTCACTTGAAATTCACCGCGTGCCGGACATCTTTTTAAAAGATCCCTGGAATTACGGTATCGCCTGGGGATTTTCCGGTAAGGCTTTGAAACTCGCCAAAGAACTGAAGCCGGAAATCATCATCGTCAATAAAATCCTGTTCTGGAGCTCGATTGCTTTGATCAGATTGCGGATGAAGGGTTACAAGGTGTTGCTTACGTCAGACGCACTGGTAGGGATCACCTGGTGGCCTCGCGGAAGGCTGGCAAAAATTTGCGCGGCGATTTACGCCTGGACGCTGGGTTGGCTGATTCTCAAGGCGGCAACTAAAATTATTTTATTCCACCCTCAGCCGTCTGACGTTTTGCGTAAACTTGGAATCGAAAAAAAGTCGATGGTCATACCGACGGGAATTGACCATAAAGCTATGAGCTATGAGCTGAGAGCTGAGAGCGAAATTGCCCGAAGCTCGATCACGGTTACCTACATCGGTCGTCTCGAATCAGTCAAAGGCGTAGATGATTTCGTGGCAGCCGCACTGAAAGTCAAAAAAGATCATCCGGAGTTGGAGGCCAAGGTAGTCGGCTGGTTCCCTTCGACAAGCTCAGGGCAGGTAGATCATCCTTTGGTGCAAAAATATTCCGGAGAAATAAATTTCACCGGACTCAGGGATGACACAGAAAAAATCCTAATGGAGACGGATATTTTCGTTTTGCCAAGCTATTCCGAGGGCCTCAGTAATGCTCTTATGGAAGCCATGGCTTCGGGTTGTGCTTGTATTGCGAGCGAGGTGGGAGGAAATACTTTTTTGATTGAAAACGGTAAATCCGGGTTCCTGTTCCCAGCCGGAGACCGTGAAGCATTGGCTTCGCATATCCGGAGGCTTGTAGAAGATCCGGCCAAACGAACAGCACTCGGAGCAGCGGCGAGAAAAAGAATCGAAGAAAAATTCAGCTGGGACAAAGTGGGGGAGCAATACCGAGATGTCTTCGAGGTTTGGATGTCTGATTCGAGTCTTCCAGATTGCTAAATTGTTATATTGCTAAATTGCTCGCCAGCCTTTGCTCAACTGTGGTTAAGCCATTGCTCACAAAGAGCTACGGCCGGC
>MFXU01000021.1:0-11051 GCA_001788965.1 Candidatus Peribacteria bacterium RIFCSPHIGHO2_02_FULL_51_15 | reverse complement strand
CGGCAAGCAGGCGAAACGCACGTACTGCCGATTCAAACAATTTAGCAATTTAACAATTTAGCAATTAGTATCTTCTTATATGAAACCGAAGTTAGTTGTCCTATCGGCCTTCTTCTCGCCTTTTCGCAGCGGAGCCGAAGCGATGGTCGAGGAGGTGTTTCCAAGGCTTGCGGATAAATTTGAAATAACAGTTGTGACTTGCCGCATGAATAAATCCTTATCCAAGAAAGAGAAATTAAACGGATTAGATGTGATACGGGTTGGTTTCGGTTTTTCCTTCGACAAATATCTGTTTCCGTTTCTCGCCCCGCTCAAAACCCGGTCACTGAAACCGTCGATTATTCATGCAGTTCTGGAATCATATGCCGGTGCGGCACTGGTAGTTTGCCGGTTTCTGATGCCAAAAACCAAACGGATTCTTACACTTCAAAGCACAAATTCCTCTCTTTTCCTCGGACCGATTCATCGCAGCGCGAATGTACTGACGGCGATCAGCCGGGCGCTGATCGAACGCGCAAAAATTTACACAAACAATCAAGCTGCTTTGATTCCGAATGGAATCGATTTCGCTTCGATACGAGATGCCTGCAAAAAATATCATAAAATCCCGGGACGGGTTCTTTTCGTCGGCCGGCTCGAACAGATGAAGGGAGTGGATGTGCTCATCTCGGCTTTCGCAATGGTCGTCTCCGGGTCTCCCCAGTCGCACCTCCGGATCGTCGGTGACGGTTCTCTCAGGTCGGAACTGGAAGCCAAAACCAAGGCGCTAAATATCTCCGACAGAGTGGCCTTCACGGGGCGGCTGACCGGAGCCGAGCTTTTCGAGGAATACGCCGCAGCGGAGATTTTTTGCGGACTTAGCCGTAGCGAGGCGCTTGGAAACGTTTTTCTGGAGGCTCAGGCGTCGGGCTCAGCGGTGCTGACCACCCGGGTCGGCGGGATAATGGATATTGTCGAAAACGGCCGGACAGGTCTGCTGGTTCTGCCGGATGACGTGGCGGGAGCCGCGGGCGCGCTTCATAGGTTACTGACCGATGGGGAACTGAGGGAGGCATTGGTTTCGAAGGGCTTGGAAGGCAAGGAAAAATACGATTGGGGGATGATCGCGTGGGAGTATGAAAAAGTTTTGAAGAATGTTTGACGAGCTTAAAATGCAGTTCTAATATTCGATTCTGTTTTATGAAATCCGATAAAGATTCTGCCACGAAAGGCGATATATCACGTCTTAAAAAGAAAGTCGGAGGCGATTTTGCACGTCTTGAAAAGAAGGTGGGAGACGACATATCACGTCTTGAAAAGAAGGTGGGAGACGACATATCACGTCTTGAAAAGAAGGTGGGAGACGACATATCACGTCTTGAAAAGAAGATAGATGTGCAAAAGGAAGAGATGCTGCATGAGTTCAAGTTGGCGGTTGAGATAATCCGTTATGATCTGCAGGGTGCCAATCACGATGCCATCGAGCAACTGATACCATTTTGCATTTAAAACATAACTAATCGGTCATTCGTAACGGCATCATCTCGTACCGCGTAGCGTTTACTCAAGCCAAGAACTCCATACCGCCAGCGCGTCTGATTAAGAACGTTTTAAACGCGAAGTGGTATGAAGGACAACGATAAAAAACTGGATGGAAGAGTCAAGCGCCTTGAGCGGTCCGTCGGTTTGGCAGCCTGAATTTCGGTTTCGTCATATAGACAAAAAACAATAAATATTCTATAATAATTGTAGATGGAGAACAACGATGCGATAAATCCTTTTTACCGGGCGTTTAGCGAGAGTTCGTATGTTGATCGAATCAACTCTCCGTCAAGAAGTGACACTTATTTTCATAAGTTTCACAGACCTTTGATCGAGGAGGCAAAGAAGACGGCTGGAACCGTAAAAGTTTTGGATCTGGCCTGCGGACACGGACATGAAATGGATTTTCTGTCGACGGATCCATCGGTACAGCTTTATGGAATGGACATTTCAACCGAAACTCTCAGGTCATCCACCCGCAAGCGGCTCGGAGGCGCTCATTTAATCGCGGGGGATACCGGACATTCGCCGATCGCCGACAATTCGATGGATGTGGGTATCGCCGTGAACGCCGTCGTTTACAAGCCGGATCAAATGCTCAAGACATTATTTTCCGCACTGAAACCGGGCGGGCGCTGTTCGGTAAATTTCCGTGTTTTTTCCAATAAACATAACGAGCGGTTCTACGATTATTATCTGGAGCGGGGTTGCACGCTTACCGATCAGGAGCTTCTAGCCGGCGGAAAAACTTTTATTTTAAAAGTTCTGGATTACAGAAATTGCACGGAGGAAGTTTACAGAAATCTGGACCGGCAGGTTTACTTTCAGTCGACTGCGGATATCGAACGCCTGGCGCGAACCATCGGTTTTGAAGTAGACCGTCATCAATATTTCCATTTCGCCTCTCCCGTAAACCAGGACAATGAAGTGGATGTTTATTGGTTCAAAAAACCATGGATTCCGCCGGACTATCCCAAAACGGAACCGCGCTAATGATTTATACTCACTTGCTTAAATAATTTCGATTCTTCAATTTGTTTCTTTTAAATACAGCAGCGGCCTTTCAGGCCGCGGTGTTCGAGATTATTTGAACAGGTTGATACGCAACAACTTGGGATTATGTTTTAGATGTGCGACCCGCGGCCTGAAAGGCCACTGCTGGATCAAAATTAGAGGTTCTCTTAAAGTCACATTTACGGAGTTCTGGAGGTTCGTTCCGCCTGATTTTCGCTTGAAAAGTCGAGAGAGAGAGAGAGAGAGAGTAACATATAGGTACAAACTTCCAATACAAATATGAAAAATTTATTCTCTGAAACCGAGAGGCGTTTGGTTTTCTTTGCGGGGCCAGAGACTCCTTCTGTTTCTCCGGAATCAGCTCGCGAGTACAATTTCCGCTCGCCGGAGAATATTACCCTTCCGGCATTCCTTCTACAGGCCAATGAGAAATTTCAGGCTTGGGCCAAAGAAGAGAGATTGCCTGCTGGTTCAGTCCCTATTTTACGGGCGAATGGTAATTTGGATGAAGATGAATTGAATGGTCGCGCGGAGGTCACCGTGAATAATATTGGAGCGGCCAAAAAGAACTGGGTCATTGAGAGGCATCGTGAGGGAAAAACGGTCGGTCAAGAGTTTTTTGCAAATAGATTTGGCGATGAATATCGGTATTTGAGTGAACGGGCTTTGCGCGAGATATTTGAGGGTGAATTTAAGGCCATCAAGCGCGAAATGTTGGTCGACAAACAAGAAGGTGAATTGACCCGGCTCGCACGCTCGGTAGCTCCTTCGAGCTTGAAAGATCGCGTGCATGTGGTTCGCGGCGTGGAGACTCGTCTGGAAAACGGGAAGGAGGCAGACGAGAGGGTATACAGGATTTACCTCAACGACAAACCTGGTCAACTATCCGTCGCACCCGGAACCGCACCAGGGAAGTTTCTCGTCAAGTATCCGATTAAGCTTAAGAATGGCGAGACCGCGAAAGACACGGAAGCAGAACTTCGTCTTATCCTTCAACATGCTGAGGACATAGAGGAAGAACAAAAGAACCAGAAAGATAGTCGTCAGAGCCTGCGGGAGAAGGTTGACGAATCGAACTGAGTTCTTGAGTCATTTCACGGGCGTCACGATTTCCTTTATCGATTCCACGCATTCGTTCAGCTCGTCGTTTATCAGCAGATGATCGAATAGATGCGAATGGGAATCGAAAGCGTCGAGATGGGCTTCGGCTGCTTTCAGCTGATCCAGTATCTGCTGCTCGGTATCCAGCCCCCGGCTTCTTAGGCGGTGCAAAAGGGCGGACAACATCCGGCGCTTTGATTTGCCCGGGGGGAGCAGGCCGCAGCTCAGGATCGCTTCGCGTCCGACCGATTTGGCCAGGCCATCGAGCAGACGGATATCGGTATTCACCACCGGCAATCTGTGACGTTTCCAGATGGCATCAATGTCTTTTTTCCGGTAACCCGCGCGATAATCCGACCGGTCAGACAAAACGGTGTGGGCTACGATCTCGCCGCTTTTTACCTTGGCATCGAACTCTTCTTCGCTGACTAAAACCACGGGCTCAAGGTCGCCTTTTTTCCGTTTATGAGTCGCATACATCGGCACTTGTTCAACCAGCGAGCTAAAAAGCGAAAGGAGCGAGCGGGTTATGGTCGTCTTGCCGACGCCGGAAGGCCCGGTCAACGCCAGGACGTAAGCCCGGATATTGAAGACCGGTTCGGTCGAAGCGGAAACAACTTCGTATTTGAAATCATTTACTTTGAGGCCGTTTCCCATCGTCCGTATTTTGCGGAGCCGGGGGGTAACCTCGGCGCCGATCGCAGGGGTGAGCCCTTCGTGCGTCAGCTGGGCCAACACCTTCTTGCCGCTCATAAGCTCGATCAATGCGACTGCGTAAGGCACCGATCCGAATCCCGCCGGAGGATTATGAATGGTTGTAAAACTCACGATCCGGCCGTTTTCGGAGTCCGTCTTCCCGATTTCTTTTATTCGCCGGTGAAGTGCGGGGATACGGTCCAAAATAATTGATAATTGAGAATTATTACAGTGCCTCGAGCAGATGGATTGTACAAGTCGCACCGACCCCGCCCAAATTGTGAGCCAACGCCCGTTTGGCGTTTTTTACCTGGCTCGGCGCCTGGCCAGTGAGCTGTTTGAAACAATCCAGTACCTGTTTCACGCCGGTGGCGCCAATCGGATGTCCGCAGGCTTTCAGTCCGCCGCTAGAGTTTATCGGCAGCGAACCGTTCGCTTCGGTGTCGCGGTCCAAGAAAAGACGAATGGACTCTCCCGCATCGGCATAGCCGAGATCTTCCAGATGGATCAAAGTGGCGATGGAGAAACAGTCGTGGAGCTCGATGTAATCGATGACATTGCGGTCCAAGCCGGATTCTTTCAATGCACGGTTCATGGCTTCCCGGGTGCTTTCGAAAGATGTGATGCTTGATCTGTCGGTGAGACTTAGCGAGTCACTAGCCAAGGAGGAGGCGGCGATACGGACCGGGGATTCTTTTCTGGTCGAGAGCACCACGGCCGAAGCGCCGTCTGAGATCGGCGAGCAATCCAGTAAACGCAAGGGGTCGGCGACGAGGGGACTTTTTGAAATCACATTCGCCGGAATCTCTTTTCGAAACTGCGCATAGGGATTTTTCACGGCTGCCCGATGGGATGACTCGGAGACCAGACTCAGATTTTCCCTGGTGATGCCGTACTCGTGCATGTAGGCGGCCGCAGTGAGCGCGAAGATCCCGGGGAAAGTCAGTCCTGACGGGGCGTCTTTCTCGGCATCCGCGGCATGCATCAAAGCCCTGGATACGAAGTCACCGGACACATCGGTCAGTTTTTCGGCTCCGACCACGAGTATCGTCTCGGCCTTGCCGCTCTCGAGAAGCGCGCAGGCGGTATGGACGGCCAGCCCGCCGGAAGCGCAGGCAGCTTCGACCCGGAGCGCTGGAGGATGGTGCGGCAAAAGCCCGCTGACCAGCGTGCCCAGATGGGCCTGTTCGGCTGTTTCGCCGCCAAGCATGTTGCCGATAACGACCGTATCTATATCGGTTGGCAGGATTTTGGTGTTTCCGATTGCCTGATCCAAAGCCTCCCGGATCAGATCCGTGAGTGAATAATCCCAAAGTTCTCCGAACCGGGTTTGCCCACCGCCAAGAACATATACGGTTTCAAGCATAGTAACCGGAGAAGTCTACTCCAAACAAAGAACCTGAAAAATGCCTTTTTCTCCTTAATTTCTATCAAACGCTGCGGTTGCCTGCAAATATTCCGCATAGGTCAGTTTTTTTGTTTCGGCAGTTTCTGCGGGGAGACTTACGCCGTCCTTCAGCATCGTGAATAAAAAAGCATCCGAGCCGGCTCCTGATCCATACGAAACCAGCATGATTCTTTCGCCTTTTTTCGCGACTTGCAATACTTCCGTCAGTCCGAGCGGCGAGCAGGCGCTGTAGGTGTTGCCGATGTGCGGTACTAGGAATCCGGCCTTGAGTTGTTCGGAACTGATGCCCAGTTTTTTGGCCGCCTGTAGCGGAAACTTCGCATTGGGCATGTGAAAAACAACGTGATCGATCTCCTTCAAAGATGTTCCCGTTTCCTCCAGGATTTTTTTCGCGGTTGTTTCGATGTGATGGAAATATGCCGGTTCGCCGGTGAACCGGCCGGCGTGCGACGGAAATTTTTCACCGTTGTCGCGCCAAAAATCCGGCGTATCGGTGGTATAGGACAGAGTCGCGTCGATCGAACAGATGCCGGGTTTTTTCAGAGTCGGTATCCCGACAATAAATGCGGCAGATCCCGCGGCCGCGGAATATTCAAGCGCGTCACCCGGTTTGCTCTGGGCGGTATCGGACCCGATTGCCAGCCCGTATTTTATTTGTTTGCTTTCGACCATGGCTTTCACGATCTGCAGCGCCGCAGTGCCGGCCTTGCAGGCGAATTCCAGGTCGGCGGCATGGCAGAAGGGGTTCAGTTTAAGAGCCGAAACAAGCATCCCACTGGTCGGTTTCACGGCGTACGGATGGCTCTCCGATCCGACGAAAACCGCGCCGATTTCACCGCGAGAAATATCCGAAGACTTGAAAGCGGCTTCGGCGGCCTCAAACGCCAATGTAAAAGAGTCCTCGTCCGGCGACGGCACGGATTTCTCGATGACGCCGATAGACTCGGCCTGCTCGATGCCGCGTTTCCAGTGGGCGGCTATGGTTTTGGCTTCGATACGGCAACGGGGGATGTAGCGGCCGAAGGCGAGGATAGAGGCGGGCATGGGGACGATTAATTGAGAATTGACAATTGAGAATTGACAATTAATTTAAGCTTAGATTGAAACAGAAAAAGGAGGTAATTAAGGAGCAACAAGTATACAGTCGGTAAAGGGCGAAGTGTTGGGTGGGAATTGTCAATTGTCAATTATCAATCGTCAATTTTTCTAACGTGCCAGCTTCATATGCGCCCTGGCCAGATCGTGACTCGCCTGGGCGGCAAGCAGAGATATTTCTCCGGCGAGAACGGCGGCGGCGATGCTTTCCGCCAGCTGCTGCTTCGCCTTCAGGCCGGTTTTATTTTTCAGAAGCAGGGAGCGGCAGGCGGTTTGCGCCGGGAGTTCGGTTCCTCCGCCGCGCACGCCGACGATTATTGCCGGCAGGCGGACTTCGATCCTGATTCCTCCCGCGGCTTCGGGCAGAGCGGAGACCGAGGTGTCGGCGAGGGATCCTTCGACGATGTGACCCAGATCCTGGCCGGTGGCGAGGTATATGGCTGCGATGACATTGGCGGCGTGAAGATTTTTTCCGATGGCTCCGGCCAGCCCCGATCCGGCTTTCAGCTTGGCGTCGGCGACCCGCAGCATCAACTCGGGGGTGGTTTTCAGAGTTTCTTCGATGGCGTTTATTTTCAAGTCGGCTTGGCAAATCACCTCGAATCCCCGGCCGCGCTCATGCGTTCTGCGACTCGGTTTCTTGTCGCTATCCACGTTTCCCGCGATCGTGATGCATTCAATATCCGTGAATTTCCCGGCGATCCAATCGGCGATCGCCTGCGAAGCGATTGTCACCATGTTCATTCCCATGGCCTCATCCGTATCGAAAGAAACGGTCAGGAAGACATATTGTTTGCTGACGTCGATATCGTAGCCCACCATTTTCATGTGACTGCTGGTGGTCCTCGCCGCCGACTGCCAGCCGGATTCGTTTTTTCGGATGGCATTGATGATGGAATCGGCGCCCGATTTTGAAGCGAAGGCGATTGAGCGGCTTATTCCGTGGTCGACTGTGCGGGTTACCTGGACGGAAGAGACTGCGGCGGCCTTACAACCCCGGTTCACACTCGCGACCAGCGCGCCCTCGGTCGTGGCCAGCGGCAGATGTATATCCGTTTTGTGTCCGTTTGAAAAAGACACGCTCAAAGGACCGGCATAGCCCACTGGTACCGGGACCGACCCGAACATCTGCTCGCAGTTTTTCTTTTCGGCTTCGCCGATCGTATCGGTCTTCGGTTCCAGAGTTTTCAGATCCAGACCGAGCCCGGTTTCGATCCTTTGGCGCCGCATGTTGATGCGGTCGGAAGAACAAAGCTGTTCGGGGAGATCACGGAGTTCCATAAGCAAAATTGACAATTGACAACTGACCCCACTTCGTCCCCTCAAAATTTGACTGGACTTCGAGGGGCAAGCAATTGACAATTGAACAACGTTTTCAGGGTACAGGTTTTTTATGTCGCTGTCCCAAAAAGTCACCGTTTCCGTGCCTGGCAAATTGATGTTTTTTGGCGAACATGCGGTTTTGTTCGGTTATCCCTGTATAGTCACCGCGGTGGGGCGGCGGATGAAAACGACGGTGGAGATCGCAAACGAGCCCGTATTCTCTTTGAACGCTCCGGATGTAAAGATATCGCGGTACCTGAAACCGATGGCATCCTTGGGCAAAGGGGAAATTCCCCGGGGCGCCAAATTCGTCGAGACCGCAGTGAAAATTTTTTTATCGGATCATCCGGGCATAAAAGGCGGCGTCTCCATAAAAACCCGGTCGGATTTTTCATCGGAAATGGGTTTCGGCTCGTCCGCCGCTTCGGTGGTCGGCGTTTTGGGCGCGCTTTACGAATTGACAGAAGGAAAAATCAATAAAACGAAAATCTTCGACCAGGCTCTGAAAACCGTGCTGGAGGTGCAGGGAAAAGGTTCGGGCTTCGACATCGCTGCTGCGGTTTTCGGCGGAACGCTTTTTTATGCGATCGGTAAAAAACCTGAAGTATTGAAGCTTAAGAAGCTGCCCATAATCGTGGGCTATACGGGGATCAAGACCGATACCGTCAAAGTGATAGACGAGATCAATGCCCGGTCGGATAAATATCCGGAAATTTTCAAAACTATCTATCTGGAAATCGGCCGCCTTTCGGCTATGGCCAAAACCGCGCTGGAGAAATCCGAATGGCGGAAAGTCGGTGAGCTGATGGATATCAATCAGGGATTTCTTGAAGTACTGGGTGTGGGCAGCCTGAAACTCGCTTCCATGATTCACGCCGCCCGGGAAGCCGGAGCTTTGGGGGCCAAATTATCAGGTGCCGGAAAAGGGGATTGCATGATTGCTTTAGCGGATAGCGATCAGCGATCAGTGGTTAGCAGGAGGATTTCTAAGGCCGGAGGAACGGTGATCGATATTCCGTGCAATGCCGAAGGACTGAAGTTAGAATCCTGATTCCATGAAAGCTACAAGCATCGCACCGGCGAATCTTCCGTTCGTGAAGTACATGGGACGCAAAGACGAGGTGCTCCGTCTCCCGGAAAACGCAAGTCTTTCGATGAACCTGAGCAATCTGCTTACGACGACAACCGTTGAATTTTCCGATGAATTGGAACATGACGACATTCTCCTGAATGGCGAGCGCGAAGAGGGCGAGGGGAGCCGTGGCATCAGGCACCTGGACCGGATCCGGCAAATGGCGAGAATAAATTTAAAAGCCCGCGTTGTAAGCAAAAACAGTTTTCCAACGGGAACCGGACTTTCGTCATCGTCTTCCGGATTTGCGGCACTCACGGTGGCTGGCGCGGCTGCGGCGGGGCTGAAACTCTCCGAGCGGGAACTGACGATTCTCGCACGGCAGGGGTCCGGTTCGGCCTGCCGGTCGATCCCCGACGGTTTCGTGGAATGGAAAGACGCTGCGACCGACAAGGAGTCATATGCATTCTCTCTTTATCCTTCCGATTATTGGGATATCACGGACATTGTTGCCATTGTTTCCACCGCGAAGAAAAAAATAAAATCATCGACTGCTCACAAGCTGGTTTTGACGAGTCCCTATTTTCAAACCCGGCTTTACGGCATGCCGGAAAAGATCAGGAAATGCAAAGCCGCGCTAAAGGCCAAAAATTTTGAGCTGCTCGGCGAGCTGGCCGAAAAAGAAGCTCTGGATCTGCATGTTATTTTCATGAGCGCGGGGATCATCTATCTGACGCCGCAGAGTCTGGAGCTCATCAAGCTGGTGCCGGAGTGGCGTGCAGAAGGATTGCCGGTTTATTTCACGTTAAATACCGGACAGGACGTGCATTTGCTTTGTGAAAAGAAGGACTGCGATGCGGTAAAAGAGAAATTGAAAAACCTCAGTTTCGTCCGGGATATAATCGTAAATGAGCCGGCGAAGGGAGCGAGGTTGGTTGAAGGGCATTTGTTTTGAAACCAGACCAGAACATCTAAGGAACCTCTGAACAATGTTAAAACAAACGATCAGCAGCAGGCCTCCGTGCCTGCGGTGTCCGAGGAATTGGCTACAGGCATAGTGCCGCGCCCACGGAGGGGCGCTAAAGATGTATGAGAATATAGTGTGGCGGATATGAATCGACCAGTTTTTCAGGGCTTCCCTAACGTACCACCAGCACCATCCCCCCGCCCCCCGTCCTCGTCCCCGCCCCCAGTACCTTCGCGCTGCCGCCCATGGACTCGATTCCAGAGATAATTGTCTGAACTTCTTCCGGTACGACCCCGAGAGCGACCTGGGCGCGGTGATGATCACGGAGTATTTCTTTCAGCGGCTCTCCGCGAAGCAGCCGGTCAGTGCAGCGCCCGATTATTTCAATCGGCTCTTTCAGCTCTTTTTCCCGTGATCTGACCCAGGCGACCAGCTCCGGCGTCGTTTCATTCGGCTTGCCGGTATCGATCAATTCGGCAACGGCGAGCGGATTTTCCGGCAGCGAGATGATCTCGGGGGGCTTATCGCGTTTGAAAAGAATCGACTCCTCGTTCCAGATAACGGCGAAATCCAGCCCGCTGTTTCCCGGATTTACGGTATCTTCCACTTTTTTTGCCTGAGCTTCCGAGTCGCTGCCGAGCAGACATTTGGAAATCGCGATGACCATCGCAGTCGATGAACCCATCCCCTTACCGAGCGGCAAACCGGTTTCGATTTTCAGGGTTCCCCGGACATGTCCGGTATAGATTTCCAGTTCCTTGAGGATTTTTTGAGTGTATTCCAGCCACTGAGCCGGAGCTAAAGGCCAATCGATCGTGAGGCCGCCCGTTCTGACCGGTGAAAACGAAACAGTC
>MFXU01000020.1:24299-25713 GCA_001788965.1 Candidatus Peribacteria bacterium RIFCSPHIGHO2_02_FULL_51_15 | reverse complement strand
AAACAAACGCTTCCGCGAGGCTCCGAAGCACCTCATCGTCTTCGCTGGACACGTCGAAGATCGCGCCGTTGCCCTGCAGTCGCAGGTACGCGTCTTCGTACGTATTGAGACGCGCGTCGAGCTCGTTGATCGTTGGGTCGGAGAAGAAGTACGAGAAGGCGTCCTCCCCGAGCAAGACCTTGAGTTTGCGGTCTGGAGGTGAGAGACGACCACTCCGGAGAAGGTCGCGAGGTTCCTTGTTCGGAAGAGTGCGGAGGTCTATCCCTTTCAGGAGTGTTCTGATTGCGTCACGAATTGTCGCTATGCAGAACCGCGCAGTTGCAAGAGCCTGTACGGCAAACAATCGGCGTCCCTCGAGAGAGGATGCCTTGAGCATCGTTTCGACCGAGCGGAGATCAGTCATGCTCGATGCTATCGAAGCCCACCACTCAATCGGATGATCTGCCTGTTCCTCATCCTGTGTTTTCATGGAAGCAGCCTATCCTCAACGGTTGCGTCTGCAAGAAGAAAAAGAGCGCAACGTATTCTTTGGCTTCCCGAAGCGCCAACTACGGGCTTCCCCGCAGCTCCTCGAACAACCTCTTTTCCTCCCGGCTCAGCTTCTTCGGTATTTCTATTTTTATCGTGACGTATTGATCGCCGAAACGGCTGGTATTTAGCACCGGCATGCCCTTTCCCTTGAGCCTGAGAACGTCTCCGGGCTGAGTCCCTGCGGGAATATTCAGCTCCAGCTCTCCGTGCACCGAATCGATTTTTGCCCTGCCTCCGAGCACCGCGTCGGCTACCGGTATCGATACTGCGGTGCGTACATCATCCCCGTCTCGTTCAAATCGGGGATCGTCTTCCACCCGGATCAATACCAGTAGATCGCCGCTTCCAGCACCTTGCCTGCCGGCTTCGCCAGCACCTGTCACCCGGAGAGTTTGCCCGTCGTCTATGCCGGCCGGGACTCGCACGGTCACGGTTTTCTTTTCCGGCACTCGCCCCTCCCCTTCGCAATGTTTGCACGGATGCTCCGGCACTTTCCCTGATCCCTGGCACTGCGGGCAAAGCACAGTCTGGCGGATCGTGCCGAAAAGTGACGAAGTCGATCTCGTCACCGCACCGGTCCCGCCGCACTGGTCGCAGGTCTTTTGTTTGGCTCCGGTCTCGGCTCCGCTGCCTCCGCAAACCGGGCACTTCACTTCGGTTTTTACGGAAATTTCCCGCTCCGTTCCGCTGACGGCTTCGGCGAAAGATATGAAGATTTCGGTTTCGATCGTATGTCCGCGTTTGTCTGCGGTACTGGGACGCCTCCGGCCGCCGCTGAAAAAAGTTTCGAAGATATCGGCGAAATTTTCACCGCCGAACTGCGACGGATCAAATCCGGAGAATCCCGAAAATCCGGAGAAACCGTCGCCGACGCCCGCGGCGT
>MFXU01000020.1:12084-24291 GCA_001788965.1 Candidatus Peribacteria bacterium RIFCSPHIGHO2_02_FULL_51_15 | reverse complement strand
CCGAACCGGTCGTATGCATCCTTTTTTTTCGGGTCGGAAAGGACGGTGTATGCCTCGTTCACTTCTTTGAACTTGGCCTCCTTTTCCTTATTCCCACTGTGCTTGTCAGGATGGAGCTCCCGGCTCAATTTGCGGTACGCCTGCTTGATCTCCGCCTCCGTCGCGGTTCTGGGCACGCCGAGAATCGAGTAATAGTCCTTGGCCATTTACGAAATGTAAAATGTAAAATGTAGAATGAAAAAACTTTCTGTCTCGAATCCGTAATAGTGCCTGCGATTCTACATTTTACATTCTACATTTTACATTTTCTTTGAGTCGAAGGAATCTTTCTGGATCATAACCAAATTGTGTGGAGAAACTTTAATCCAAGTAAATGAAGTAAAAAGAAATATAGATGATACGGAGCAGGTGTCCACCTGCGGTCGGCAAGATTAAGCCATTCTCGTCATCCGCGGGTAGATACCCGCTCCAGTGGCGGAAGGGTCATATAATTTTCAAAAAAATTTTCTCCACATCAAAGAGGCCGTGACGGGGGAGAGCTTTGCTATTGTAGAATAATTCGAGTGTATTGAAAATTTCTTTTTCTTGGACTGTCCAGTACTCTCTGGACAATGAATCAACCAGATACAATCAAAGAAGGATTTATTGCCGATAAAGCGACAGGGAAACCTGTGGACATTCGTAAGCCCGAAGAAATCGTGCGCCAAGCTTATGAGAAAGAATTGTGCGAAGATTACGGATACCAGTACGCGCAGATGGATATTGAAGTTGGCATACAAAGAGGAGAAAAAAACTCGAAGAAGAACAAAGATGAGCGATCCGATATTGTGGTGTATAACAATACAGACAAAACCAAGCGCGACCAGAACAAAGATATTCTGGGAATCATTGAACTGAAGAGGCCGACACGCAAAGAAGGCGTGAAGCAACTGATGAGCTATATGACAGCGACTTCCTGCCTATGGGGAGTGTGGACGAACGGCGGGGAGATCGAGTACCTATATCGCGATCCGAAATCCGGCATCATCAAGCGGGAGTATGTTTTCCAGATACCGAAGTACGGAGAAACATTTGAAGACATAGGAAGAATTGCGAAAAAGAATCTGCAACCGTCGAATAATCTCAAGTCCATTTTCCACCGATTGCTCAAGACGCTCTATGCAAACACGAACATCAGCCGGAAAGAGAAACTTGGAGCTGAGATGATACGTCTCATTTTCTGCAAAATTTGGGATGAGCAATATGATAGAGATTCTTTGCCAGAGTTTCGCGCTGGATTTGAGGAGCAGCCAAAAGAGGTGGCAAAACGCGTGAAGAAGCTATTTGAGCAGGTGAAGGATGCACTATCAAAAGACGGAGTGTTCGACAAGGGAGAGGAAATCAGGCTGGACGATAATTCGATTGCATACGTTGTAGGACAACTGGAAAAATATAGTCTCCTAAAAACAGATAAGGATACAATAGGAGACGCATTCGAGGTGTTTGCTGAAAGCAAGCTCGTAGGGGAAAAGGGAGAATTTTTTACACCGAGAGAAGTTGTAAAAATGGCTGTGAAGATTGTTGATCCGCAGCCGAATCACACTATTGTTGATCCCGCATGTGGCAGCGGAGGATTTTTGATCTATTCCTTGGAACATGTTTGGCGTGTCATGGAAGGCAGCAAGAAATATAGAGGCATGAGTGAAGCTGAATTGAATGTGGAAAAGAAGAAAATAGCGGAGCAATGTTTCTTTGGGATCGACAAAGAAATAGACCTTGTGAAGATTGCTAAGGCATATATGGCCATTGTCGGGGACGGACGCGGCGGTGTGGTACAGGAGAATACCCTGCATCAGCCGGAGGACTATAACCCGCGAGCTAAGCAACTATTCACAGAAGAAGAAAACAAGATGAAGGAGTTTGATTATGTTCTGACTAATCCACCATTCGGAAGCAAGATCAAAGTGTTGAAGGACAATAGCAAGTATTTCGATCTTGGGCATAAATGGGAAAAAGATGGTGCTGACTTCGTACTAACGGACAAGGCAAGAGACACAGAGCCGCAAGTGCTGTTTGTCGAGCGTTGCCTGCAAATGCTTCGCAGTGGCGGAAGACTGGCTATTGTTTTGCCGGAGACGTATTTTCATGCTCCGAAAGTCCGCTACGTTCTGAATTACCTATTGAGAAAAAATAACATAATGGCCGTTATCGACTTGCCCCACAATACGTTCCGTCCCTACTGCAACGCTAAGACGCTCCTGATCGTCCTTGAAAAGGACAAGCCACAACAGGAAAAGATCACGATGGCCGTTTGTCTTGAAATAGGACACGACCACAACGGTAAGCCTGTTTACAAGTTCGACGACAAGACGCGAAAATTCACCTTGGAAGTCGTAAATGACGCGCCAAAGATCATTGAGGAGCTTGATCGTCCCTCCGTTGCAGATAATAAACATGTTTTCACGGTGGCCGCTTCAAGCATCCGTAGTAGCATCTACGTTCCACGTTACTACTGGCAAAAGAGGATTGCGGATGTTGAGCAGGAAGCAAAAGAGCAAAACATGACACTCGTGAGCGTAAGAAAACTAATGGAAGAAAAGGTGGTGGCATCATTTACTGGGCATGGTTCTCCACGGTCTATATTTAAGGGCAAAGGCGACATTCCCTATGTCCGCGTGGCCGACATCGTAAACTGGTCGATCTACAAGAACCCCACGGCGTTCATTCCCGATTTTGAGTACCATCGGGTGAAGAAAAACGGCTTTGATTTGCAGGAGAAAGACATCCTATTTGTGCGGCGCGGAAGCTACAGGATTGGTAGCGTCGCCTTGCTCTCGCGGTATGATACGAATGTTCTCCTGACGAAAGAAATCCAAACATTCCGCGTTCTCAATGAAGCGAACGATTATGGCATTGATCCTTTCTATCTTCTCTACCTGTTCTCTCATGCACTGACGCAAAAGCAGATGTACAATAAGATTCTGATCGACACAACACTCCCGAACATCGGTGAAAGGTGGAAGGAGTTGCGCCTGCCGGTTTCCAATGATCCGAAGCAGCGAAAGGCTATCAGCGACCGTCTTGCATCCGCTTTTCTTCAGAAATGGGAAGCGCAAGGAGAGATTGAAGCATTAGCGAAACAATACGGCTATCTTACCACCTGATGCCAAAGAACTCCGAACCCTCCACCGATAAAGACCGCTTCTTCAATCTCCTCAACTTGCAGCGACGACACGCGTGAAAGGAGAAGATCGAAAAGGTGAACAACTGACTTCCGATTGTTGTACCTCCACTGAAACTCGGAAACGTAAGCGTTGTGCATCTTCGGGGAAATAACGTGGTGGGTTCCGTATGTCACGGTGTCGTGTTCCATATCGAGCATCTTGGCAATCTTCTTGTAGCTGTTCGTATCGCTGTTCTTTCCGCTCTCCTCATACCACTTCGCGTTTAAAACGTTCTTAATCAGACGCGCTGGCGGTATGGAGTTCTTGGCTTGAGTAAACGCTACGCGGTACGAGATGATGCCGTTACGAATGACCGATTAGTTATGTTTTAAATGCAAAATGGTATCACTCGACCGAAAACTAACTCACTTGTGGTCTGATACCTTGATATGCTGGGTCAACAGTAAAACGACGGGAAATAATAATTATGATCAGCAGCGGCCCTCCGTGGCCGCGGCGATTCTGGTGTTCGTTTCGTTTTGGTGCAAAGGCATCCGGTACAGAACGGAGTGTCATGTTCGCAAGCGGACGCCGAAAGACTAAAAGTACTACCCTTCTATCCACTCCGCGGCCACGGAGGGCCGCTGCTGAGGTGGAAATAAGAGGGTTTGGATAATATAATTTTCTCCCGCAGTTTTGCTTTTAAGCCGTCTGATACCTTGATATGACCCATCGCCTCAGCATCTTTCTAAAACCCGGTTTGTTTGCTATAATGTCTCGATGCGTCCGAATCCGTACCTGAAGCGGGGACTTAAATACGCGACCCTGGCGCTCACTTTGCTGGCCGCGGTTTTGGCCGCCGCCGCATTTTATAAAAACAATTCCTCAGGCTTGGCCGGACGTCTGGTGCCGCCAAGTGAACGGGGAATAGTGCCGAGCAAAAGATATGAAGCCTGGCGCGCTAAAGACGGCTTCGCCGCGCCCGCGGATGTCCATGTCATATTTACGGTTCCGGAGGATGTCGCGCGGATCACGCGGATCACTTTTATGGGCGGGCCGGACACCGACCAGCAGCGGTATTGGGGCTATTGTTACAGCGGGCGCGAAGACCGGAACAAAGCCGAAGGCAAAACCGGCAAGGATATGTATGACGGCCGCTTCTTTTACTCGATGGGCGAACGCATAGCCCAGGCCAAGAGGCCCGCGGCCGACAACGATCTGACCGCCATACTCCGGCAAACGGAACAAAAGCCGGATAAAAAAGCGTCGATCGCCGAAATTTTTTCCGGCGGCGATACCTGCTATGTCATGAGCTCGGTGATCCTGCCGATCGGTATCGATACGGACAACGACGACATCAACAACGTCCGCGAGCGGGCCGTGGGTACGAGTCCGGTAAATCCGGACACCGACTCCGACGGGATTCCCGATGGCAAGGAAGTCTTCCTGATAAAAACCAATCCGCTCGACCGCGATTCCGACCGGGACGGGCTCGGGGATGGCTGCGAGGAAGCAAACCAGAACGGGAAAGTCGACGCACTGGAAACAAGCCCGCTAAATCCGGATACGGACCGCGACGGGCTGTGCGACGGCAACGGATCCGGCCCGGGTTGTCCTGAGCCAAAGAAAAAGGAATGTTACCGGGACCCGGCGGAAGACGCCCTGGTATGCCGCCTGGTCGTGTCTTCACCGGTTTACGGCGAAGACATGAACCAAAACTGCAAGCAGGACAAGGATGAAACCAATCCGAAAAAAGGCGAAACTTTCGGTATTCCCGACTGGGAGTACAAATACAGGAAAATCGGCAGCCCGAACATAAATCCGGGCACTCCGGCGCCGGAATTTCCCATACCCAATATTCCGCCGAGGCATTGACGAAAAGTGAGAGATCAAATCCAAAATTGCGGGAGGAAGGGAGCTTTTTCAAGTGTTACACGATGTCCCGGCTGCGGTAAATTAAAGCGAAAGGACAAAAAATTCATTCGAAATATTTTTTCCGAAGTTTTGCTGTTGATCCAAGGTCAGATACGTAAGAAAGGTATTGAAAAAAAACCCTATTTCAGGTACAATAATGAGATTAATACAAACCAAAACCCATTATGGAAAATAAAACTTTCTTCCTGATGATCGGTCTTGCATTGGCTACTGGCATGCCGTACCCGGCATTTGCCTACCTGACCCCCGACCAGGTTTTCGGCGGTGCAAATCTCAATCAGCAGTCGCCGCCGCCGACGCCGCGTGACGCGCCGACAGTCGTAGAGCAGCAGCAGGAGAGGAGCGCGGTGCAGCGCAGCGATGCGCAGAGCTCGCTCACTCCGTCCGAACCTCAGGATCGCTACACAGCGCCGAGCGAGCCGCGGAATCTTTTCAACAATGAAACTCAATATGAAATACGGCAGCAGCGCATAGAAGAAAAAAAATCATCCGGACCGACCATTGTCATCGGCGGGAGCGACACCGTGTTGGATGCCAACGGCAATGTTCTCCATAGCGGAGCGCCCCGGGTGTCTTCGACCGGGCCGGAAAGCATTCTGGCAGCCATGGCCATGATTTTGGCCGGAATATGCACCTTTGTTCTGGTTCATGTCCGCAGCCATAAAAAAATAATTCCGGAATCCGTTTACCCATGATTTTATGATCGCTTTTTTCAAACCCCGGATTGGGAACAGGGCAGTCGCCCTTTTGGGTCTTTCCGTTCTTTTGGTTTCAATCGTCGTTCTGACGGTTTTTTTCCGCAAGACTCCCTCTGAGCTTATTTATAACGAAATACCCATACCTTTCGTTTCGGCCAATGGTACGGATTACCTGACGGGAAACGTTTCATATTTCGGCAAAAGAAACGGCATCGATGTTTATGAGGTGACGTTCAACGCCGGAGAAGCAAACGAACGCATGTATCCCGACCGGATTTATCTGGTGCATATCCCGAACAGCCCCGAAATGCGCGACGTTCCGCTGGACGTAGCCATGGAACCGATAGCCGGCGGCAGCGACATGGATTATTACGGCTACAGGTACTCCGATACCGCGGCGACCATCGAGCGGCGCGACATAAACGCTCTCAGGTTCAAAGACCGTTTTCCGGCGCAGTTTTTCGCGTCGGATTCCGCCCGCAGGAACGACATCAATATGAACAAAGCTTTGGCCGCCTTCGAGCAGGCCAACGATGTCCTGTTTCTTAGGACCGACAACACTGCGGGCGCGGTGCGGCTCGACCCCGCCGGCGCGCTGTATGTTTTCGTGGTCAACGAGGTTGACGGCGCCATACTGGATCCCCGCGAAGATCCGACCAATACCTGGTGCGGAGACGGCATAGTACAGCCCGCGACCGAAGAATGTGACGACGGAAATACGGACGACGGCGACGCCTGCCACAACGACTGCACCGTCGGTTTCCCGATTCCGTTCGGCGGAACCGGCTCGTCCGCCGGCGCCGAACTGGCTGTCTCGGTCAGGAATATAACCTCGCCGTCTCAGCCCACTGCCAGGCCGGGAGACAACGCCATTACGCTGATGAAATTCGATCTTTCGACCCATGACGAAGAGGTGGTCGTGACTGATTTCGTTTTCAAGGCTTTGGCCGGCTCTGTGGCCGCGCTCACCAACTATCGTTTGTGGGAGGATTCCGACAGTGACGGCGCCGTGGACCGTATCGTAAGCCAGCCAGCCACTCTGATTTCCGGAAAAGCGATTTTCGCAGTACCCGACAATCTGACCGGAGCGGTTATAGGCAATGGCGAAACCGTGCTCTATGAGCTTCGCGCCGACGTGCCGCTGGAAATTGCCGATGAGCGGTTTCAAATCGCTTTCGACACGGATGATGAATCATATATAGGTGGCCGCAGACAAGCGGGATCTTTCCCGCTCGTCGGCATAGAGACCGACGGAGTCTGCGTAGCGGAGCCTTTCTGCACGATCATCGCCACACTGCATGACGGTATATCCTGGACATTTTTGTCCGGTCCATTATGCGGCAACGGCGTCGCGGAAACGGGCGAACAATGCAACGAACCGGGATTGAGCTGCGGCACGGATCAAACATGCAACACGAATACCTGCGCTTGCGAGGTAAGTCCGCCCCAGTCATCGGCCTCCTCGGCCGGGAATCAGTCAAATTGCGGCAACGGCGTCCTCGAGCCGCCGGATGAAGAATGTGACTTCATGGATCCGGATATTCCTCAGGGAGAATGCGACGAAACGTGCCATCTCATAACTCCTGTTCCGGATTTTTGATACCCCGTTTAAATGCGGTTATTTCAGCTTTATTTTCCGGCGCGATGGATAGCTCGCCTGCTGTATCTCGCAGGGTTCCTGACTCTGGTGATATTCCTGGTTTACGCCGGTAATCGAAGCGATATACCACTACCGATAGATTCAGAGTCTTCGGCAGCTTTACAAGGCCAGGTAATTGTCTTAGGCCGGAGAGGGAACGCGCCGGTGAAGAAAGTGACCTTCAGATCCGGCGAAATAAAGGAGACTCTCCAGAGCGGGGCGATTTACTTAGTCGAGGTGCCGGATGATCCGGCTGTCCCGGTGATGCCGCTCGATCACGCGATTCGTTCGATCGGGAATGGCGATCACATCGTCAATTATTTCGGCTACAAATACTCTTCCGCGGATGCGGCGGAGGAAAAAGCCCACCGCACCGACCCGGATTTCCAGTCCAGATTCCCGGGACATTTCTTCGCTTCGGCGACTGCTCTGGCGGAGGACGCGCAAAACGGCGGCACGCTGGCCGCTTTCTCGGCACGGACCGGCATGGTTTTTCAGCCGACCAATAATATGGGAGGCGCGCTACTCGAACCCGGTTCCCAGTACATGATCGTGGCCAATGATTCATTCGGCGATTTCATTTTCAATATCCGGACTCAGGCAGTTTGCAGCGATGGAGCCGTCTCTTCGGGCGAAGCCTGCGACGACGGCGACACTGATTCCGGAGATGGCTGCTCGGCTACTTGCACCGTCGAATCCGGTTGGACCTGCGACACGGTAAATAACCCGTCAATCTGTACACAGACCAACGCCGATCTGTCGCTTTCCACTTACTTCGATCCGGCAGCTGCGCAACGCGGAAACAACGCCGTGCTCCATATCAGTGTCACGAATAACGGACCTTCTGCCGCTGCAAACACGATTGTTCCTCTTCCTGCTCCGACAGGTCTCACCTTCCAGACATATGATTCTACCACGGATGTGTCATGCGCCGGCGGCAACTGTAATTTCGGCACTATGTCATCCGAAACCAAGTCATTAACGATCACATATCTCGTCAACGCCATTTCCCCGTGTTCCGCCTCGGCCACCATCACTGCAAACACATCCGTATCAAGTGATACGACCGATAGCGATTCAAGTAACAACCAGATGCAGGCAAGCATGACGGCAACTTGTCCGCCAAGCGCTGATTTATCGACCTCAGTCACGGCATCTCCGCAGACCGCACTCCAGGGCTCTGACATAACCATAACGACAACTTTGACGAACAACGGACCGTCAACGGCGGTCAATCCATATTTTTATCTCGATGTGGGTGGTGCTACGGAGATGAACAATATCCGGATCGTATCAGGCTGTGCCAGCTTTGACACTACTGCAAGCGGAATCAAGTGCTACGTCAGCAACCTTGCATCGGGCGCAAATCAGACGGTCGTCGTCTTGGCGGCTGCCGCGGTACGTTCTACCTGTACGCCAGGTTCCGCATCGGCACATTATGTCAATATTTACCCGGGCAGTGACACGGTGGACGGGAATACCGCGAACGATCACTCGTCTGTCACGGTTACTTCCACATGTCCGGTTCCGAGTCCCGATCTTGTGCTTACGGCATCGGCGTCTCCCTCCAGCGTAGAGCGGGGGAACAATACGGTACTCACGTTCCATGTTACGAACAGTGGTCAGGGAAATGCCGAGAACACGCAGCTGAGTTATTCTGTTCAATCCAGCCTGACTTACATGTCGTATACCGCGCCAAACGGTGGGACTTGTACTTTTTCGAATAATTATCTCACCTGCACTTTTGGGACCCTTTACGCGGGATCCGGCAAAGACGTGAACGTGACGGTTCTCGTGCCGACGATCAGTTCCTGCACTGCCTCTCAGAACATCTCTGTCTCCGCCAATGTCACAACCACTTCAACCGATCCAAATACGGGAAACAATTATGCAACGACCACTATCGGCGCGACCTGTCCGGCTTTGGAGACTGGTAACTTCTCGCCGGTACCGAATGTAAACGTCGGAGATATCCTGGGTACGATTACATCCCCTTCCGGTACAACCCTTACCCCGCCTTCAAACATTTTACAAACCAGTGCCTCACAAGCCCTGAATATCCCGATGACGGTAGCGATGGGGGCAGGGCCGCCGCCGGATACATACCGACAATTTTACCGCATGGTACTACTCTTCTCTCCCGAGCTTACTTTCACGGGTTATGATCAGGGCACCGGTTTGCAGTGTATGCCATATCCCACCGGCTCTCCTATTCCTGGCGTTATTCAGTGTGAAAAGCCTTTCTTACAGGGGGACTATGGGCTTAATACAACTCTTCATTTCACCCTGCCGCCGATTTGTATCGCCGACACCTATCAAATGTTGGTCTATACCAATTCGAATCTACAGATTTCACCACGGGATTACTTTAGAACCGTTTCATGCACACCTCCCCAGTAATTAATCAATTTAAAGAGAGCGGATTCTGATAAAAAAATCGCCAATAATCCGGTCCAAACAAATTCCATCCCCGCTCCGGAACTCCGCTGCCCGTCCATGCGTAAACCGATCGTCCGCATCGCCGTCATTACATCCGTCGTTCTGATGACGGCTGTGCTTGCGGTGATTTTGGATTTGCGTAACCGTTCACGAGATGACACATCGACTCCTTTTCTGCAGGAGCAGGGGAATTCCGATCTCCGCGGCCAGCTCACGACCATCGGCCGCAGGCAAGGCATCGAGGTGGTGCGCGTCACTTTTCCTGCAGGCACGGATGCGGAAACATTGCAGCAGGACAAGATATACCTCGTGTCCGTTCCGGATGATCCGAACGTGCCAAACATTCCGCTCGATCAGGCCATGGCACTGAGCGCCGCCGCCGCCGTGGACTACTTCGGCTATAAGTACACGAGCGCAGATGCCGCGCTTGAGAAGGAACACCGAAATGACGCGGAGTTCCTCAGCCGCTTCCCCGGCCAGTTCTTTGCGTCGGCGAAAGCGAGAACGGGTGTGAGCAGCTCTACGATCGCGGCGTTCGAAGAACGCACCGGAACGACATTCGATCAAACTGCGACTCAGACCGGAGTATTGCTTGAACCGGATTCGCTTTACATGATCATTATAAACGATTCCGGCAATGTCACGTTCGATACTTTCAGAAGGCGCGCGGATCTTGGGATCGTCTCCGCGCACTTTGATCCCGGCGCCGAAAAGCGCGGCTCCAATCCAACCTTGAATATCATCGTCAAAAATTACGGTCAGGTCTCTGGTGAGCGAGATATAGTCTTCGCTGCCCTGCCGGCGGATCTCACTTTCGCGAATCCGCAGACGGTATGCCGGGTCTATGAGGGGGATCTCAAATGCCGGACCGGCCCGATTGCTCCCGGACAAACGAAGGCGATCTGGGTCGATTTCCATCTTGCCGGGAATTTCATACAATGCTCAGGTGAGGTTCCGCTAAACGTCAATTTATCTTTCTTTGGAGGACGTCCGGATCAAAATCCGGGTAATGATTCATCCCAGGCGACGTTGACGGCCGTGTGTCCCACACCAGGCGCGGATCTTGATATTGGCGTTCAACCTCCGCAGCAACAGCCGGACCAGGAAGTCGTTTTCCCGGTAAGGGTCCGAAATTACGGTTCGGATGCGGCCTCATCCGTCGTTGTGTCCCACACATTATCCGATGGCGTCACGTTCCAGTCCGCACAGGGAGCCGATTGCAACGTACAAGGCAACCTGCTTCAGTGCAGTCTGTCGGGTGAGTTGGATGGCGTAACCCAGTATGGAGTCGGGGGTGAAAAGAATTTTTCCGTCACGCTTCAGTATCCGGCGTCACAGATTTGCGGCCTATCGGAGGAGCGCCGGGAGACTTTCTCGGTCACGAATGTGGTTGGCGACATAAACCCGCTTAACGACTCATATACCGTCTTCTTCCAGACGGCGTGCCAGGCTGATTTTGGGCTTGTCTCGGCGCGATTCGATCCGGTGAGTGTCCCGTCCAACACTACGCCGCCTTCGACGACAACTCTTTCGGTCAATGTCGAAAATTCCGGCTCGGCCGCAGACGATGCTTATTTAAAAATATTTTGGTCGAACGGAAATTATTTCAGCGCCACGACTCTTCCGCCGTATTGTGACACCGATTGGGATTATCTGAAGGGTTACTACACCAAATGCTGGACCGGAATATTGTCCCCCGGTGAGTCGAAACTGTTTTCGTTCACCTACCAAGCGAATCCCACTGACAACATTTGCCCGGCAGACGTTCCGCTGACCGCCAGTCTTTCTCTTGACGGTCAGGGAAATGATCAAAACTGGAACAACAATACGACTCAAGCACATGTGACTTATGAGTGTCCACAATAGCAGATGAGATTGGGATTTGTTTGTCTTGGACCTAAAAGAATTATGAATTAAGAATTACGGGTTATGAAATTTAAGTTATTGGCAATCTTGGGCTGGATTTCCTGATTCTTAATTCATAATTCGTAATTCTTCTAAGGTATCAGTGGAGCAGGTTCGTAGCTTGATCAGACCAACTTGCACTTAAAACGCGACTAATCGGTTTCGTATAACAGCATCCTCTCGTACCGCGCCTGCCCTTCCGAAGCTCTTTGAGAGCGAAGGAGGGTAGCGTTTACTCAAGCCAAGAACTCCATACCGCCAGCGCGTCTGATTAAGAACGTTTTAAACGCGAAGTGGTATCACAGTGAAGGTTTCCTCATATGCCACTCCGTAGCCTGCTCAAAGGCATAACCGGCCGTTAGGATCGTTTCCTCGGCCCACTGCGGACCTAGAAGTTGCATACCGATGGGGAGGTTGTTTTTCGAAAAGCCGCAGGGCAAAGAAAGGC
>MFXU01000020.1:0-12074 GCA_001788965.1 Candidatus Peribacteria bacterium RIFCSPHIGHO2_02_FULL_51_15 | reverse complement strand
TCCTGTAAGACCCACGTGCGCACTTTTTGGGCTTTCAGGTAGTAGGCATCGTAATATCCCGCGGACAGCGCGTAGGTGCCGATCATGATCCGGCGCTTTACCTCGTCCCCGAAACCTTCGCTTCGCGCTTGCCGGTAATAATCCACCAGGTCTTCTGCCTTTTTTGAATCGGGGGTATGGCCGTACCGGATTCCGTCATAGCGCGCCATATTCGAGCTGGCTTCGCTGGGCGCGATTATGTAATAGGTGGCGACGCCGTACTTCGTATGCGGCAGATTTATATCGATGATCCGGGCTCCCATTTTTTCGAAAATCTTTGCGGATTCTCTGATGATTTCCGCCACTTCAGGGTCGGTTCCTTTGATGAAATATTCCTTGGGGAGCCCTATTCTCAGCCCTTTAATCGCTTTTCCCAGTTGTTTGGCAAAGTCCGGAACAGGTTCAGCCGAGGTCGTGGCATCCATCGGATCACGGCCGGCGATGGCTTTGAGTATTATGGCCAGATCTTCGACGTTTTTGCCGAGCGCCCCGATGGAATCGAGTGAGCTGGCATAGCTCATCACGCCGTAGCGGCTGGTGCGTCCGTACGTGACTTTTATCCCTGAGCAGCCGCAATAGCTTGCTGGCTGGCGGATGGAGCCTCCGGTATCGGTGCCCAGCGCGAAGATGCATTCATCAGCCGATACGGCCGCAGCTGATCCGCCCGACGAACCTCCGGCGACGCGGCTCAAGTCCCAAGGGCATTTGGTGACTCCATAGCATGAAGTTTCCGTGGAACAACCCATCGTGAATTCATCGGTGTTGGTTTTTCCGATACTGATCGCGCCTTTGGCTTGCAATCTTTTCGTGGTTGTCGAATCAAACGGCGGTAAATAGTTCCTTTTTCTCAGTATATTTGAGCACCCGGTAGTCGGTATCCCCTTTTCGCAGAACATGTCCTTGGCCAGATAAGGTATCCCGGTCAGCGGATGATCGAATTTTCCGATAGAATCTATTTTTTCGGCTTCCTCCAGGGCTCGGTCGAAATTGCGGTAAACTACGGCATTCAATTTTTCATCGACCTTTTCGATCCTTTCGATGCAGGCCTTCGTCAATTCGACCGCAGAAATTTCTTTCTTTTTAAGTTTTTGATGAGCCTGACTTATGGTTAAAGCTGAGAGCAAACTCAAGAAATGTAAAATGTAAAATGTAGAATGTAGAATGATTTTTTATCATTCAAGCGCCGCCGGTTTTTAGAAAATTTTTTCATCCTACATTATAAATTCTAAATTCTACATTCGCGTCAGCCATGAGCATGCAGAACCTGGATCTGGTGCTCGACTACGGGAAGCGGTGAGCATCGGAGCAGTTCATCCGGTTCGGCCTGATTCGGCCGGATTTCGTCGTCGCGAAAGGTGTTTTTCAGCCCGGTTACTTGCGCGGTCGGGACTGTGTCGGTCGTATCGACCTCGCCGAGCATCTCCATGTATTTCAGTATCGCGGAAAGTTCTTTTGCCATCTTTTCCGCTTCCTCCGGCTTCAGATCAAGCCGCGCCAGTTTGGCGATGTGTTGGACTTGGGCTTTAGTAAGGGAGGACATGCGGAATGTAGAATGTAGAATTTAGAATGTAGAATGAACATGGTTACTTTTTCTGAAATCATTCTACATTGTACATTCTACATTATTTATGAAGCTCCTCCGTCTTTCCGGCCGCAAAGTCTGCGAACGGGTGAAAACCAAAGGAAAAGTCTGGAAAGGAAAACATTTCAATGTGAGATGGCTCCCGGGTCCGCCGCGAAATGTCAGCCCGGCAGTTTCCCCGGCGATTTATGTCGGGCTCATAACGTCGGCGAAGCTGCATAAATCCGCCGTGAAGCGGAACAGGATGAGGCGGAGGTGCAGGGAAGCCCTGAGGATTACGGTTGCTTCAATAAATACCTCATTGAAAACGTCTTACCAGTTGCTCCTTCTCCCGCGTTCCTCTAGCCTGTCCGCTGACTTTCGCGAGATACTCGCGGATGCCCGCAATTTTCTTTCCTCAATAAAATAATTATTATTCCAGCTTGCATTTAAAACACTACTAATCGGTTCCGTATAACGGCATCCTCTCGTACCGCGGAGCGTTTCCCCAAGCCAAGCGACAGCTTCTCCAACTCAGCCTGATCAATAACGTTTTAAACGCGAAGTGGTATCAATTATCCAATCAAGTGAATGTCGCCAGCCGGAAACAAATCAAAGGTTTCGACTCTCGAGTTCATCGCGATATTTATCATTTTGTTTTTTTTATCGAACGCGCTTTTGAAGTATTTTTTCCCAGCGCAGTTCGGCGGGCCTCCGCCGGCTGCCCAGGTGACGCTCAAGGCCGAAGCCCAAAAAGTGACTGCCGGCAACGATCCGGTGATATTGATAAAAAACGATACCGACAAAGATTTACCCTTGCCGAAGCGCTGCCCACAGCCTCCGGTCGACATCGCTTACATCGAAAAAAAGGCGGACGGAACGGAAAACAAATCCGACATCATGGCCAACCAGACGGTTCTTCCCTGCCGAGAATTGCAGGTCGTCAGAGCCCACAGCGCCGAACGCGTCGATCTGGCCGGATGGAAATACACGCTTTTCGACAAACCCGGGACTTATGAGGCGGGGCTCGATTTGCCCGAAGGTTTCGTCGAGGCCGGCACCGCTATCCGCATTACGGCCAGACTGACCGTTGCCGAGCCGGGTTTTTTCACGAAACTCTTCAGGACATTCGTCACCAAACCGCTGTTCAACGCCCTCCTTTTCATCGTTTCGTTTTCTCCGGGAACCAACCTGGGGATAGCGATCATCATCCTCACGGTTCTGGTCAAGCTGCTGTTGCTCATTCCCAGCCAGCACGCGCTCGAAGGGCAGCGCAAATTGCAGGAACTTCAGCCCAGGATGGACGAATTGAAAAAGAAATATCCGGAGGACCCGAAGCGCGTTCAGGAAGAGACGATGAAACTCTGGAAAGAAATGAAAATAAATCCGCTGCAGTCCTGCCTGCCGACGCTGCTCCAGTTCCCCATACTTATCGGGCTGTTTTTCGTGATCAGAAACGGCATCAGCGTCGAAACTTCACGGCATCTTCTTTATCCGTATTTTCTGGGTGATCAGATCAGCGTCAGCACGACATTTTTGGGGTTTGACCTGCTGAAACCCTCGGTTTTCGTTTTCCCGCCGCTACTCGTGATCCTCCAGTTCATTCAGATGAAAATGATGATGAAGAAACAGCAGAAAAAGAAAGACGAGATCATCGTGAAACCGGCCGGACAGGGCTTCCAGCTGAAGCTGCCGGAGATGAACCAGCAGACGATGATGCTTTATATTCTTCCGCTCATGATCGGCTTCTTCGCGATCAAGTTCCCCGCCGCCGTTTCCATTTACTGGGGCATCTCGACGGTGTTCGGCATCGTGCAGCAGTGGTTTGTGCTGAGGGAGAAGATCAAGGTTTAAAGTTTGTTGGTTTACTGGTTATGATCCGTTATTTTCCGAAACCGGGACATCGTGTCCCGGCTGTCAATCGAGCCACATTTCAATCGGATCGAGCAATGTTGGAAAATTAATCGAAGTCCATGGCCATTCCATCATATTTGTTACAATTCGGTGCTTTGCGGCATTTCTTTGTACATAAGAGATTGCGGCGCCAAGCTGCTTTCCGGTCTGGATGTGTTCATCGAAAAAGCCGTCCCGCCAGCCTGAAAATAAACTCGAGGCACTCAAAATATTTTTCACATTCTTTGAACTGTTGGTTTTGAAGGATTGCATGAATGAGCTCAAACCTTTCTTCCCGGGGCATAAAATAATGTGCATATGAGTCGGCAATATGCAGAATGCATACAATTGGGCATTTTGTATTGAACGTACGAGACAAAGTGTATCGATGAGAACTTTAGGAACGCCTTCCAAGGTGCACCATTTTTTCTTGTTTTCCGTATTTGTAATCACGTGATACGTTCCAAATTGTCCGTGGCGTTGGGGCATAAAACAATAATACGCTCCGCCGGGACACGATGTCCCGGTTACGGGATTTAAACAAGATAACCTCCAAAGTGATATAATCAGTATGTTTCCCCCTCTCTTATGCTTTCCTTCTCCGACATAAAAAATATTCTGGGTGAAAAGGCCGGCGACCTGCTCAATTTTTCAAATCCGAAAATCAGCCGCGAGTGGCTGCATGTCCCGGGGCCAAATTTCGTCAAAGATATTTTTTCACAGTCGGACCGGAGCAAAGAGATGCAAAAAAATCTGCAGCAGATGATCGACCACGGAAATCTTTCCGGGACGGGGTATCTTTCCATCCTTCCAGTTGATCAAGGTATCGAGCACAGCGGCGGAGCGTCATTCGCCAAGAATCCCGATTTCTTCGATCCGGAGAACATCATTAAATTGGCTGTTGACGGCGGTTGCAATGCGGTCGCTTCGACCGTCGGAGTTTTGGGTCTGATGGCCCGGAAATACGCGGACAAGATCCCCTTCATCGTGAAACTCAATCACAACGAATTACTCACTTACCCGAATAAATTCGACCAGATTATGTTCGCATCCCCCGAGCAGGCCCGGGACATGGGGGCACTCGGTGTGGGTGCCACCATTTATTTCGGTTCGCCGGAATCCGGCCGCCAGATCGTCGAGGTCAGCAAAGCTTTTGCGGAGGCGCATAAAATGGGCATGTTCACGGTGCTTTGGTGCTATCTCCGAAACAGCGGTTTCAAAGTCGACGGCAAAACTTTGCCCGATGGGCTACGCGGGGCAAGCAAGGACTACCACACCGCCGCCGATCTGACCGGACAAGCCAACCATCTCGGCGTGACCATCGAGGCCGATATCATCAAGCAAAAATTGCCGACGAATAACGGGGGTTACAAAGCGCTTAATCCCGCCGGAGGGAAATCCTACGGCAAGATGGACGAGCGCATGTATACCGAGCTTTCATCCGATCACCCGATCGATCTTTGCCGCTGGCAGGTGGCAAACGATTACATGGGGCGCATCGGGCTCATCAACTCCGGCGGCGAGTCTGGCAAAAACGATTTGCAGGCCGCGGTCGCAACGGCGGTGATAAACAAGCGCGCCGGCGGCATGGGCTTGATCTCCGGACGAAAGGCTTTCCAGAAGCCAAAGAAAGAGGGAATAGAAATCCTCAATGCGATCCAGTCCGTGTATCTCTGTCGAGAGATAACCGTAGCGTGAGCGGATATCCGGAGATCGATGAAATTTAGCAATATAGCAATTGGTATCCGTAAAAGGTTTTTAAAATTCATTATTCGTCCCCGCATGTCCCTCCGTCTCTACAACACCCTCACCAAACGCGAGGAAGATTTTGCCCCTCAAAAAGCGGGCATTGTCACCATGTACACCTGCGGTCCGACGGTTTACGGGCGGCCGCATGTTGGCAATTATTCCAGTTTCCTGATGGCCGATCTGCTTCGGCGCTGGCTTGAGTCCGGTCATAAGTTCAAAGTGAAGCATGTAAAAAACATCACCGACGTCGGGCACCTGGTAGCCGACCAGGATTCCGGCGAAGACAAAGTCGAACGCGAGGCCAGGATTGAAAAAATCGATCCGCTGGAAATAGCCAGACGGTATACATGCGAATACCTGGAGGATGAACGCGAGCTGAACTTTCTCGAACCCATGGCCCGCCCCAGGGCGACGGAATACATCGATCAAATGATCCGGATGATCCAGGCATTGATTGAAAAAGGTTTTGCCTACGAAACGGAAGACGGCGTTTATTTTTCGGTCGAGAAGTTTCCTGAATACGGGAAACTTTCCGGGAATACGCTGGAAAACTTAAGCAGCGGGGCGCGCATCGAAATAGACGAGAGCAAGCGTCATCCCGCTGATTTTGCGTTATGGAAGAAAAAGGCCGGAAAAAACGCGAGCCACATTCTGCACTGGCCGTCGCCGTTCGGTGACGGTTTTCCCGGATGGCACATCGAATGTTCGGCCATGAGTGAAGCGCTGCTTGGGTTACCAGTCGATATCCATACCGGTGGCGAAGACAATATTTTCCCCCACCATGAGTGCGAGATCGCCCAGAGCCAGGCGGCGTCCGGCGGGAAGACGTTCGTGAAATACTGGCTGCATAGGAGGCGTATAGATCTGGGGGCCGAGAAGATGTCAAAGAGCCTGGGCAACGTGTTAACAATCCCCGATGTAAAATCAAAAGGCTATTCACCGCTCGATTTGCGCTATTACTTGCTCTCCGTTCATTACAGAACCAATCTAAAATTCACCTGGCGGGGGATGGATGACGCCCGGAAATCCCGTCTCAAAATCATCGAATGGATGGAAGCCGTGGCAGAAAAAAGCATGGCGGCGGTGCCAAGTCCAAAAGGCGAGAGTGACCCGATCATTAAAAAAACTTCAGACTCATTCATGGCCGGCATGGACGGCGATCTGAATACGCCGGCAGCTATCGCGGAAATATTCGGTTTGATGAACTACTTCTATTCAGCCGGGACGGGCAAACATATTTTTTGCCTGGAAGACTTTCGCGGGATGAAAGAATTCATCGAAATGGCGCGCGGCACTTTCGGCTGCTTTGACGAACAGAAGGTGGAGTTACCCGCCGGGATCCGGGAATTGATTTCAAAACGGGAGGCGGCCAGGGCGAAAAAAGACTTCAAGGAATCGGACAGATTGAGGAAAGAAATTGAGAGCCAGGGATACTCGGTGCGGGATACGGGGAAGGGTCATACCATTTTGCATTTAAAACATAACTAATCGGTCATTCGTAACGGCATCATCTCGTACCGCGTAGCGTTTACTCAAGCCAAGAACTCCATACCGCCAGCGCGTCTGATTAAGAACGTTTTAAACGCGAAGTGGTATCAGGAGCTAAAGAGAAGGTAATGGAAGTAAGGAAGGTTTTGTAAACAGTCTCTTCCATGCGGCAAACTTTTTCATTCGAAACATTTTGAGACCGCAATATAAAAACACCATGAATAACAGCTTTGATCAATCGAATTTGAGATTATTAATGATGTCCAATTTAGCGGTACAGGTCATCAAAAATCGGCAAAACAGAGGGAAAAAATGGCGTTAACAAGCGGTCAAATGTCTTATGTGTTGGTGTAACAACCACAGGCGGTCAGCGTTTCTCTGTTTGTATGCAGGAGAGCGCCTCTGACTTGCCACTCAAAAGGCTGAGACGGTAGGATCTCTCCGATCAGTTCACAGGTTCGCCCCGGTTTACCGTGGCGGCGGCGTTGAGTCGCAAAAAGAACCGGTCCGTGCACGTTCCTTTACATAACGGCAACCCCCTGCGATTTAAGAGTCGCTGATCCGGGGTATTCACATTCGTTTTCCCTCCCGAAAAAGAGGGAGGACAAATCGTGCTGTTTTACACAATGACAAGTACGACTAACGTTGTCGCGATGTATACGCTCTTTATGATTAAGGAGACGTTCTCTTCCGCAAAGCGGAGGGGGACATCCAAGTACGGCGACGACTCACGTTTTAAGGAAAGCGTGCGTACTGGCAGGTTAAAAAATTTGCTTTCAACTTTTATCCCTTTTCCTTCTACACCTTATTTATATGAACCTCTCTCGTTTGAAGAAAGTGTTCGCAGGCGTGTCGGCTGCAGCCATCATGTTGTCGCAGGTTGCGACGGCGGTGGCCGCTTATTCCGATGTCCCTGCGGGAGTGTGGTACGAGGACGCCGTCAACGCCTTTGTTGACGCCGGCTACCTCGACTCCTCCCAGACGAAGTTCCGCGGAACCGACAATGCCAACCGCGCGGAATTCGTAAAGCTCGTCGTCGAGCTGAACGGCGGCGTCATCAACACTGCTCCGGCTGTGCCGAGCTTCGATGACGTAGCCACCGGTGCCTGGTACTACTCCTATATGGAGGAGGCCGGCAAAGAAGGATGGGTCCGCGGTGACGGAAGCTGCTACGGCAAGCATCCGTGTTACGCCCGCCCCAGCGCCAACATAAACCGAGCCGAGGCGGCGGCGATCATCGTCCGCGCCTTCGGTCTCGAATCCACGGGTTCCGCCTCCCAATTCGTCGACAACCCGTCGGGTCAGTGGTTCACGGCCGACATTCAATCGGCTGCCGATCACTGCGTACTCCAGGGTGACGACTCGACAGGACGCGTCCGCCCGAACGACAACATGAACCGCGCCGAAATGGTCGTCATGTTGCATCGCGTCGACCAGGGCCTGACCTACGGCAAGGATTGCGGCACCGCCGCGGTCTCGACTCCGCAGGTAAAGGACGTCGTCGCGACATCGCCCACCGTCGTTGAAGTATCCTTCAATGTCGCCGTGGACGAGACAGCCGCCAAAGACAAGAGTCGCTACACGGTCACCGGTTCGCCGGAGATCCCGGTAGACTCTGTCGCTCTGACTTCCAAAGACACGGTCGAAGTGACCCTGGCCTCGGCAATGGATGCCGGCCACAGCTACACGCTGACCATCGTCGACATGCTAACCTCGGACGGGGTAAAGTTCTCCGATTCCGAGACTTTCTCCGGCTACACATCTCTCGTGCTGGGTGACGGTACTCTCGAAGTAACGCTCTCCGCCAAGAATCCCGTGGGAGACACTATTCCCTCGGGGGCCGCCGGTGTAGTCTTCACCAGCGTCGACCTCACCGCTACCGGTGACGCCGTAACACTCGAGAACCTCACGATCCTCCACGAAGGTTTCGGTGACGCCAGTGACTTTTCCGGCGTTTATGCTTTGGTCGACGGCGCCCGCGTGACCCGCAAGCGCACGATCGATACCCAGAGCTACACCTCTACTCTTCGTTTCACCAAGCCCCTCGTCATCGGCGCCGGCCAGACGATCACACTGCAAATCGCGGGTGATTTGACCACCACGGCCGTGACGGCTTCGGAGCATGCTTTGTCGGTGGAATTGCCGACCGACGTCGTCTCCAATGCCAAAGCGGTGACAGGCAACTTCCCGCTAAAGGGCAAGTCCTTCAAGGTCGCCGCGGTTTCAGCCGGTTCAGTATCGGTTGCCTACCGCACAGTCACCCCGAGCAACATCAAAGTGGGTGACAAAGGCGCCACCCTCGGCAAGTGGGAGATCTCGGTCAACTCAGTCGAAGACCAGACCCTCTACTCGATGACAGTCCAGAACGACGGCACGACCGGGGACGGCGATTTCGTCAACCTGGCCATCCGCCGCTCGGACGGAACGCTTTTGACCAAGACGGTCGGTGCCACTGTCGGCGACTATGCGACATTGGTGTTTGATCCGCCCTTCACGATTCTCGAAGGCGACAGGATCACCATGAACGTCATTGCCGATATCGTCGGCGGTGCCGCCAAAAACGTAAAGATCCACTTTGATGAGACCGGTGACCTCTTCGCCGTCGGCTCGCTTTACGGCTACGGCGTGAACGGACAGCTCTACGGAAGCAACATCCAGCTGCCCACCGAGACTTCCACGCTGCCCTCCACAGTGACCATCGATGCCGGACAATTCACGATCTCGATCGACGGCCCGGTGACGCAGCAATTCACCAGGAAGGACAAGAACGCCGTTTTGTCCTATATTTGGTTCGAAACCGGCGGTGAAGATGTGGATATCGAAGAACTCTATATTCTAATTCAGGGAACGACGTCGACTGGCGCCGCCTTTACCCAGGGCCGCAATGCCCCGGCGGCTGCCAATGCGATAAATGAAGCTCTGGAGAGCGTTGAAATCAGGAACACCACGACCGGCCGCACGATTTCCGGCGTCCGCTTGACTGCCGCTGCCGATTCGGGAACACAAGGAACGGGCAACGGCACCGGCGCTTTCCAGGTTTACCGTTTCGATGACTTCATAGCTAAAGGCAAAGAGAAGTACGAATTCCGCGTAAACTTCATCGACAACAGCGGTGTCTCCACATTGGCCGCTCCGGCCAACGGCGACAAATTCCGCATCCATATCTGCGGTGAAGCCACGCACAGTCTGAACACTTCAAACGACCTGGTGTCCAACACTTCCGGTTGTCTGTTGGGAGGGTTCTTCACCACGACCACAACGGCTTACCAGATGAAGATCAAAGGTGTGTCCACCAATGACCGCGTCGGCGACTTCCGGCCGGGCGGCACGATCACGGGTAACTACCACGAGATCAAGACCGCAGGACTCACCGTCACCGGCAAGGCTACGGCCACGACCGACACGGCTGTATCCAATGCCAAGAACATCGCCCTCCTCCGTTTCGAGGGCCGTGCTTCCGAGGCTGCCGATGTCCTCCTCACCGATCTGATCTTCGAAGCTGCCAGTAGCTCCAGCATGGTCAACGCCAGTAACTACGCTCTCTGGGTCGACACCAACGACGACGGCGTCGTCGACACGATCCTCGAGAAAGGCGTTTCCTCGCAGAGCGGCCAGGTCACCTTCGACAAGATGACCGGCGGCGGATATGTCATTCCGAAGCAGAAATCGATTGTGTTCGAGGTGCATGCCGATATCTCGGCCTCGCTCACCGGCTCAAGCCCGATTCTTTCGATCCGGTTCGACACCGGTTCGACATTCATCCAGGCCGAACAGGTCTCGGATGGCAGCTCGCTCTCCGGCATCCAGGCCAAGAATCCGGCCGCTACCGCAGTTGCCTCTAACGGCAGCTTCACGAATGGAGGCGCTACGGCTGATATTCAGGTTCTGACCCAGTACGCGACGCTTTACACATTGAGGTCGCAGGGTGACCTGTACGTTACCAAGTCATCGACACCGGTACGGAGCCGCCAACTGCTTGGCGGAACGCTGGCCGATGAAATACTGCGCTTACAGTTCCATTCCCAATTTGAGGACGTCGATGTTACTGATCTCGTCTTCAGCTCAAGCGGCGCAGTCAGTTCCAGTAATTTGGCTTCGAACGTTGACCGCCTCGAGCTCTACAAGGTCGGTGCGACCACTCCGTTCGCTACCGCCACCGTCGGTGGTTGCGGAACAGACGCAGTTCCGGGGATAGGCAACGTTAGACCCACTTCCTCGATGTGCGCCAAGATGAAGAATCAGGAATTCATCGTTCCGAAAGGATCAAACACGAACATCCTCGTTCGTCCGAGATTGCGAACCGATGTCGAGGGTGCTGTAACCGGTACCGGGATAGCTCTCTATCTCGATCTCACGCCGAGCACCACTACAGGTTCAGTTCGCGCCCGCGGTTTGCTAAGTAGTAACACGCTTAGTGCGGAAGACGATGACCAAACCGCGGAAGGTGAGGTATTCATGCGTGGTTCGGCTACTGCCGCGACAGGCGCAAGTGCAAGAGTAACTTCCGCTATGAACGCGACTGTGCTTTCGAAGATCACGTCCATCACCAGTGCTGATCCGAACGCCAACGGCACGGCGATACCGACCGGAAATGCGCGTCAGATCGGTCAGTTCAAGTTTGCCACCGCCGCAGCTGACAACCTGAAGAACGGAACCAACAAGTTCACGCTCTCAGGCGTCATCTTCAACGTCAACGCCACGAACGTCTTGCTCGGTGCCGGCGACCAGACCGCTCGCGCCACTTCGGACTTCAAGATCTACAACAAGTCCGATCCGACGACCACCGCGGCCTGCACCGCCAGCCACGTAACCGCTTCAGGTTCGGCTGTCGTCGTAACCTGCGATGCTTTGACCGACACGTCACGCTTCAGCGTCAATACGGCGATTGATCCGGGTTCGGATGCCACGTTCGTTTTGCAAGCCGACGTCGCGAACGGCAAGATTTCGAACTCTTCGACTTCAACGCTCCAGGTTTCGTTGCAGGCATTCTCCGACAGGACTCAGACCGCGTTTTCCAATGCTACCAGCCACGTTGCCTGGTCCGACGTCGACAATGCCGCTCTCACGTCAGCCTCCGTTTTCCGCTGGATCGAGTATCCGGAGACAAGCGTCAACGGAACAAGCTACAACGGATAATTACCAAAGAAATCACTTCTTTAGCCGGCCATCCCGGCAAAGACAAAAAGCCTCCCCGCCATTCGGGGGGGCTTTTTTGTTGCCCCCACCCCGACCCTCCCCCGGATCCGCTTGATACCACTTCGCGTTTAAAACGTTCTTAATCAGACGCGCTGGCGGTATGGAGTTCTTGGCTTGAGTAAACGCTACGCGGTACGAGATGATGCCG
>MFXU01000019.1 GCA_001788965.1 Candidatus Peribacteria bacterium RIFCSPHIGHO2_02_FULL_51_15 | reverse complement strand
ATGGAGTTCTTGGCTTGAGTAAACGCTACGCGGTACGAGATGATGCCGTTACGAATGACCGATTAGTTATGTTTTAAATGCAAAATGGTATCACTTATTTGGAGTTTTACCTGTACACATCTTTTCTGTGCCCGATCCTCACGACCGTCACGGTCACAATCTTTTTCTCGATTGTATACACGATGCGATACGGCCAAACCCGCAGAGACCATCTTCCTTCGTGTTTTCCTCGGAGTCGTTTCCCCCGGAAAGGGTCAAATTGCAACGAAGTGATGACTTTAGCGATGCGTTTTTGATCTCTTTTTGGCAATTTTTGCGCCTCTTTTTGAGCGCGCCTGACTATGACGACGAGGTAAGTTCTCATCCGCTCCGAGTTTCCTCTTAAATTCTTCCAAAGTCACGACTTCGCCTCTCTCCTTCTCCCGCATGCCTTCTTCGATGGCGGCTTCTTCTTCGGGATTTGACATGATATCCAGCGTCTCCAGCCACCCTTCAAACTCATCCACAGACATCAGGACGCCCTTCGGGTGACCTTCATACGTGATCACAACCGAAACGCCGGGAGTTTCGATCTGTTTTAAAATTGAAAAAAAATCATTCCTCGCCTCTGATGCCGTAACGGTCAAGGTCATATAGCCATTATAATGTACAATACGTTTCAAAATCAAGGAGCGGTCTCCGAAGAAACCGCATATAATATATACTTTTTTTCTTCGGACTCTTCGGACTCCTCGGTTTCGTCGGTTTCCTATCTTCCTTTACCAATTAAAATTATAAAATATTTATGAAATATTTCAATAGATTTTTACCAATATCAGGGGAGAAAGGGGGTACCGGGCTTGCGGAAAGGTAAATCTAAAAGTAGGATTTTCCGGCTTTGTTCCCCGCTTCTTTCCAGTGTCAAAGGATGTAATAGAGCTCATGGGTGTTGTTGAGGAATGTTTCCCCAACACGACATTCTCTGTGCGCATAACGTCCGAGGAAGCCAATGGCCACGCACTGCAGTGCCATCTGGCCGGGCGCATGCGCGTTCACAAAGTCCGGATACTTCCGGGAGACCGCGTAAGAGTCGAGATGACTCCTTACGATCTCAATAAAGGCCGGATCATCTACAGGTTCCGGGCGGATCAAAGTATCACTGAACGACCGGTAAAAAATTGATAATCGTCAATTCTCAATCAGTCATGAAGGTTTCTCCGTCAATCCGACCCCGTTGCAAAGACTGCAGGATAATCGTGCGAAAGCGCGTTCGCCGTGTGGTGTGCAAGAATCCGCGGCATAAGCAGAGACAAGGTTAAAAAATTATCCCATGGTTCGTATCTCCGGTATCGTCCTCCCCGGCCAGAAGCAAATAGAGATAGCGCTCACCGCTATCCGCGGCATAGGACGTCCCATGTCACGCCGGCTGCTTAAGGAAGCCAAAATACCGCTCAATACCAAAGCGGATGCGTTGACTGAGACGCAGGAAGGACTCTTGAGGTCGATGGTCGAGAAATTGGTTACGGAGGGGGATCTGATCCGTAAGGTTTCCCTGGACATCAAGCGTCTGCAGGACATCGGCACGTGGCGCGGCTACCGGCACAAGAAAAAACTGCCGGTCCGGGGCCAGACTTCCCGCCGAAACGCCCGCACCCGCCGAGGCAAGAAGCGCACCGGGTTGTCGGGGAGAGTCACGCTCACAAAGACTTGATCCATATTTTTCTTCCTACTCATTGCTAAATGGTTAAATTGCTAAATTGTTCGCCCGTTCGATTAACTCAGGGCGACCTTATCTGGCACAATCATGTGTGTCATTCCGGGCGACCTGAGCTGGTCGAAGGTCGCAGGCGAAACTCACGGTTTATGCATGCAAACAATTTAACCATTTAGCAATTTAACCATTTAGCAATCAGACTTGTCTCAGTATGGCTGATCCAATCCCATCAAGGGCTCCGAACGAAATCCTAAAGGATGCTGCTCCGGCGAAAGCCGAAACGGACGCAGGGGTAAGGGTACCTGCGACGAAGCGAAAGGTGAAGAAAAACAAGCGGACCGTTACGAAAGCCAGAGCCTGCGTTTATGCCGGGGAAAACAACACGATCATCACCATCACCGACCTGGACGGGAAAGTCCTGGCTTGGGCCAGTAGCGGCTCTTCGGGTTTCAAAGGCACCAGGAAATCCACGCCTTACGCGGCCAAAGTGGCGGCGGAGCGGGCGATGACAATGGTTCAACCGTTTGGAATTCAGTCGCTTCAGATCGAAGTGAAAGGCATAGGTCCGGGGCGCGAGCAGGCCATCCGGGGGCTGCAGGTCGCCGGGGTGAATTTCGATGCGATTATGGACCGGACTCCCATCGCCCACGGCGGTTGCCGGGCGCCGAAACCGAGACGGGTTTAAAAAAATTGATAATTAACAATTGACAATTGACAATTCCGCCAACATTTTCCCACCTCTGCGACTTGTAATTTTCTCTCCCCAAAACTCCCCAATTAATTTCCTCGGGCATTAATTCTCAATTCTCAATTCTAAATTTCTTTGACTCATTCATAGTTTCTTATCACTAATTAATGCGTTATACAGGCCCCAAAGCACGGCGCGTCCGAAGGCAGAACCAGAACATCTACGGTTCTGACAAATATGACCGTATCCTTCAGCGGAAGCCCTATCCGCCGGGCATGCAGGCTGCGGCCAGGTCGGGACGCGGTCCCAAGCTGTCTGAATACGGCAAGCAGCTGATGGAAAAGCAGAAAGCCTGTTTCATGTACGGGATAAACAACCGGCGGCTCCGGACTATCTACCTGGAAGCCAGCCGAAAAGTGGGCCAGACCGACTCGATGATCAATACGACGCTCGAGCGCCGGATCGACAATGTCCTTTACCGGGCGGGGTTTGCCAATACCAGGATGCAGGCCCGGCAATTCATTTCACACGGCCTTTTCTCGCTTAATGGCGCAGGAGTCACCATCCCCAGCATTCAGGTAAAAGTCGGCGACAAGATCCAGGTCCGGGAGACGAAAAAATCATCCCCGGTCTTTCCTTCAATAACGGGAGCGCATGAAAAATACATGCCGCCCGACTGGCTGAAAGTGGACCCCGGAGTGCTGGCAGTAGAAATCAAGGCTTTGCCAACCGAGGAAAAGCATTTCGATAAGTCAATCGACATGCGCAAGGTGATAGGTTTTTACTCACGCTAATTTTTAACTCCGTATCTGTTTTCTCCAAGCTATATGCACATTATCCAGGAAGAAATCGGACTACCAAAGGTCACGCAGGTACCGGTCAAGAAGGGGGACAACACCCACATTGTTTTTTCTGTCGGTCCGCTGCCTCCGGGCTTCGGCATGACCCTGGGCAACGCCCTTCGAAGAGTCCTGCTAAGCAGTCTGCCCGGCACGGCCATCAGCTCCGTGAGGGTAGCCGGCGCGCACCATGAATACACGACCTTGAAAGGCGTGCGCGAATCCGTCCTCGATATTTCCCTGAATATGAAGCAGGTGAAGCTCAGGAAGCACCACAAAGACCCCGAAGTGGCGGTGCTGGAAGGCAAAGGACCGAAGACTCTGAAAGCTTCAGACATCAAAGTAAGCTCGGACATCGAAATACTGAATCCCGATCTGGAGCTGGTGCATCTGGAAAAAGGCTCGTCGATAAAAATGGAGCTGACGATAGAAAAGGGTGTCGGCTACCAGCCGGCATCCGAACGCAACAAGAAGCGCAACGAGCCGGGATTGGTGCATATCGATACCATTTTCAGCCCGGTTGAGCGCGTGCGGTTCGAGGTGGAGTCCGCCCGCGTTGGCGAGCGCACAAACCTGGACCGGCTGATAATGGACGTCTCAACTAACGGCTCGCTCACAGCGGACGAAGCCGTGCGGTTCTCGAGCCAGCTGCTCAGCCATTATTTCAATTTCTTCTCGCTGGACCAGGAAACGGTCGAAAAAGAGTTCATGGCCGACTTCACCAGGACCAGCCAGGTGACTCCCGAAACCGACCGGCAGGCGGTTAAGGAAAGCTATACGCCCATTGAAATCCTAAATCTCTCGCCGCGCACGTTGAATTCGTTGATCAATGCCGGAGTAGGATCCATTGAACAACTGGTGAAGTGCAATCCGGCGACTCTTTCCAATTTCCGCGGATTCGGGACAAAAGCTCTGGACGAGGTGAAGCAAACTCTGGCCACCCGGGGGTTGAAACTGATTGAAGAATGATAATTCAATTGATAATTGAGAATTGATAATTGATAATTCCCTCCAACATTTTGCCCCCTCAACTCATAATTTTTCACCCTTATCATCTTCCGCCCCGGTTCCATCCAAAGCCTGAATTAATTCTCAATTCTAAATTCTAAATTCTCAATTAGGATGCGCCATCGAAACCACTCTAAACGGCTCGCCAGAAAACCCGACCAGGCCAGGTCGCTTCTGAAAAACCTGGTCACCTCGGTGTTGCTTTATGAAAAGGTAAGGACCACGAAGAAGCGGGCGCAGGTAGCCAGATCGCTTATTGACCGGGTGATAGCCATCTCCAAGCGGGAAGTCCGGCCGGATCTGGCCATCCGCAAAATCAGGCCGCTGGTAACGCATGACAATGCCTGCCGCAAAGTTCTGGAAGTTTTGAAAAAACGCTATGAAAAACGGTCTTCGGGTTTTACCCGTCTGGTACCTGTCGGAATGCGGAGCGGAGATGGAGCGCAACTTGTCGATTTGATTCTGATGGATGCTGTCGTTCCGAAGACAATTGATAATTGATAATTCCTCCCAACATTTCGCCCACCTCTGACTTATCTTTTTTTCCTCTCATATACTCTACAAATTCGTTTCTCTGATAACTTGCATTAATTCTCAATTCTCAATTACAAATCTTGAAGACATCCTTTCCAAAGCCGGCAAACCAGAATTGGTATCTCGTTGATGCCGCCGAACAAACGCTTGGCCGGCTCTGCACGAGGATAGCCGTCGTTTTGCGCGGCAGGCATCGGCCGTCCTTCGTCCCGCACTACATGAGCGGGGATCATGTGGTGGTGATTAACGCCGAAAAAGTGAGAACTACGGGCGCCAAAGATGAACAAAAGAAGTATTATCGGCATTCCGGTTTTTTCGGGAACCTCAGGGAGATTCCGATGCGGCGTCTGATGCGCAATGATCCTGCCAAAGTGCTGGAGTTTGCGGTAAAAGGCATGCTCCCAAAAAACGCGTCCCGTCAGCACATTATGAAAAATCTTCATGTGTATGCCGGCGCGGAACACAAACATGAAGCCCAAAAACCGCAATCCTTTCCACAAGTCTGATCATGGCTGACAATCGTCCCTTTTATTACGGCCTCGGGAAACGCAAAAGCGCGATAGCGAAAGTTCGTCTGTTTACCGACGGAGAAGGCAAAGTAGTGATAAACAACGAGAGTCTGAACAAATATTTTTTCTCGATTCTCGGTGAAAACGCGTTGGCGCCTCTGAATATGACCGAACAAGCGAAAAAGGTCGACATAGAAGCATTTGTCTATGGCGGTGGAAAAAATGCCCAGAGCGACGCACTCAGGCTCGGGCTCAGCCGGGCTTTGATTTTGATGGATCCGGCGCTTCGGGCCGCACTCAAGGAGGCCGGGTTCCTGCGCCGCGATAGCCGAATAAAAGAACGCAAAAAGCCGGGACTCAAGCGGGCCAGACGGGCGCCGCAGTTCTCCAAGCGGTAAAGTCGAGGTTGCCGAGGGGACCGAGGTTACCGAGGTATCATAAACTTCTCCGGGTATCCTAATCAAACCTTTAAACTCAGCTTCATATAATAAACGCTCGTCCCCTCGGCGTTATCGGCTACGAAACGGGCTTCGATGGTAGAGAGCTGCAGTATCGTCCGGCACATTTTCAGCATCATCTCGGGCGGCAGTTTCACTCCCGCGCGCAGGCAGATTATGCAGAGGCCGGCGGGGTCTTTTGACTTGATATAGGGCTCGCCCAGGCTCCGGATCGTTTTCACCAGGGTGTCCTGCAGGTTTTGGATATAGCGCTCGATATGCGGTTCCAGGTCCTCGATCGGCAGCTCATATACTTCCGGCAGAGCCTCGAGCACATCCAGATCTTTGTGTATCGCATGAGCGATGCAGGCTTCGATGGACATTGTTTGTTTGGGTATTTTTTTTCGGGGGTTTTTCCCGCGAAATCTGATCATTATATCAGAAATTTTCAATTTTTACCCGTCTATGGGCTTGAAAAAGGGGGAAAATGAAGTTTGGAAACAGAAATATCTGGTAATTATCAATTGTCAATTGTCAATTCTCAATTCAAAATTTATCAGCTTTTGACTTCCCCAAACCAAACAGATGGATTCCCGATTATTGCCGTTGTGCGTGGATCTCGACGGGACTTTGACTCCGGTCGATACTTTCCTGGAGGCATGCGTCGAACTTCTGAAACAAAATCCGCTCAAGGCCGCGCTTCTCCCTTTTTGGCTTATGAAAGGCGTGGCTTATGCCAAACAAAAGGTGGTGGAATCGATCGAATGGGACCCAAAAACGGTTCCGCTGAATGAGGCTTTCCTGGAATTTTTGAGAAAGGAACGCGCCTCCGGCCGCAAAATTTATCTGGCCACGGCGGCCCCCGAACGCGTCGCCAGGGACATGGCTTCGCTTGCCGGATTTTTCGAAGGAGTGATCTCCACTACGTTTGAAAGAAACCTGATCGGGCGCCGTAAAGCCGAAGAACTGGTAAACCGCTTCGGTGCAGGCGGATTTGAATATGCCGGGAACAGCCGGGCAGACATGCCCGTCTGGATGGCGGCCGGTTCGGCACTGGTCGTTTATCCGTCACCGGGCGTGATCCGTTCGCTTAAGCGGGAACAAATCACGGTAATCAATGTCTTCAGCCGGAGCGGTTCACAACTGAAACATTTGATCACGGCCATGCGGCCGTACCAGTTGGTGAAAAATCTTCTGATCTTCGTTCCGCTCCTGAGTTCACACGAATTCACCGATCCGGCGTTGGTCGGCAAATTTGTTTTGGCGTACATCGCTTTCAGCTGTCTCACCTCCGCCGTATATCTCTTCAACGATCTTTTCGACATGCCGCATGACCGGGCCCACGCAGAAAAGAAATTCCGGCCGATTGCCCGGGGGCTGGTCGGAATACCGCTGATCGTTTCCGCAATTTTGATATTGATCGCTGCCGGTTTGCTGATTTCCTCGTTGTTTCCGCCGCTGTTTTCCCTGACTCTGGCGGTTTATCTGGTGTTCGCCACCTTGTATTCATGGGTTTTCAAAAAGATACCGGTTGCCGACACTGTTTTGCTCGCTTTTCTCTATACCCTCAGGATAATCGCCGGAAACACGGCCTCGGGAATCTCATTTTCATTTTGGCTGCTGATGTTTTCGGTTTTCTTTTTCTTCGGACTCGCAGAGCTGAAGCGCTATGCCGAGCTCAATCTGCTTTCCACCGGGTCCGGCCTCTCTCCCGAGGGAGGAGGCGGGCAGTTAAAAATTCCCGGCAGAGGATATACGACTTCGGATATTCCGATGATCCAAAGCCTGGGGACTGCCAGCGCCATGGTTTCGATTTTGATTTTGGGCCTTTATGTCGACTCGCAACGCGTCACGCTGCTCTATCACCGTCCGTACATCCTGTGGTTCGAATGTTTGCTCGTTCTTTATTGGCTCAGCCGGATGTGGTTTCTGGCCGGCCGGAAAAAAATCACCGGTGATCCGATTATCTTTACTTTCAAAGACCGGACGAGCTATATCATCGGCTTCCTCGTCGCGGTGGTGGCGGTGTTGGCGACATAACAGGAGGAAACCGAAGAAACCGAGGAGTCCGAGGAGTCCGAGGAAAAACGGCCTTCTTCGGTTTCGTCGGTTTCTTCGGGCTCTTCGGTTTCCTCTTAATACCACTTCGCGTTTAAAACGTTCTTAATCAGACGCGCTGGCGGTATGGAGTTATTGGCTTGAGTAAACGCTACGCGGTACGAGATGATGCCGTTACGAATGACCGATTAGTTATGTTTTAAATGCAAAATGGTATAACAGCTTCCAATAGCTTCCAGCAGACAATATACTTTAATCATGAAGCACTTCGTCACCGGTGGTTCAGGGTTTGTTGGCATGCATCTCACGGATTTACTGCTAAAAAACAATCAGGAAGTGGTGATTTACGACACCGTAACGCCGGATGAGATTTACCTGAAAAATCCCAGGGTGAAATTCATCAAAGGCGACATACGGGATTTTGATCTGCTGGCGACCGCGATGAGCGGATCGGACATAGTGCAGCACAATGCCGCGATATTGCCCCTGAATAAACCGGGACCGGAACTTTTTGAAGTAAATGTGTCCGGAACCGAAAAAGTGCTTCGGGCTGCCGAAAAAAACGGAATAAAAAAAGTAATTTGCATTTCCTCCAGTTCGGTTTTCGGCATCCAGACCGGAGAAGTGATTTCAGATGACGCCGAGGTCAGTCCGATAGACGATTACGGATCCTCGAAAGCCAAGTCCGAAGAAGTATGCAAGGGATACCGAAGCGAACACGATCTGGATGTTTCCATCGTCCGGCCCTGCCCTATAATCGGCGCCGGCCGGATGGGGATTTTCGGCATACTCTTCGACTGGATCGCCGCCGGCAAGCGGGTTTATACGATTGGGAAAGGTGATAATCCGTACCAATTCGTCGGCGTGGACGATCTGGCCGATCTTTGTTTCCAGCTTTCCGCCAAGCCTTCGAAAAACCAGGATTTCAACGCCGGATCGGCGGGTTACGGCACTTCGGCGGAAGATCTGGAAAAACTGATCGCCCATGCCGGCACCATGGCGAAATTGTTCAGAATCCCGGCCGGACCGGCGCGTTTGATCCTCCGGATTCTCGATGCATTGCACATTTCCCCTCTGGTGCGGTATCACTACATGACGGCGGACAAGCCGCACCGCGTTTCTATTGAAAAGGCGAAACGTCTTCTCGGTTGGCAGCCGAAAGAAACCAACATTGACGTTTTGATACGCACTTATGATTGGTATATGAAAAACCGCGATCAGTTGAATAAACTTGAGGGAAGCCCGCACCGAAAGCCTTTGAAACAGGGAATATTGAAAATACTGAGGTTCTTCTCATGATGAATTCGTCCTCTCTCCTTTTTTTATTCTGATACCATTTTGCATTTAAAACATAACTAATCGGTCATTCGTAACGGCATCATCTCGTACCGCGTAGCGTTTACTCAAGCCAAGAACTCCTTACCGCCAGCGCGTCTGATTAAGAACGTTTTAAACGCGAAGTGGTATGATCTTGAATAATCTACGATTGCCGCGGCCTGAAAGGCCGCTGCTGTAAGGAAAAATTGAATTGATATGACTACGCGAACTTTCCGCCTTTGGCTTTTATTCCTGTATCTCGCAGGAGTCGCTTTGCTTGCGCTTCCCGTAATCGGATTCATGCATTCCGTGGATTATTCCGGGCTTTTGCCGATACGCTCGCCAGATGAGGGTCATTATATTTTCAGGATGCAGTCGCATCTGCTCCGGCCTTTTGCGTCCGTGCCGGACGGCGTCTGGTTCTCACCGGACAGTCCGCCGTGGTTGCAGGTGTCTTTGATCGAATATTTCTTTGGCAGCATATTCTCTTGGACAGGTCTCAATTCGGTTCAGTTGAGTTGGTTGCTCCTTATCTTATTTGCGCCACTTTCGATACCGCTCATCGCCTTGATCTCCCGGCGCGCCGGTTCGCCTCATATAGTGGCGCTTGCCGCCGGGGTCGGATTTTTTGTCGTCACGAGATTGCTTACCAGATTATTTCACCCGTCACTAAGCCTGCCGCTCACCGCTTTTGCATTTCTTTTGATGTGGATCTGGTGGGACCGTCCGACCCGGATAAAAGCCGCTTTTGCCGGTTTTTTCAGTGGAATATTGGTCGGCGTCTATCTCTGGAGCTGGACCTTTATCGTCGTGACTTGGGCGCTGCTTGGATTTCTGCTTCTTATTTCGAAGCATTCAAATTTGTTTAACAAACGTTTTAAATCCTTACCTTTTGTCGGCGTGGCCTGGCTCGTCGGCGCTCTTCCCGGTTTGATCGCCAGCTACCGCGTCAGCCTGAGTCCGTATTTCGCCGAATCGACGGATCGGATGGGGCTTCTTTTGAGCCGGCAGCTGGAATCCCCGGCGCGAAGCTTGATGTTGCTGGTGATGACTGTGATTTTTTTATGGGCGCTTAAAAAAAGCGAAGACCGCGAAAAATACGCCCCGCTTCTGGCCTCGATGTTTGCTCTGTTTATCGTCTATAACCAGCAGCTGATCCATGGGCGCATCATGGCTTTTTCTTCGCATTATTACACTTATGTGGTGATGGTTGCCGCACTCATGGTCGGTTTCGGATTCTCGAGGCTCATGACCGGATTTGTTTCTTCGATGCTCATCGCTGTTTCGCTGGCGCCGATATTTGGCGAAGCGCGAGACGTGCAATTTTGGAAACAGCCGCTCGGGTTCATTTTCAGTGACGGCACAATCCATCTGAAGCCGGCGATAGATATTCTGAACCGCTCGGAAGGTGAAACCGTGCTTACGGACGGCGTAACCGGCAACCAGGTTAGGGCCACGACCGGCAATGGTGTGGCGTTCGTGGATTATGCGCGGATTCTCGTCATTTCGACGCAGGAATACGTCGAGCGGTATTGCCTGGCCGAGAGCTTCACCGCGGGCGAGATAGACGTCAAATGGTTGGCGGATTTTCAGGAGGAAAAAAGCCGTGCGGCCAGAGCACATACCAAAGAGCTTTATGAAAAACATTTGCAAATGGCTAAAAAGACGTGTCCTTACGTAAAAAGCCATGTACCGGAATTTCTTTATAAATACCGTGTCACAAAGGTTCTGTGGAATGAAAAATTAAGGCCGGACTGGATAATCGATACGAAGTTGTTTTCACTTATTGCGAGCGGGGAGGGGTGGAGTTTGTGGGATGTCATACCATTTTGCATTTAAAACATAACTAATCGGTCATTCGTAACGGCATCATCTCGTACCGCGTAGCGTTTACTCAAGCCAAGAACTCCATACC
>MFXU01000018.1:10022-20183 GCA_001788965.1 Candidatus Peribacteria bacterium RIFCSPHIGHO2_02_FULL_51_15 | reverse complement strand
CTCCCATCTTCCGCCCAGTGTCCCGCCACACTCGACAACGTCGCCTCCATCAATCAGGGACAAACTCCCATACTTGAGACCAACCACGTCCAAACCGAAATCGTTTGTCCGGCCGGTGAATTTTTGTTTTCAAAAGCGGGACCGCCGACAGTTTCGCCCGGTGGAATCATCACTTACGGTTTGAGAGTCCAGAATATCGGCCAGACGACCCAAATGAGCACGGGGGTCATCGACGCCATTCCGTCCGGGCTGACATTCATATCGGGGAGCTCATCTGCGGGCTGCCAGGTTCAGTCCGTGTATGTAGCCTGCCAGCAGGAAAGTTACACACCAGCTCAGATACGAACTTATGTGCTGGCTTTCCAGGTGGACAGCTCCAGGCAATGCGATTCAATCATCGACAACGTGGCTCAACTGGTGCAGCAGTCCATCCTCGGCGATGATTCCAATCACGTGACTACCCGGGTGATTTGTCCCGCGCCCACGGCGGATCTTTCGATTATCAAAACCGGACCGGCTACGGTTACCCGCGGAGGCACGGTGACCTACAGTCTGCTCGTATCAAACGCCGGCCCGGCTACCGCCACAAACGTAGTCATCAAAGACGAGTTTGAATCCGGCCCGCCGTCAAATCTGGTATTTCTGCAAAGCAGCGGCGCAAATTGCGCGCTGGACTCAAACGGTCACGCAGTAAATTGCGCGCTCGGCAGTGTTGTACCCGGACAGCCTGTTACGGTCAATCTGACATTCCAGGTTCCGGCCGCGGTCAGCTGCGTCCCGGTCACGACTCATGACAATGCCCGGGTAGATAGCGGCCTCGCCGATCCCGACTCGTCCGATAATTACAGTTACTTTCAGACGGTTCTGACCTGTCCGGTGATAAACGAGGCCGACGTTTCCGTGGTTAAGACGGGGCCTGTGAATATTTTGGAGGGTCAAAATATGAATTACATCATCGGCGTGAAAAACAACGGCCCGGTTCAGGCGGATAACGTGTCAATCGCCGATTCTTTCCCCGCAGGACTCGAGTTCGTTTCCGTTGAAGGTGCGGTATGTATCCAGAATGCAAATAATATCACGTGCAGTTTGGGGAGCCTTGCTCCCGACCAGATGAAGACAATAATCGCATATTTCAGAGTACTTTCGACCAACGCCTGTTATCCGAGAGACATCCAAAATACGGTTACGGTTGAGACATCGTCGCCGGATCCTTATCTGACCAATAACTACAGCAATTTTGTCACTCATGTCCGCTGCCCGGCGAAAGCCTACGCCGATCTCTCGATCACCAAGACCGGACCAGCCACGGTCATCAGGGGACAGACGATTACCTATTCGATCATCGCCGCCAACCTGGGGCCTGACACGGCAACCGGTATCGTCATAACCGATCCTGTCCCCGCCGGGCTGCAGTTTGTTTCCGTGTCCGGCGCAGATTGCAACCAGACAGGCAATCAGCTGGTTTGCAACGTAACCTCGCTTTCGTCCGGACAAACGACGCCGATAATCAGCGCGACTTTTTTGGCGCCCCAGGTTTCGTATTGCCAGCAACAGTCGGTGCAAAATACAGCCACAGTTGCAAGCCCGATCAACGATCCACAGCTTAACAACAACCAGGGTAGCGCGGTGACATTGATAGATTGCCCGCAAAACATCACCGCCGATGTTTCCGTCGCCAAGACCGGGCCCGAGACGGCCGTCCGCGGCCAGACCGTGACTTACAATCTTGTGGTGACGAATTCAGGCCCGGCCACCGCTACGGGCATCAAAGTTACGGATTATCCTCCCAGTGACTTCGTGGCCGTGGAAACGCCTTCAAATTGCACTCCGCCCTCCGTGAACAACGGTTCTGTCACTTGCAATGTCGGCTCACTCGCGCCCGGTTCTTCGGTGAGTTTACCGATCACATTCGGCATACTTCCGGTGACCGGAGGCTGCCAGACTTCGACTGTCCAAAACACCGCTGTCGTAGAGAGCTCTACGATTGATCCGGCGCCGGGCAATAATTCCAGTTCGATGTTTACCCAGGTCGCCTGTCCGGCGAAGACATCGGATCTCAGTGTCGTGAAAACAGGACCGCAGTCGGTTTCTGGCAACGGCCAGGTCACTTATCAAATCGCAGTTCGAAACCTCGGTCCGGATATTTCGACCAACACTATGCTTGTCGATACCGTTCCGGCAGGTCTGACCTTCGTGTCCGCCTCGGGAGCCGATTGCTCCGTTTCCGGTTCGGGAGCGGGGCTCAACTGTCCTCTGGGCACGATAGCGCCGGGGACAACCGTAAATTTATCGCTTGATTTCAGGCTTGCTTCGGGGCAAAGCTGCGCGCCGCGGACGATCATAAACACGGCTCATATCGTCGGTGACAATATCGATCCCGTGCCCGCAAATTCCGTGAGCCAGGTTTCCACGAACATCACCTGCCCCGTCGAAAATGCCGATCTGGGCGTGACTCTCACGGGACCAGCTTCCGCGGTTTGCGGCCAGACCCTGGCTTACATCGTTACGGCGAACAACGCCGGGCCGTCCGCCGCCCAGAATTCCGGAGTCCGCTTCCCCATACCCGCAAACCTGACGTATCAGTCTGCCACCGGCGCGAGTTGCTCCGTTTACGGCTCGGAAGTCGATTGTATTTTCGGGTCGATGAATGCCGGCCAGACGATCCCGATAACGCTCAATTTTCAAACACCTGCCAGCGCGCTTACCGTTCAGGCCTTGGCGATGGTTGCCAGTAGCACCAACGATCCAAATCCGTCGAATAACACAAGCCAGACCATAACGACAAACGTAACCTGCGGCCAAGCCGTCAACATCACGCTCTTCAAATCGGATAACCGGACCACGGTCAACGTGAATGAGACGCTGCGATATTCGATCGTGATAACAAATAACGGCAGCGCCGGGCTGACCAATCTGACCGTGAACGACCCGGTGCCAAACGGAGTGAACATCACATCAGTTTCGGACGGAGGTACGGTAAATGGCCAGACTGTCACCTGGAACAGTATTTCCGTGGGTGCCGTTTCCAGCCGGGCGCTCTATATAGACGGAACCGTCAGATCGGACGTTCCGGATGGGACCATCCTGACCAACACGGTTTATGTGAACAATATTTCGGCGAGTGACCAGACGACGGTGAGATCTACGGTCAATCCTCCATATAATCCTCCATATAATCCGCGTTATACGCCCCCTTATTATCCGCCGTATTACTACTCCAGTTCGCCTCCGCCGGTGTATTACCAGCCGACGACACCCGTCAATCCAGTGGTTTACTATTCCATGCCCAAGACCGGCACGGAGGGACAGGACTATTATGCGAACCCCGATGCGACTCTGGAAAGCGTGAAGAAAAAACCGGAAGAAGACGAGTCTCCATACGCCGCGGTTTTCTATGCCACTGTCGTGACGATGTTCGCCTTCGGCTCGGCGGCGGCAAGCAAGATGATTGCGGGGATGATCTGAAAGTATTGTTCAAATGGCCAGCGGTTTCGGTATTTGCAATATATTAAAAATATGTTACAATATCTAAAACAAACAGAAATATGTATCCGGGTACAGATTCATGTCACAGAAAATACGGTCGTTTTGAATTATCAGCGGCGGTTATTTTCGCCTTGCTCGCCATCGTACTGGGCGTATTTCTGTTCAATCTGGCGGTGACATCCAGAGCTCTGGCCAGTAGGCCGAGAAAAACACCCGTACCGTCTGCGGCGGCAGTCGCCCGTCTGACTGAAAATTCATACAGGAGGGCCAGAACAGACCTGAAAGCAGCGATAGAACAGAGGACTAAACTTCTTTCAAATTCCGTGATTATTCATTTTGTTTCCGTGGAAGGGGAGCTTGGTACATTACAGTTGTTGCTGAAAGACAATCCCGGTTGGGTGGTTTTTGAGGTGGATGACTCCGGAAAAGGACAGGCCAAAGTAAGCGCTGAGCGTATCAGGCAGCAGCTCATCGCCCATCCTGCCGCGAATATCCCGGAACCGCAGTCATGCGATCTGCTGACCACCTGGATAGACGCAGAGAACGTGACCCGGGCGCAGACGGAGTGTATTTCCAAAGACGGGTATGAATATGATTTTGAAAAGCTGGTAGCTTTAGCCAAAGCGGCGCTGGAGGCAGGGACATCGGAGCTGATCTTTGAGCTGAAAAAGGTCCCGGCCCGGATAGTCGACAAAGAAGGCTCAAGCGAATTCAGTCTGCTCGCCACCGGCAGATCAAATTTCAAGGGCTCGGGAGCCGGCCGGAAAGCCAATGTACGAAAAGGGCTCAATGAAAAGCTGAACAATGTTTATATTCCGGCCGGCGCCGTATTTTCCTTCAATTCCATTCTCGGAAAATCGGTCAGCATCAGAACCGGCTGGCAGATGGCGCTCACTATATTCGAGGGCGGTGACCTGCGGCCGGCTCCCGGCGGCGGGATCTGCCAGGTCTCGACCACGCTGTACCGCGGCATACTGGCGGCCGGATTCCCGATCCTGGCTCAGAAAAACCACAGTCTTTATGTTTCCTATTATGAAAAATACGGCGTCGGCCAGGATGCGACTATTTTCCCGGGGACGCAGGATCTGGTTTTCCAGAATGACAGCGGCGGTCCGCTTTTGATCCAGGCCTATAACGAAGGCGATGAGGCTTTCGTAAATATTTACGGCCAGGACGACGGCCGGCATGTGACGATCTCGGGACCCTATTTTTCAAAGAGCGCGCCGAAGGATTTACTGTCCGACGACCGGAAAGTGCGCGCAAACGAGATCGCCTGGGTCCGAGAATCGGCGAAAGCCGGCGCCGAGCCGAAGAGAGAAGTTTTCCTTGCGCGTTACAAAGCGATCCCCAAGTCTCTGCCGGACCGGTGGAAGGCCAAAGTGGTGCATGTTCGCGGCTCCGACCAGGTGGCATCGGTGGAGAAGTTAAGCCATAGGTAACCTCACGATGATTTTTGTTCCCACCCCCTCCCGGCTTTCGGCGATCACTCTTCCGCCAGCGCGTTCCACGATCCCCCGGACGATATAAAGCCCCAGTCCGTTGCCGTCGGCCTTGTACCGCGTGGCGTTTGAACCTCTGGTAAATTCATTGAAAATCCGGTGCAGGTCTTTTTTCGGTATGCCGCAGCCCTGGTCCTCGATCTCAAACTGGGCATACCTGCCATGTCTGCCGGACATGACCGTTATCTCGCTTCCCTCAGGGGAAAAATCGATTGCATTGGTGATGAGCTCCTGGGCAACGCCGGCTATCAGCTTCGGATCGAGTTCCATTTTAATGCTGTCGGTGAATTCCACATTGATCTTTTGTTTCCGGGAAGTCAGTCGCTTTTTCATGTCACGGGCGACGTCGCGCAATACCGCGCCGAGTGAGGCGGATTCCGGCCGGTAGTCGATATTCCCGCTATGAACCAGGTCGGCTTCTTTCAGCGTTTTCAAGATTTTTGTCAGTCGTTTGACGCCTTCCTGGATATTGCCGATGGTACGCTGCAGGAATTCCTGACCCTGCTCTTCCAGTTCCTCGATCGACCAGTTGATGATGGTCAGCGGGCCGCCCAGCTGGTGGAAGGCCAGGCGCATCAGGCCAGATCTCTCGATATCCATGCGTTCCATGGTTTCCAGCCGGCGTTTCCACAAGAAAAGCAGCGTGGAACCGCCGATGGATATTCCGGCCAGGATCATGAGCAGCAGCACCACCGGGGAAAACGCGCTCCGGCTCAAAGTGGTGAATTCGGAGGCATCCATGTCGATGCCCAAAACCGCCACGGTCTGCCCGGCGGGATTGTGGATTGGCGCGTAGCCGGAGATAGTCCAGCCCCACTGGTCTTTGACTATGTCTTCATCGGTCGTCGGATGCAAAAATGCTTCTGCCTTAAGCGCCGGTATGTCTTCGATGTCATAGAGGTCTCCCGGCAAAGAAGCCTCCTCATCCGAATCGACCGTTCCGTTTTTGTTTTTATCCAACTCATCTTTTGTCAGCGCCAGGTCCGCATCCGCCAGGAACATCAGTTTATCCGGATTGTCCGTTTGTCGCATGATGTAGGCGTACTTGATATTCGTCACCTCTTCCCTGAGCCTTTGAAGTTTTCTGATGGAATCCTTCAATGCAGCCGAATCCATATCGGATTCATCAGTTTTGATTTTCATCAGCGTGTCGGCGTCGAACTGGATCGCGGCGGCGGTCGCGGTGGACCGCAGCTTGTCTTTTAGCTGGGCCTCGACTATCCGCTGGCCGTGGAAAAAGAAGAAGAACCCGGCGGAAGCGATGGCGATGACTATCACGCCGGTCAATGCGAAAACAGGCCAAAGCTGCCTGAAATCCTCCCGGTTAAAAAAATAACGGTTTGGCATTTTGTATTCGTGAAATTATAGCATAAATATTTGAAATATGCTAGAATATGAAGATTCAAAAACAAAAAAATATGGCTCAAAAAAAACCGGCGTTTGTTAGAAAAGCGGGTCCGCCTGACACGCGGAAAAATCTTCGCGTTTCAATCCTGATTTTTGTAGTGCTGGGCTCGGTGCTGGTGGTAAGCGTTTTAAATAACTTTGAACCGAAAAATTATCTGGGGCAGCTGGGGGGAACACGTTCCGTTTCCAGCGGGGACGATATCCAAAAGATGAAGCTCGACCGGGATTACCGTGAGCTTTACATGAAGATGATTTCATCGATGCTCAACAACAAAGGGGAAGAAATAGATCAAAATTTGTTTAATCAGATGCAGCAGATAATAAATACGCCGGTCTCTTCCAGGGCGCAAAATTACAGCTCTGATCCGGAGTATTTGCGCCTCATGTCCTCGCTCAATGCGCTTCAAAACCGATACTCCGGCGCTTCGATCAATTCCAGCTATTACCAGGATGCGATGCTTCAGCTCCTAAGCAGGCTGAATGTTTCCAGTTCATCTTCCCGGGTCGCCGCATCTTCCGAAAAAGCGGTTTCCTCCGTCATTTCATCTGCGGGGCTGTCACCCGGGGAGCAGCAGGAAATCCTGATGCAGATACTTTTTTTGCTGATGAAGATGAATGAGAAGTTTTCCTCGTCTGAAAGTCTTTCCCCGCTGCCGTCATCCGTTTCATCGGCGGAAAAGAAACTGACTTATGAAGATTTCGCAAGCAGACGCGCGCGGTACGCCGCGAATCCCGACATAAACCCGAACGACTGGTTTGCGCCGGCGGTGGCGTACATCCAGTATCTGGGATTGATGAAGGGCCAAAGTAACGGCATGTTTGCGCCTTCGAAAACGCTTAATCAGGCCGAGCTGGCGGCGGTGCTGGCCAATGCTATGACCAAAAAAGAAGGGGCCAAAAGTTCCGCGGCGGCCGTGCAAAATTTCCCCGGGTGGCCGGCCTGGGCTTTGGCCAAAGTGACGGAACTGAAAAGCCACCGGGTGAATACCGGTTTCTTCACCGCCAATCCTGCGACACCGGTCACGCGGCTGCAGGCGGCGCGGGCCATAAGCGAAACTCTGCTCAGGGATTTGACCATAGATCCGCTCACAGCCAAAACTTTTGCCGACACGCGCCGGTTGCCGCGGGAAATCCAGAGCTATGTCAGCCTGGTCTCTTCCTACGGCATTATGACCGGCAAAAGCAGCGATATATTCGATCCTTATGGCTATCTGACCCGCGCCGAAGCCGCGAAAATATTCGGCAAGGCGATGGACGCGGAATAAAATTGATATGTCGGACTTGCTTGAACCAAACGAATGGCCGGATGATTCGAGATCCGGTTATACTTGTTTTGCTTTCCCATACAACCATGTCCACCAAAAAAGTTTATACCCCCGGGCAGGCCGCCGAAGCGGCCAAAAAAATCGGTTTGGATTTCAGTGTCAGGAAATTCGATCTCGAGCAATTTCGCATGGGGATGGACGTCGAGCTGGAGCACGGTTTGGTCGATCCTGCGACCAACGTGACGGACGATGATCCGGTGCTTACCGGCAAGATCGCCCTGGCTCACTTGAATGAGATCCCCGACTACTACACCCGGCTGTATGAGATGGAAGAGGAAGGGGAAAAATATTGGAAAAAACAGCAGTGATATTATAATGAAAGTGTTTTTCGTGATATAATAAACATCTCTGATCCATCAAAACATTGCGATTTAAGGGGATGAAAGGCCTTCGACAATGTGAATCTGTGTCGTGGTCAGCCCCGGTCCGGGATCGCAGTAGTTCCCGTCACCCACTCGCTGCAAAATATAGCTGCCAAAACCAGCACAATGGCCAAGGCTCTTGAGAACATTTTCGCCGATCTTTCGGCAAAACTCTCACCGGTCTATGCCTAAAGGTCTGATTTCATTCGGACCACGTCTCTCCCTCGATCCTCGCTACGGGGATGAGACGTCACTAGCGGGGTTGGATGCCCGCCTGACGCGACGGCATCCGGACTAATTGCGTCATCCCTCCGCCCTTTCCTTGGTTCTTCCCTACGGGCAGGAGAAACGGAAGAATCATGACCGTACAGGCGCATGGCGCACACGTTGGACCCGGGTTCAACTCCCGGCATCTCCACCACACTTCGCTCGCCGCAGCGAGCTTCGCGTGGCAAGCCACTATTCGCTCTTAACAGCATTGCGAAGTGTGCCCCGCGTAGCTCTGCCAATGACAGAGTAATACTTTCAAGATATCTTAGTTCCACCTTCAGCAGCTCGCAGAGCGAAGTGGGGCTGTTCAGGATATAATGCGATACTATGCACTACGTCTACATTCTGAAACTCGAAAACGATCAGCATTATATCGGCTGCACGGAAGATCTCACTGCTCGTCTTATCAAGCACAAACATCATGGTGTGCCAACGACCAGTCGCATCCGCCCTGAGGAACTCGTATTTTACGCTGCATTCAAAACAAAAGAGAAAGCTTATGATTTTGAGAAATACCTGAAAAGCTCGTCGGGGTTTGCATTCCGGAATAAGCGATTGATTTAGGATCCTCCCGCCTGCCTGCCGTAGTCATTACACTTCGCTCGCTGCTGGTAAGCTCGCAGGTTATGAAAAAAGAAACAGAGTACGCTTCGCAACATCAGCAACCGTTTCACCTGTGATGTTTTTTCTAATGCAATAACTTGAATTTAACCAAAACGTAAGTTCCTTTGCACCCTTACTTGCATTACAAGAACAACAGCAAAGGGCGATATTGCTTTCATTAACAATATTTGCGTCGTTAACAATATGCTCCCAGGTTGGCATAGATTTTCGAGAAATATTACGTTGGTTGAATACGATACCGCAATAAATGCAATGTTTATCTCTAGCTCTAACAAGATTTTCAAGCCAGTCAGGAATATTCCATTTATTCAATGTCTGATACCATTTTGCATTTAAAACATAACTAATCGGTCATTCGTAACGGCATCATCTCGTACCGCGTAGCGTTTACTCAAGCCAAGAACTCCATACCGCCAGCGCGTCTGATTAAGAACGTTTTAAACGCGAAGTGGTATGAGGAGGAGGAAAGCCTGTATAGATTCTGGTTCCAATTGGATATTATTTCCAGTATTTGATTCCACGCATTTCGAACCCTTTCCACCACCCTTTAATTTTTCCTCCACCTCGGCGCGAACTTGATCATCCAGGTGAAGAACTTGGCCACGAGCTTGTTCATGCCATGTGAAACCATTCCTTCATAGGCATGTTTCTGGAATTCTTTCATCTCTGTGCCTTTGTAGATGAATTCGCCGTTTTGGAAGCAGTAGCTGCAATATTTGTCGTTTCCGGACACTCCCGGGTCCTTACTTAGCGGCATCCAGCAGCTTTCGCATTTGTTGCTCATAAAAATAGGGAAAATTAAAGGATAATTTTCACCAGCCAATTGAAAAACCCGACTACCGAGCTGACCACTATCCAGCCTGTCACACCCCCCGTGACCGCCAGTATCACGACGTTTGGGTCCATCCTCAGGGTAACCTCGTAAACCAGCCACAGAAAAAGCGCGTTCACCGCGATGTCCGTGACCAGCATCGAGATGATCTTGAAGGGGAGTGAGATGACATTCAGAAACGGCCGTGCGAAGATATTCAGCAGGGTCAGCAGCGCGCCGATGATCACATAAGCCCGGAGGCCGCCGAAGACCGAGATGTACTGAGAGAGCTTTGTATCGAGAAAATAAACAATAAAAATATTCAGGGCGGCTTTCAGAATCAATTTGACCGGAGATGAGGTCATGGATCCCAACAT
>MFXU01000018.1:0-10012 GCA_001788965.1 Candidatus Peribacteria bacterium RIFCSPHIGHO2_02_FULL_51_15 | reverse complement strand
TGCTAGAACAATCGGAAAATTGTTAAATTGCCAAATTGTTAAATTGTTTGCTGTGCGTGCTTTCAGTACATCAATTGACTCATATCAAAAAAAGGTTCATGGTACTTCCCTTGCCAATCGGTCATTTTCAGCACCGGACGGTATGTGGAGTTGTTTAGAATCACAGTTCCATGTTTCCTCGAAAGGAGAAAAACTCATGGACAACCTTTTTTTGAGTCTGAAGCTGGTCCCGCGTTGGATGTGGTGGCCGGCAGCCATTTGTGTGGCTGGAGGCTTGTTTCAGGGCTGGATTATGCTCGCATTCTATGCGCGGATAAAGCGTCTGAGGCGAGAGGCAAAAGCTTTCGCGTGGGATCACGGCTTTAAGGATCTGACGGATCAGCCCATGGCCGGAGCCGGGTTGTACTGGACGAGTGATTCGATTTCGGTACGAAAGCTCGGAAAACCTGCGGATTCGGTTAAGGGATCCGCATTGGAAAACGAATATCTTGAATTGCTTCTTGCGCTCAAGAATTCGTTGTCTGGAAACAGCGACACTTATCGTTGGGCATTGCTTCTGATACAATTTTGCATTTAAAACATAACTAATCGGTCATTCGTAACGGCATCATCTCGTACCGCGTAGCGTTTACTCAAGCCAAGAACTCCATACCGCCAGCGTGTCTGATTAAGAACGTTTTAAACGCGAAGTGGTATGATGGTTGCGGCTCTGTTTCTGGTATTATTGCCGATCGGAAACGCAGTCATCAATGCAGTGAGGTGAAAAAATGCCATCGGTAGGACAGCCGATTTTGCGCAAGGAATGCGCGAAATCGGCTTTTCGTGATGTTTTTCGTTCCTGTTCTTTTTCTGTCCGAGCGACAGAAAAAGAACCAAAAAGAGCGCGTGCGCGCCAGAGTCCCCCCTCAGGCCGCCCTGAACCCCATGGCGCGCGCCCACCTGGATCCAAATATTTATCGCAAACGAAGCTAGCCGCTACCCGCTAATCGCTTACCGCTCCTTTCTATGTGCTTTTCTTCTCAAACTTTAAAGTAATGCTTCTTCCATCCACCTCCACCTGCTCCGGTTTCCCTTTGTTTTCGCCTTCCACCGCCCGGGTTTCTTCCATGACCAGTACCTTGTGTGTTTCCAGCACATCTTCGGCGCCGGAGAGGCTCAACGTGATGGTATCGGTGAACTCAAGCCCGGCTTCCTTGCGTTTGTTTTGGATCACGTGGATCAGCTCGCGGGCAAAGCCCTCGGCCTTGAGCGCATCGGTGACCTGCGTGTCCAGATCGACGACGATGCCGTGATCGGCCGCGCAGCTTTTGCCTTCCTTACCTTCATAAACGATCATCGCTTCTTCCGGCGTCAGCTCTTCGCCGAGAATGATTATCTTTCCGTCATGATCCTCAAATTTCCCGGCTTTCCCGGCCTTGATCAGATCCTGGACCTTGGCGCCGAGCCGTGGTCCCACTTTGCGGGCGTCGACCAGGGCAAACTGCGTGCACATCTCGGAGGAGTCGGCCGCTTCGATCACTTGTTTTACGTTCAGCTCTTCGATGATCAGCTCTTTCACCACGCCGGATTTGTGAGCCGGAGGGAGGGCGAATGTGACGGACTTGAGCGGATAGCGGACCCTGATTTTGGCATTGGCACGCAGTCTCAGGCCGAGTCTCACGATCGTCCTGGTCGAATCCATCAGCTCCAGTACTTTCCGGTCTTCATCTGTTATCACGACTTTGGTCGGCCAGTCGGTGAAATGCACACTGCCGTGTTCCTCGGAGACCAGGTTCAGATAGATGGCTTCAGATATGAAAGGGCAGAACGGCGCCAGCAATTGGCAATTGGCAATTAGCACTCGGTAGAGCGTGTCGAACGCTTCGGCTTGGCCTTCGTCCTTTCCAGCCAATCTCCGGCGGCTGAGCCTCACGTACCAGTTGGTCAGATCGTCTATCGAGCCGGCCAGGTGCGCGCAGGTGGCGGACAGATCATAACCGTCCAGCTCGGTCGTCATATTGTTCACCAGCTCCTGCGTTTTCATGATGATCCAGCGGTCCATCAGCTGTTTCGATTGTGCGTTTCGGAGCGAGAAATCTATCGACGGTTTCCAGTCCGCCGCGTTGGCGTACGTCACGAACAAACGGTAGGCGTTCCACAGCGGCAGCAGCACCGTCCGGACAGTCTCCTCGACCAGCCGCTCGGAAAATCTCAGATCCTCGCCCCTGACTGCCGCGGAACTCATAAGTGCGAACCTCACAGCATCCGCCCCGTGTTTCTTCACGACCTCCGTGGGTTCCGGATAATTCTTCAGTCTTTTGCTCATCTTCTTGCCGTCCTCGGCCAGCACTATCCCGTTTACGACGCAGTGCCGGAACGCCGGACAGTCGAAAAGGGCGCTGCTCAAAACCATCAAGGTATAGAACCAGCCGCGGGTCTGGTCCAAACCTTCGGCGATGAAGTCGGCCGGGAAACTGTTTGGGACGTCACCGCCGGTTTCGAACGGGAAATGTTCCTGCGAGTACGGCATCGAGCCGCTTTCAAACCAGCAGTCCAGCACTTCCTCGATACGGCGGTATTGGGGCGTGAGCGTGTAATTTTCAGTATTCGCGTTATCCAATTCGTTTAAGGCGACTTCGGAATAGGGGAGTCTTTCGATCAACATCTTCAAAGCCCGGAGTATGCCTCCGTGGGCGACCAAAAGCACTTTCTTGCCGGCGAAATTTTTCAGAAGAAAGTCATGAGCTTCCTCTGCCCGTTTTATAAATTTGTCGAACGACTCGCCATCCGGGGGTGTTTCCCGGGTGAACGTAATCTTACTTTTTTTCAGGAGAGGTTGTTCAGCAAGCAGAGTATCGACCGCTTTGCCGGTCCATTTGCCGAGATCGCGTTCCCGGAAAACCGGGAAATTTCCGCCGAAAGGAACGCCTATTTCCGCGGCGATGATATTTGCGGTTTCCTTGGCTCTCTTCAGATCGGATGAAATGACGATGTCGAATTTTTGGCCTTTCAGATGCTCGCCGGCTTTCTTGGCCTGGGCTTTTCCGGTTTTATTCAGCGGCATGTCGATGTTTGATCCTTGTATTATCCGGGCTTTGTTGAAGTCGGTTTCTCCGTGCCTGACTACCGTCAATTCGACTTCTTGATTCTTGATTCTTGACTTGCCCTGAGCTTGTCGAACGGGTTCTTGATTCTTCGCGAAAGCGATATCGTCCACCGATTCCCGGTGCAGATCCATCTCGGCCTCTCTCTCGTGGTCCCAGTAAAAAGTCCGCATGCCCGCCAGCACGGGATACGGCTGGTGCACGATTTTATGCTTGTCCTGGGCGGTTATGAGATGGGCGATGTTCAGTATGAGGTCGGCATGGGTGATGATTCCGACGGTTTCGCTACGGTGTTTCGGCAATATCTCATCCAGGAAATCCGACACGCGTTTCTCGATCGATGACCAGGTTTCCATCCCCTGAAAGTGATAGATGCTTTCCACCTGGTTCTTCTCCATCTTGTGCGCGCGTCTCTCCCGGACGAATGTCAGATCGTCGAAATCGACGTGTTTGCCTTCGTATTCGCCGAATTCGACTTCATGGAGCCGGTTGTCGACGATTACTTTGGCCCCGGTGGCTCTAGAGATCGCTTCGGCGGTCTGCCTGGTTCTCTGGAGCGGTGAGCAATAAATGACTTTGAAAGCGATGCCCGGAGCCATGCCCTTTTTTATCTTCTCCGCCAGCTCTGCAGCTTGTTTGAGTCCGGTTTCAGTCAAATCCGTTCCCGGTTCTAGGCCCTGATAAATCTTGTCCACGTTGCCCTGGCTTTCGGCGTGCCGGGTGGTGATGATCTTGGTGAATCGATGCGGACATTTGGCCATGAGCTCGTCCCTCGATCCGATAACTTCGATCTCGCCGGTGAGCGAATTTTTCCAGATCGGCAGCGGCGTGCCCCAAAATCTGTTTCTGGAGATGGCCCAATCCCGGGCTCCCTCGAGCCAATGACCGAACCGGCCGTCCCTGAGATGCTCCGGCATCCATTTCGTTTTCGAGTTCGCCTGCAGCATCTTTTCCTTTATTTTCTCGACGGCCACGAACCATGAACTGGTGGCGTAGTTTAGCAGCGGCGTGTCGCAGCGCCAGCAGTGCGGGTAGCTGTGTGTCACGGTGAAAGAGTCGAACAGCCGTCCCATTTCCTTCAGTTTTCGGATCACTGCTTTATCCGTACCCATCGGATCTTTTCCCTCAGGTTTCACGAGAAGATCCTTGAAATCCGTCACTTCGTCGGTGAAATGATTGTCCATTCTCACGTGGTGCAAAATGTCCACTTTCATTTTTTTGGCCAGTTCGAACCCGTCCTCGCCGTAGGAAGTCGTGAGGTGGACGATACCGGTGCCTTCTTCCTCGGATACTTCCGGATGGAGCAGAACGGAGAAAACTTTTTCGCCGTAAGTCACCGGTTTCCCGGCGGCCAAAGTCGACGGCATTACTTTGTTCACGAAATAGGGGAACAGAGGCTGGTACTTTTTCCCGTCCAGATCTTTGGCTTTTATTTCCCCGACGAACTTGTATTTACGTTTTTTGAAGACACTCTCGACCCTTTTTTCAGCCAGGATGTACGTAACGTCGCCTTCTTTTACCTTCACGTATTTGATGTCCTCCCGCATGGCCAGCCAGATGTTTCCGGGCAGGGACCAGGGCGTGGTGGTCCAGGCGAGAATCACGGTTTTCGGGTCGTCCACCAGCGGAAAAGTCATTATCACCGACTGGTCCGCGCGATCGCGGTAACCCTGCGTCACTTCGAAATTCGAAAGCGGCGTCTCGCACCTCATACAGATGTGCATGGATTTGTAGCCTTCGTAGATCAAGCCCTGCTTATGAAGCTCTCTAAACACCCACCAGATGCTTTCCATATAGTCCGGGTCCATCGTGCGGTAATCCCAGTCCATATCGACCCAGCGCCCCAGCCGCTCGACGGTCTTCCGCCACTCATCGGTATAGCGCTGGACGGCTGTGCGGCAGAGGCTGTTAAAATTCCCGATTCCCATCGCTTCGATATCGCGTTTGCTTTGAAGCTTCTGCTCCTTCTCTATTTCGTTTTCGACCGGCAGACCGTGGCAGTCCCAGCCGAACCTTCGTTTCACGAACTTTCCCCGCATCGTTTGGTATCGCGGAATGACGTCTTTTATCGTCCCGGCGAGTATGTGGCCGTAATGCGGCAAACCGGTGGCGAAAGGCGGCCCGTCATAAAAACTGAACGCATCGGCGTTTTGCCGGCGCTTCATCGATCTCTTGAACACGTCCTCCTCGTGCCAATATTTGATGATCCCGAGTTCGAGATCGGGGAAAGATTGCCGGGGATCTACACTATCAAACATGAAGATGAAGTCCGGTTAAAGAATGAAAATGCAAGAGGCCATGAGTGAGCGATCGAAGACCCCGAGTGTGATCGAGGGAGCGAATCGAATGGGCCGGGGATCGACGGAGTCAAACATCGAAATAAATGTAGAATGTAAAATGTAAAATGTACAATGAATTTTAAATCGCATATTTGCCTTTTCCTACTGCGCCATTCACGTTTTTTTACTTGAGGCCGCTTTGGCTGTGGAAGAAAAACTTTTAAAAAAAATTTGACATAACACGCGAATTTGACAATAATTTGCTTGATGTTAGGTGATAAGAATTCGAAGAATAGAGACGGCCTGAATGAAGTAGCAGCCGGACTGACGGCAGGTCTTTTAAAAGGAAAAGGGATCACTCCTGATCAATTAGGAAAAAAGCCTTCGGTTTTGGCTACCATAAACGAATGCCAAAAAAGGATACTGGCATCGGTTGCCGCTCTGAGCGGCATTCTTGACAACGATAGGTGGAAATAAAAAAGCTCTTGATTAAAAGTTTGTTAATGGGATAATAATGAGCCCTTATTTTTTATGGAAGCGAAGACCACACCTTTGCCAGAGGCAGAACGTGTTTTGGAGCATCTCCAACGTCTTTATGATACGGAAGAAGAGGAGAAAAGAAAGGTTCCTTCCGGACATACGTGTCTTTCAGATGAGAAATTGGCCGATATTGTCGAAAGGACGAGAGTCAGGCTTGCAGGTCATGACGCAGGGGGAAAGTTTATTGATGCAAATAATGATTTGAAAATGCTCGGAAGAATAGAGGCTCCGTTTACCGATTGGATTTCGCGGATTCAAAATGCGGCCAAAAGAGACGATTTTATATTCGACGAGGATAATCTCAACCCCGAAATGAGGCAGGCAATCGAGAACTTTCATTTGGAAGGAGGGCATACCGGCGAATATTCTCCCGGACAACGGGACTATCTCTCCGGCAAAGGTTTAGTACTGCTAATCGAACTGGAGGTACGAAAAGACATTTTCGTGACGATAGGAGCGCTTTCCGGCCTGTCACGCAATCCTTGGACTGATGAGGGGGAATTTTTTGAAATTTTTCCGCAGTTTGACCTGCGGGATTTGCATGTTGACACCGAAGAGTATGGTTCCCTCAAGGAATTGGCGAGGCAATCATTCTTAACCTGCAGGTCGACAATCGTGCCTTCAACCGATCATCCTTTAATAAAAGAACAATTACAGGAAAAAGGGGAAACAATGCCGGATCAACTTCAGGGGCAGCCCCTCCGCCGGATGGGTTTTGCCGCACGCGCCAAATCGGTAATGCTTGGTATCGCTGAGCGGTTTGGCAATAAATACGCCACGTCGAACATAGCAACGCTTTTTTACGGGGACAACCCCGGAGGGTTTGAAAATTTACCCAGTACAGAATTCAATAAGTGGATGAGGGCGGTAGCATTTAGAAAAGAATTCAAAATGGTTCTGGACCAAAGGTCCCGGTTGCGGCTTAGGCTGCAAGCGTTGATGGGAAAATTGAGCGAGGGGAAAAAAGCTTTGGTCGGCCCGGGAGGGATAGCTTCTTCAAAAGGACATGACATTGGAATCATTGAGACGGAAACAAGACGCTGGTTTGCGGCAATCAGACATGACATCAGACATGGCAATCACAAACCATGGTGATTTTAGGCCACTGCCTTACCCTGTCCCCGGTAAAAATAAAGACCGGTAAGCACCAGCACAAAAAGAACATATAACCATGCCGGCAAAAAGATGCCGAGCAATGATATTTCGGCAATTACTGCGATGGGCGGTTCCAGGAAAAACAAATCAGAGGCATTTTTCATCTGTCTGTTGTTTAAAAACATGTAAAAAAGGACGTGTGGAATGAAAACACAGAAAAAAGCATAAAGAGCGATGCTCGCGAGAAGAAGCTTCGATATGTTTTCCAGATTGATGAAAGGCAAAAGGACGATACCGAAAAGACCCAGTAGTAAACCTGATGCAAAGAGAATGGCCGGATATCGAAATCCGATCTTGTAATCATGCAAAGTCCGTTCGACCATTACGGAATAAATGACATACGTAAAAAGCGCGAGAACGGAAAAAATTATGCCGGAACCGATATCGTTCCGCAGGGATGACGTGAGCAGGAAAAAGAACCCCGGCAAGGCTAGTGCGGCAATCATAAGGGGCACGATCCATTTTTTCGTTTTATTTATGAAATGAATTGCCGGAAGCAGCAGGACCGTGAATCGCAGTATGATCAGATGCAGCGAGGGCGGCACGCTGAGGAGGGCGTTGTACGTAAAAATCGAAAGCACGACAGTGGCTACGGAAGGAAATACAGACAACCACAAGACGTTTGGTATACCCGTGAAACGCCTTCCTACGGTCGCTCTCCATCCGATAAAAAGGAATGAGGCGCATAACCCGAAAACCAACATTCGAATGCTTATGAGCGTAACCGGAGTAACACCGTTCCCCAGGAAATATTTGGCTATCACGGGATTCAACGCCCACAGGACTATAAGAACAGTTGTGATTAAAAACTCCAGCTTGGCGGGTTTCTCGATCTCGATATCCGTGGCTCCCGCTGTCTGAAGATCTTTTTCAAAAAGTTTTATATCCCTGCCGATTGCTCCGATCCCGCCGTTGATGCGGACCAGGTTGTTATGCATGTGCATGCGGATAGATGGCCAGTCAATCTCGAAATGCGGACCCAGGTTGAAAAGGAGTTTTAAAAGGTTGGTGATTTCGATTTGAGGCAGTGAAAAACGAGCCTTATATTTTGATCTTTGCTCCTGATTATTCGTCGAATGCGGATTGAACAAAGCTTCATAAACATCCTGGGCTTTCTGCCGACCTTCGGCAATCGCGATATAAGTTTCCCGGGATGACCCGTATCCGTGTAAATGAAGCAATTTTGAAAGAGATTTGACATTGAATTCTTCGAGCATGCCTTTTTTTTGAACGGACAAAAGTTTTTGAAGAATCAGTTGTCCGGCAAGGATCTTTTCGTGATCAGGATGCGCGGCAAGCGCATTGCGGATCTTTGCCACCGTGAATCCTGTGTTTACGTAGTTCAACCACTCGAGCGAGCAAGTTTCCGCATCGGCCATTTCCAATTCCAAAGATATTCCCCTCGTCAAAACCGTATTCATCGGGACTTCCTGACCGTTTACCCGGATCGCTTTTGTCCGCAAGGCATTTTCCTTAAAAAGATGGAAAACGCCGTCCAGAGCCGTGGCGTTGTTTGGCAGCTGAATCGTCGTATCGTCCGGTCCGTGTACGGTTATCGCCCGGCCGAGGATGTCGCTTTTCAGATTTTGCCAGAAATCGCTGCTTGACCCCTCGGTGTCGGATGATAAAGGAGTGATCAGTTTGGTCCAGGGGAGTATTTCGCCGATGTTCGTGGGTCCCTTGAAACAAACCGATGAAACCCCCAGTCTGGCGTATTCCTGCATTTCAATTGTTCGGATTTTGCATCGGATCCGGGTTCCGTCGGGCCAGATAACCGTGGTATGTATGCCACGGTATCCGTTGAGCTGGGGTACGCTGATGAAGTCCTCGAAAGAAAGTATTTCTCTTTTCCAGTTTTGATGCAGTATCCCGAGCGTCCGGTAACAGCTGTCGGCGTCCCGGCAGACAAAGACTGCGGTGACGAAAGACAGTCCGCCCGCCGGTGAGCCGGATGCGTATTCCAATTGCTGACGCAGCTGGTTCCATGATTTATGCGCGTAATCGATCTTTGTCTCCCGGCCCAGCCAGGGATTTTGCGCGGAAAAACCGCGTTTGACGCTTTCAATAACCTCAAAACCGCGTTGTTCCTCCGTTGCTCGCAGTTCTTTGAGTTTCTTATATATATCGGGTTCCAGAATCGACAAAGAAAGAGCTTCCAGCTCGTCCCGCGTGTCCCGCATGCAAAGTTTGTCGGCGATCTTCACGAAAAACTCCAGAGTTTCCTGGGCTAAAGCTTTCTGTCTGTCCGGCGGCAGAAATTCTATCGTCTGCATGTTGTGCAGCCGGTCGATAAGTTTGATCACCATGATCCGGATATCGGCCTGCATCAGCGTGAATATTTTCCGGAGCGTCTCGATCTGTTCATTGAGGTTCGGGCTCATCGCCACATCCTCCGAATTCAGTTTGGTCATCCCTTCGATTATTTCGGCGACTTTTCCTCCGAATTGTTTACTGATTTCCGGAACGGAGAGCGGCGTATCTTCGACGGTGTCATGGAGCAGGGACGCGATCAAAGTATCGGCGTCGGCGCCCAGATCCGACAGCATCATGGCCGCTGCGATCGGATGATTGAAATACGGGTCACCGGACAATCTTTTTTGACTGCCATGGACTTTTTTTCCCAGATTGAAGGCACGTTCCAACCGGCCCATTTCCCGTGCCGGAAGATGCCGAATATGCGAACGAAATTCGTGCCACTGCATTTAAGAAATGATTATACCCTTGTGACTGGTGAAAATAAATCTCGAGTATGAGAAAAAAGGCAAAAAGGGATCATGTCGAAAATGTCGGGAGAAAATAAAGATACCATGAAAATGAAAATAATAATTTATGTTCAGCAGCGGCCTTTCAGGCCGCGGGTCGTGTCAATCATACCATTTTGCATTTAAAACATAACTAATCGGTCATTCGTAACGGCATCATCTCGTACCGCGTAGCGTTTACTCAAGCCAAGAA
>MFXU01000017.1:4124-15407 GCA_001788965.1 Candidatus Peribacteria bacterium RIFCSPHIGHO2_02_FULL_51_15 | reverse complement strand
TACGAGATGATGCCGTTACGAATGACCGATTAGTTATGTTTTAAATGCAAAATGGTATCAGAGGTTCCTTAATTCTCAATTCTCAATTGTTCACTCCCCCGCGTCCTCCCCCAGATGTTCCCGCCTTTTTTCTTTTAGCAGTTTGCTTCCGACTATTGAGCTGATGGCGCCGCCGATGATGAACCCTACGATGATTTTCCGTATCAACCTTCTGCGTTTTTGCTTGCCGTTCGGTTCAGGCATTCGTTTTCGAAAAGGCCACATACAGGGGAAGTATAGAGCAAAGAAAGGTCAGGAAGGTAAGGAAGATAAGGAAGATAAGGAAGGCAAGAGCAATCCTAAGGAACCTCTGAAAAATTGTTAAATTGCTAAGAATGTATAAAACGTGCGTTACGCTTGCGACCTTCGACCAGCTCAGGTCGCCCGGAATGACACAGATGATTGTGCCAGATAAGGTCGCCCTGAGTTAATCGAACGGGCGAACAATTTAGCCATTTAACAATTTAACAATTATGTCAGGGTAACAATAAAAAGCAGTTAATCAGAGCTTCCCTAAGGAAGCCCTGAAAAACTGATCGATTCATATCGCCACACCATATTCTCATACATCAGCAGCGCCCCTCCGTGGGCGCGGCAATATGCCTGTAGCCAATTCCTCGGACTCCGCAGGCACGGAGGCCTGCTGCTGATCGTTTGTTTTAACATTGTTCAGAGCTTCCCTAAGTAAGATGCCAAATCCGTAGTATTCTCCATTCATGCTTTTCCGTTCTCAGCACCGCAAATTGGATCTGAGTTTCGGCGTAGCGGTTGTCGGAGTGGTAAACGTCACTCCCGATTCGTATTTTCCCGAAAGCCGGATCTCGGGACCGGAGGAAATAGTCGGCCGGGTGCGGACACTGACTGAGGAAGGCGCCGACGTCATTGAAATCGGGGGCGAATCCACGGGGCCAGGATCAACAGATGTCTCGCCTGGGGAAGAGCTTGGCCGGGTCATACCTGCGGTAAAAAAAGTGCGGGAAGCTTTTCCCGATGTTTGGATTTCGGTCGACACAAACAAGTCCGCAGTCGCCAAAGAGGCGCTTCTGGCCGGTGCGGATATGGTGAACGACGTCACGGCCGGACAACATGACCCGGAAATGTTCAGCGTGATAGCCGGGGCCGGCTGTCCTTATGTGATCATGTATTCAAAAGACCCGACGCCTCGTACGACGGTGAGCCCGCGTCAATATTCCGATGTCGTTGAAACCGTTAAATCATTTCTCATCAAAAGGAAAGCCGAAGCCGTGGCTGCCGGCGTGAAAGAATCTCAGATAATCATCGATCCGGGCCTCGGCCATTTCCTTTCCTCCGATACGAAATATTCGTTTGAAGTGATAAAACGTCTGAAGGAATTTACGGATCTGGGGCCGGTTTTCCTGAGTCCTTCGCGTAAATCTTTCCTGGCAGGACCCAGAAATGATCTCGCCGCCGAGCGGTTGCCGGCGACTCTTGCGGTTACGGTGATCGCCGTCCTGAACGGAGCCAGATTGATCCGGACACATGACGTGGCGGCCACCAAGCGCGCGATAGCGGCGGCGTGGATGATATGTTCAGCTAAATTGCTAAATTGTTAAATTGCTCAATTGTTCGCCAGGCTTCGCCAAGGCTACGGTCGGCAAGCAAGCGCGACGCACATTTCGTGCATTCTTAACAATTTAACAATTTAGCAATTTAACAATTTCTCATACCATTTTGCATTTAAAACATAACTAATCGGTCATTCGTAACGGCATCATCTCGTACCGCGTAGCGTTTACTCAAGCCAAGAACTCCATACCGCCAGCGCGTCTGATTAAGAACGTTTTAAACGCGAAGTGGTATCAGAGGTTCCCTAAGGATTAAATAATTTCCATACAGTAAACACCATCACATAGCTCAAAAGCACAACTATCAAACCTACCACCACCCTGATGGCAAGCGATTTTGCGGCGGTGAATTCATCCTCTTTGCCGTAACTGATAACCATCCTTAGTCCGGCATATACCAGTATTCCGACTGCCACGGTCGTAATCAGATTCATGACCAAAAACGCTTTGCTGGCCAGAATGTTTATCAGCGGCAAAGGATCGTGGATATCGAAAAATACGTCTCTTATCACTTTTACGCTGGCTATCAATATCAGCCCCAGTATGACATGCAATATCGATGTCTTGACCGCGCCATAAGCGGCCTCGTCTCCGCCGAAGCTGGCGACTGCACGGAAGACCGAGATTATCACCGTGAAGAGGCCGAACATCACCGTCATCTCAGCGAGCCAAGTCGATACGCCTCCGGCTTCCGTTCCGAGACTGGCTGAAGTGTCGATTAAAAACAGCCGGCTTGAGGGTGAAAATGGAAGTGAGTTGTACATTATCCCGATAAAACCCGCTGGCCCCCCGGGGTAGAAAAGCAAAATCGTTGCGACTATTCCGCCGATCATGGCCGCGACCAATGCGCTTCGCGCCTTGGAAATATTGTTTTCATCGGTCGACACCATCAATACGAAACCGCTGATCGTGACCACCAATACGGCGGTCGGCAAAAGAATGGTCGCAAAAGCGTCTATCAGAAACAGAAGCATATTGGAGATATCCAGTCCGGTGGCATGCGCGCTCATCGGAATGGCGAAGGCAAGCACTGCCGTCAAAAGCCCGTAGTTAAAGTTTTTTTTCATCATGAGACAAACACTCTTATAAGTGAAAATGACGCGACGACGAGGGCGATGGCTATCAAAGTGCCTGTGATGATTTTTTTGGCGCGTTCCTTAAGCGACTCGTCGATGGACACTATCAGCAGTATGCCGGCCACGATCAAAGCCAATACGGCCACGAATCCGACGATGGTAAGCATAAAGCTGACCATTCCGGCCAATTCGGTTGTTACCAGGGAAGCATTGGAAGTCAGTATCGCCGTGACGATCACGTTCGCAAGTAGCATGATAACTATGCCGATCACATTTCCGGTGACTATTTTTCGCCATTTTCCGAACCCGCTCTCATCCCCCGAGGTTACCATCCCGATGCCGGCTATTGTCGCCATCAGTGTGAATATCCCGAAAGAACCGTTGAAAATGAATTTGCTTACAGTGCCGAGTCCGAGCGTGAGATCAACCGGAGTTATGTCGCCACCGGGATGATAAAGCGCCGATACTATGGCTCCGGTGCAGGCGATCACCGCGAATCCCGAGAACATGTGAATGAAGGAATTGCTTATTTCCGCATAGGTGCCCTCCGCCGGGGACGTGATGATCATTCTTACGCCGTAATAAAAAACGGCGGCAGCGGCTATGCCCCAAAAGGCAATAAGCGCCTGATTGATGATATGGAGTTGAATGAAGTCTGAAATGATGACCGCGCCCGGTCCGGCAAAGCACAGCTCCGGTATTGCAAGCAACATTCCGGTCAGAGCGATCGAGCCAGGTATACGCAGCAAATATTTGCGCATAAATCATATTATTATAGCAGAAAAAAGGCTAGGAATACAGACAAAGGATAAGGTAAGGAAGGTCAGGAAAGTAAGGAAAGTAAGGAAGGTACTTGTTTTTCTCGCTTCGTCACCTCCCTTACCTCCCTTACCTCCCTTACTTTCCTGACCTTTATTTTCATTCCTGCTTCTCCTGGAGTAACATTATTCCCATGGAACAACGTTTCATCTCGGCCAAACCCGTGTCATCCGTGCCGCTCTCGGTCCGGCAGGTTTCTTCGGCCTATTTTCTGCTGACTCTGGCTCTGGCCCTGACGGTGGCCGGCGTTTTTTTCGGGATCGGTTTTGCTCTGCCGCTTCTCTCGTCCGGCTGGGTTTTTGTTTTGTTCATCGGTGAAATAGCTTTGATTTTCTCCGCCCGCATCTGGTCGAAGTCTTACCCGCTCAATTACGTTCTCTTCGCCGTGTTTCCGCTTTTGTCCGGACTTACTTTGACTCCGCTCATCATGTCCGTCCTGGCCGGTTACGTAAATGGCGCGGCGATACTGCTGAATGCCGTGATCACGACCACTCTGCTCACCGGAGTGGCTGCGGTTTCGACGAATTTCATCACGCGGGACATCGGCAGCGTCGCGGGAAGATTCATGTTCAACGCGCTGATAGGCTTGATCATCTTCGGGCTTTTGCAGCTTTTTGTCCCGGGCCTCCGGGGTCCCGGCATGGAAATGATCGTTTCCGCGGTTGGCATCGTGGTTTTCGGCATGTTTCTGGCTTACGACATCCAGCGTTTGAGGCGCGGCACGGCAATGGGTGAATCGCCGTTTCTTCTCGCGCTGTCGCTCTATTTGGATATCTTCAATCTGTTTCTGTATGTATTACGGTTCATGCTCGCGGTTTCGGGGAGACGAAGATAAATCAATTGACAATTGAAAGTTGACAATTGACAATGGCGGTCACAAAAGAATCTTAGAATTTAAATTCTCAATTTCTAGATGTCTAAGAAACCAACGCCAAAGAAAAGGCTGAGTAAAGACCGCGGCCGCAACAGGCACTCGGTTTATCTGAAAGGTGAGATACGCCGCTTGAAGAATTTTTCTTCATCCCCATACGCAGGGCCTGCTACCAAGAAGGACCGAAGCGGAAAGGCGCTGAAGAAAATAACCAGAGTGAAGGCCTGACGAAAAAGATGTAAGATGTAAGATGTTTTCTTATATCTTATATCTCCCACGAATGCCTTCCCGCCGCCGTCTCGCCAGAGTAGCCGTGATGCAGACGGTTTTCGAAATGCAGATGCGGCCGATAGAGGCCGAAAGCTCGCTTCAGCGGAATATCGATGAATTCGGCGGAGCCGGGCAGGTGGACAGCCCGTTTGCCGGGAAGCTTTTCCAGGGCGTAAAGGAAAACTGGGAAAAAATACGCACTTCGATCGAGTCCCATGCCCCCGAGTGGCCGCTCGAGAGGATGGATACCATCACGCGGTCAATTTTGATGCTGGGGGCTTACGAACTGCTCTTTGCGAAAGACGCCCCTCCCGCCGTGGTTATGAACGAAGCAATCGAGGTTGCGAAGGAATACGGCACCGAGGAAAGCGCGAAGTTCGTTAATGGTGTACTGAATGCGCTGGCGCACAGGGATGACGGAAAACAGGTGGGATGAATTGCTAAATTGCTAAATTGCTAAATTGCTAAATTGTTCGCAAGCGAAACCGATGATTAATCTCCATAACAATTTAACAATTTAACAATTTAACAATATCCTCGAGTTGGATTATGCCTAACCCCACTTCCCTGGCTGGCCTTGAAAGAGTCGTCGGCGTCCGTTTCCGAAACAAGGAGCTACTGTATCAGGCCATGACGCACCGATCCGCGGTTCACGAAAGGGCGCGCCACGGACACAATGAAAGGCTGGAATTCCTCGGTGACGCCGTTTTGCAGCTAGTTACCACCGAGTATCTCTTCCAGCTCACCGACAAACCCGAGGGCGAGCTGACCAACTGGCGCTCGGCGCTGGTGCAAGGCAACCATCTCTGTGAAGTGGCGTCCGAACTGCACCTCGGTGATTATCTGTTTTTAAGCCGCGGCGAAGAAGCCTCCGGCGGCCGGAGCAAAAAATCGACGCTGGCGAACGCACTCGAAGCGTTTATCGGCGCTTTGTTTCTGGATCAGGGACTGGAAACCACCCGGCAATTCATCCACACCTTCATTCTCACTCATTTGAAGCAGCTGATCGCCACCGGCCGGCATCGCGACGAGAAAAGCATATTTCAGGAGCTGGCTCAGGAAAAAACCGGCATCACGCCCACTTATCAGGCCCTGTCTGAAACCGGCCCCGATCATCTGAAAAATTTCACCTGCGCGGTCTACATCGGCGACGAAAAAGTCGCGGTCGGACAGGGGAATACGAAGCAAAAAGCCGAGCAGCAAGCGGCAATGGATGCGTTGAAAGTTAAGGGGTGGAGGTGAGGCGAATACAACATCTGATACCATTTTGCATTTAAAACATAACTAATCGGTCATTCGTAACGGCATCATCTCGTACCGCGTAGCGTTTACTCAAGCCAAGAACTCCATACCGCCAGCGCGTCTGATTAAGAACGTTTTAAACGCGAAGTGGTATCAATTATCAATTCTTTAAATCGCTACTTTTTATCTCAATCCTGTCTCCGCGCTTTACCGTGTGGCTCAAGAGATAATCCGCCAGATAATTTTCGATCGTCTGGGTGATGATGCGGCGCATTTCCCGTGCGCCGTAGTCGGGATTGAAGCCGCGGACAGCCAAAAGGTCGATTATGTCCGTATCCACCGTTATTTCGATGCCTTTTTGCGACCGGACGTCCTTTATGATCCCGTCCAGCATCAGTATGGCGAGACGGCGGACTTCATCCGGAGTGGGCGGGGAGAAGAGTATCACCTCGTCGAAGCGGTTTACGAATTCGGGCGAGAAAACGTGTTCGGCGATTATCGCGTCCAAAAGCGCGCCGCGGTAACCGTCCCGGTCATCCGGTTTTTGGGGCATGACGTGATCCTTCAGCCAGTGAACTCCGGCATTGGAAGTGGCGATGATGATCGTATTTTTGAAATCCGTTTTCACGCCCTGGCCGTCGATGAGCGTTCCCTCGTCCAGCATCTGCAGCAGGACATTGAGCACTTTGGGATGGGCTTTTTCGATTTCGTCGAAGAGCACCAGTGAAAAAGGCCGGTCCAGCACCCGTTTGGTCAGGAAACCCTCGGTGAAGCCACTGGTGCCCTGTCCGCCGATCAGGGAATGTATGCCGCTTTCATCGGAAAGCTCGTTCATATCCACCCGTATGAAGCTCGCGGGGCTGCCACCGTCGCTCGCGAGCGACGTGGCGCTGCCGAAATATTCCGTCGCCAGCGCTTTGGCCGTTTCGGTCTTCCCGACCCCCGTTTGGCCGAGAAACAGGAAAGTGCCTATCGGTCTTTTGCGTACCTGCAGATTCAACCGGCCACGCTTTAGTGCGGCTACCAGGCTCGAAATCGCCTGCCGCTGGCCGACGATATGTTCCTGCAGGCGTTCTTCCAGACTCAGAAGCATGTCTTTTCCCCGCCCGGTAAGCGTGCGGACATCCATCCGCGTGCGCTCCGATATCGTTTCCCGCACGTCATCTTCGGTAACCGTGTTTCGACCGCTGCCGCGGAGTCGGACGACGGTTTCGCGGAGGACGTCCACGGCTTTGCCGGGCAGCCCGCCCCGGCCGATAAATTGTTTGCAGAGATCCAGCAGGATCTTCAGCGCGCGGTAGGACATGCGCAGGCGTCTTTTTCCTTCCATGCCGAAATATTCCTCGAGCAGCACCGCCATGGATTCCCGGTCGGTTGAATCCTCCAGATATATAATTTTAAACAGATTGTCGATCAGAGGATCGGTTTTAATAAGCGTGTGATAATCGGCGATGTTGGCTACGGCGGCCACGCGCACGTTTTTGCTTTGCAGCAGATTGAGCAGGATTTCTTTGAGCCGCGGATCAGCCGCTTTCAGGAACATGGACGTGTCTTCGATGACCAGTATGAATCGTCCGCCCTCGGAAGTATCGTCCACGGCTTTCAAAAAATCCCGGTCACTCTGGGCCGAACCGGACAAAAGCAGTGCGGTTTTCAGAAGCAGCACATTGGTAAACGGTTCGCCCCGGCTGATTTCCTCCCGGCGGAGTATGTAAGCCAGATTCCGGATCAGCGTCCTTTTGCCGGTGCCGGTATTTCCTAGTAAGAGCAGGTTCGCCCCCCGTCCGCTTTCATGCCCGAACGACACGGTATTTTGTCCGGTGAATATTTCTTCCATCGTTTTCAGCGAGTCGCGGTGGATCATTATCGAACGTTCGTGGCTAAGGACGGTTCCGGAAATATTATTTGTCAGCCGTTCGAGCGCGGTATTGTAGCCCAGCACCCAGGATCGCCCGATCGACCCCATCGTTTTCACTATTCGCTCGGGGTTCAGCCGGTCACGTTTCCGTTCCTGCAGGTAAAAATGAAACGCTTCCGCCCGGAGAACGTCCTTCAGATCATCCAGGCTCAAATCCGTTTTATACACCAGTGACTGCAGCGCCGGCACATGGATGAGAAAAGCATAAATGGTCGCAGTCGAATCAGTGCGCTCGGTTTGCAGGCCATTTACCGCTTCCTGAATCCATCCGAGAGCCGTTTCCAGAGAACAATCAAGCGGACTCACCTGCAGAGCCTCGAGTATCGCTTCCTGTCCCAAATCGATCTGATGCAGCACAAAGAGTCCGCGATCGCTTTCCATCGCGGCTTCCAGAAGCGCTATCGGGGAAATCTCCGTTTTCGCCGACAGGTGCTGCACCATGTGGTACGAGAGCCGCCTCGCAAAAGATAAATTCTGATTTTCCTTAGGCGGAACAGAAAGTTTGTCTTCTATGAATCTGTGCAAAATCCACAGCCAACCCAAAATCAAAACGCCGGCTAAAGCCAGCGGTTTTGAATCTTGCCTGAAAGCTTCATTTGCCAGCAGCGGGGCTATAAGAAACAGATACAGCAACACGGACAATCGGCTGAAAAATATTTTATTCAGCCGGACCGCGAGGTAAGCGGGCGTCTGCCGGATTTCGTGAAAGGTGAGAGACATCAGATGGATGCGGTCAAAACGGCGATGCTTAAAACCGTCAGAAACGGGAAAAAGAACCAAGTCATCAGGTAAATGACGGAAAAGCTCAAAAGAAGAATATGCAGAAGGATGCCGATAAAAATCGTAATGATTCTGATTGTCATGCCCACTCCCCGGGCGAGAAGACTCAGACAAAAAGCTTCGAAAATGAGCGAGATATTTATTCCCCGGCGCGGAGTGCGGTCTATGATGTTTTTCCAGGGCGAGAGCAGCGTCCGCATCAGGTAGCCGAATGGCACGATCTCAAAGAGGGCGCTAAAGTACTCCGAATATGACTTGATGATTCCAGTTGGTTTCTCGAGGAAATACCACTTACCGAACATGGCCAGCTGAGAGGACATAATCTGGCTATTATAACACAAAAACCGAATTTAAATTGCCAAATTGTTATATTGCTAAATTGTTCGCAAGCGGAACGCATGTAACTGCAAAATGAACAATTAACGTTGTTGCATGCATACAATTTAACAATTTAACATTTTCCTTCCACAACCTTAATCCGATCCCTAACCCATCCTTATCTCGATATCCACCCCGCTCGGCAGGCTCAGATTTTGCAAGGCATCCACCGTCTTGAATGTCGTTTCAGACAAGTCGATCAGGCGGCGGTGCGTACGCATCTCGAACTGGTCCCTGGCGTCTTTGTGCACGAAGGTGGAGCGGTTGACCGTGAATTTTTTTATCTTCGTTGGCAGCGGGATGGGACCGTGAACCACGGCGCCGGTTCTGACGGCCGTATCGACGATCTTGAGCGAAGATTCATCCAGCACGGTATGGTCGAAAGCACTCAGTCGTATGCGGATACCCCTCATTTTCGAAGCTCCGGCGGGCTCTGTCGGCTGGGCTTGAGCCTGTTTTGAAGCGGCGACGGAAGGTTTCGGCGCTTTTACCGTCCCTTTCTTCGGTTTTTCAGCATGAATTGTTTTTTTCGCGGAGTCCTTGGTCGCCTCTTTCCTGGCGGGCACGGCTTTTTTTATTGCCGCCGCTTTCTTTTTCGGAGCAGCCGCGGCGCTCTTGAGCGACCGTGACGCAGCCGGTTTCTTCTTCTTTGGAGGCATAAATAGCGTTAAAAAGAGCGAGCCTTATTTGTTGACTTTGGTGACGACGCCCGAGCCGACCGTGCGTCCTCCTTCGCGGATGGCGAAACGCGTGCCGAGATCGATGGCGACCGGTGCGCCGAGAGCCACGATGAATTTGATGTTGTCGCCCGGCATGACCATCTCCACGCCTGTCGGCAGCTGCACTTCACCGGTCACGTCCGTGGTCCGGAAATAGAATTGCGGCTTGTAACCCTTGAAGAACGGAGTGTGCCGCCCGCCTTCCTCTTTGGTCAAAATATAAACTTCGGCTTCAAATTCTATGTGCGGCTTTATCGAACCCGGCTTGGCCAGTACCTGCCCGCGCTCGATGTCGGTTCGTTCAATGCCGCGGAGCAGGAGACCTACGTTGTCGCCGGCGAGACCCTCATCAAGCAGCTTGTGGAACATTTCGACTCCGGTAACGACGGTCTTGCGGGTTTCTTTTATGCCGACGATTTCGACTTCCTCATTGACCTTCACTTTGCCCTGTTCGATACGTCCGGTGGCCACCGTGCCGCGGCCTTTGATCGAGAAGACGTCCTCGACTGACATCAGGAAGGGCTTGTCCAAGTCGCGCTTGGGCTCGGGGATGTAGGTGTCGAGGGTATTCAAGAGTTCCTTCAATACGGCGATCTGGTCTTTGTCGCCTTCCATGGCTTTCAAAGCCGATCCTTTTATGATCGGAGTTTTGTCCCCCGGGAAACCGTACTTGGTGAGAAGCTCGCGGACTTCCATCTCCACCAGGTCGATCAGTTCTTTGTCCTTCACCATGTCGATCTTGTTGAGATAAACGACGATATAGGGGACGTTCACCTGCCGGGCGAGCAGAATATGCTCGCGGGTCTGGGGCATCGGGCCGTCGGCGGCGGATACGACCAGGATCGCGGCGTCCATCTGTGCAGCGCCGGTGATCATGTTTTTCACGTAGTCGGCGTGACCGGGACAGTCGACGTGGGCGTAGTGACGCTTGTCCGACTCGTATTCGACGTGGGCGGTGTTGATGGTGATGCCGCGCGCTTTTTCTTCCGGGGCATTGTCGATCTGGTCATAGCCTTTCTTCTCGCCCAAAGGGGAGAAATTCAGCGAAAGGGCAGCGGTCAGCGTGGTCTTGCCATGGTCGACGTGACCGATGGTTCCGACGTTAACGTGAGTCTTGCTGCGATCGAACTTCTTCTGATCTGCCATAAAGGTAGGGGAAAGATGTGAGAGGGGAATGTAAGATCTCTCTTTGCGAGATCGTAACGATTTAAGCCGGGAAAGTCTAGGGGAAGAAATGGTGAGGGTCAACATGACAAAAGGTCAGGCAGGTCAGGAAAGTAAGGAAAGTAAGGAAGGTACCCGTTTTTTATTTGCTTCGTTACCTACCTTACCTACCTTACCTACCTTACCTACCTTACCTTCTCCTATTTCGCTATTTCCTCCACCCGCCTTTCTCTTATGACATTCACCTTTATCGTTCCCGGATAAGTGAGTTCGCCTTCGATTTTTTTGGCGATGTCCTTGGCCAGCTTTTCCTGGGTCAGGTCGTCGATCTTTCCGGCATCCACGAAGACCCGGATTTCCCTGCCGGCCGAGATGGCGTAGGCGCGCGATATTCCTTCGAAGCTGCGGGCGGTCGTTTCCA
>MFXU01000017.1:0-4115 GCA_001788965.1 Candidatus Peribacteria bacterium RIFCSPHIGHO2_02_FULL_51_15 | reverse complement strand
GGCGCTTGATATACGCTTCCATCGATTCCCGGCGCGCCCCCGGGCGTGAGCCGGAAATGGCATCCGCAGCGGCGACAATAAAAGCCTCAGCCGTTTGTATCGGAATGTCCTCATGATGGGCGGCGACACAATGGATTACTTCCGGCCGGACTTTGAACCGCTTGCATATTTCCGTGCCTATCTGGACGTGCGTGCCCGCCACCTCGTGATCCAGCGCCTTGCCGATGTCGTGCAGCAGGCATCCTTCGGCCACGATGGTCGCGTCAGCGCCGGCTTCTTCGGCCATCATTTTTCCCATCTGCGCCATCTCCACCGAATGTTTCAGTATGTTTTGCCCGTAACTTGTGCGGAAACGGAGACGTCCGATTATTTTCAGTAAGTCATTTGAATATCCCGTGATGCCGAGCTCCTCCACCGCCCGTTTGCCGAACTCCAGCATCATCTTGCCTACTTCCTCTTTCACCTTGTTCACCACTTCCTCGATCCGGGCCGGCTGTATCCGCCCGTCTTCCACCAGTTTTTCGAGCGCCAGTTTGGCGACGTAGCGGCGGACCAGATCGAAACCGGAAATGACCACGGCCCCGGGAGTGTCATCGATTATCACATCCACGCCCGTCGCGCTCTCGAAGGCCACGATATTCCGGCCTTCCTTTCCTATTATCCGTCCTTTGATGTCGTCGGAAGGCAGCTGCACCACGGTGGTGGTGGACTCGGTGGCGACTTCCGAACCGTAACGCTGGATCGCTTCCGCGATCAGATTTTTCGCGGAGGCTTCGGCGTCTTCCTCGTATTTCTTCCGGAGCTCCTTCACCTGGCCGGCAAAGAAGCCGGAAAATTCTTTTTCAAGCTCGGTCCACAGCTGTTTCTTGGCCTGATCAGTGGAGAGTCCCGCGACTTTTTCCAGAGCTTCACGGTGTCGGGCGGTGGACTCCTTCAATTCGTCCTGCATCGTTTTCACATCTTTTTCGTGGTTTTCAACGCGCTTGAGCTGGGCGTCCAGTTCCAGTACTTTTTTGTCCAGACTCTTTTCCTTTTCCTCGGCCCGCGCGGCATCCTTTTCGATTTTCCGCATCATTTCCTGAGCTTCGATCTTGGCCGATGAGATCAGTTCTTTGGCCTGGGCTTTGGCTTCGGCTTCCTGTGTCCGAAGCGCGCTTTTCGCCTCGACGGCTTTGATGCTCAGTTCATTCAGCTCGTGTTCTTTCTGGGCGATCTGGGTCTGTATGGCCATGCTGATTTTTTTTCCTTTAGAAAACCAGAACCAGCCGGTGAGCAGCCCCAGACAAACACCGGCGAGTAATGCCAGGAAGATTATTACCGTCGAGAGCTCGGGTGATATTGATGGGATCATAATGAAGATTGGCAAGCTTTGATAGAGTTGCCACTGTGATCAATGATCCTAAGTTCCTGATAATTTTTCTCAGGCAGTTTGTATCGGATACGCGAAAATTCTTTTCAAATAAGACGCATAAGTGCCGGAGTCAAAGGGGAAAAAGGCGTACATCAGGAAAAATCACAAGATCGCAGTGGTTTATGCGTCTATTGTATCCTATCAATATATCATATGCGAGAGCGGAATTGTGTTTTAAATAAGCCCTTGCATAGCTTCATAGCCAAAAAGAGGACTAGACAAATTGTCTGAACCATGATTAAAAGGATTACAGGATTTCCATGATTACGATTACCCGGAAAATCATGGTAATCCTTTAATCATGTGAATCAAGGTTCAGACAAGGTGCCGTTCCATCCCTCCTCGGAACCTCTTTTAGCCTTTTCTTAAGCCCATAATCCGGCTTCATCAAAAAGATTAATAATTCCACTATTTTATTCGCCTGAGACAGCCGCTTATGTATAGGTATGCATCACCTGTACCGGCGGCATCCAGTGCTTTGGCTTATTGTCGGCTTAACCGGCTTGTTTCCTTTGAAAACCGGGGCGATGCCTGTGATAAACGAGGTCATGTGGGCGGGGAGTGACTTGAGTTCGTCCGACGAATGGGTGGAGATTACCTGCACCGAGTCTTCGGATATTTCGGGCTGGAAATTGTCTTATGTAAATAGCTCCAGCCAGGAAAAAACGATCATAACTTTCGCTACGGGGACGGTTCTGGAAGCAGGTGAACCGATTGTAGTCGGCCGCTACCATGCCGATTCTTCGCGTCTTTTAAGCGACCCCGGCTTTGTCTCATCGGCCGTGTCTCTTTTGAATACCGGACTGAATCTGAAGCTCAAGGACGCATCCGGTCTGATAATCGATGAAGTCAACGCCGGTTCAGGAACGCCTTTTGCCGGATCAAATCCGAGTGGCGGAGCCGGCAGAGCCAGCATGGAACGAATAGATCCGGAAGCATCCGGTTCCGATGAATCAAATTGGCAGACTGCAACCGTTTCCCTCGGGTTCGATGAAGGAGCCAACGTTTTCGGTACCCCGGGTTATCCCAACTCAGAGGCCTTGGCTTCCAGTTCATCGGTTTCTTCGGACTCCTCGGTTTCTCTTGCCCCGCGAAGCCCGGAGGGCGAAGTGGGGTCGTCTGCTTCGTCATCCTGTTCAGACTCCATGATTCCCCAGCTCATCATCCAATCCGGTTCACCTACCGGTATCGGGAAGGTGACGATAAACATGCAAGTGATCGCAGTTTCAGGGTCACTTCTGCATGCGACTTGCGCCTTCCAATTCGGTGACGGGACAGGTTCATCGAGTTGCAATCCTCCGGAAAAGAGTTATGGCATACCGGGGTCTTATATTGCTCAATCTAATGTTACAAACCAATGTGGTAATACGTTGGTACTGGAGCAAAAAGTTGAAGTTTTTGATGATTATGATGATCAAAATCCGCTTCCGCATGTTTACTTCGACGGCAGCCGACTGGCGCTGTCCGGAGCGATGCCAAATGCGCCCGCGACTGACAAGGACAAAGAATGGTTTGAGATAAAGAATCTGGAGAATCGGGAGGTAAATCTTTCGGGCTGGATGATTGCAATCGGGACCGATTCGCCGCGAAATTATCCCATTAAAGCGATCACCAGTATCCCGGGGAATGCCGCCTCCAGACTTTACCAGTCGGAAACCAAGCTGACTTTGGCCAATACACGCGGGAAAATAGGACTTGTTAACCCCGACGGAGTCACGGTTTCGACGATTTCCTGGGAAGAGGCGGAGGAAGGGCGGGTCTATAAGCCGGACAACTTCCGTCACGAAGAGCTGAAAGGCACGGTTATCGAAGTGATAGACGGGGATACCTTCAAGCTGGCCCTGGGCAGCCCTTCTTTCCGGTTGGTAAACGAGGAAAAAATCACGGTGCGCTTACTTGGCATCGATACCCCGGAAACAGTTTATCCGGGTAAGACAGTTGAGCCATTTGGCCCAGAGGCAAGCGCTTTCCTGAAGGATCTTGTTCAGGGAAAGGAAGTGCTGATGCTGATGGACAATGAAGTGTGGGACGCCTACGGTCGGCTTTTAGCTTATGTTTATTTGCCGGACGGCCGCTCGGTTCAGCGCGAGCTACTCAGAGCCGGGCTGGCCGAGGTTTACAGAAAGTATGACTATTCAAAAAAGAATGATTACCTCGGCGACGAAGGCTGGGCGAAAAACCAAAAAATCGGGCAGTGGTCGGTGGAGTGGGTCACAAGTACCGGGACTTTAGCCCTATCCGAAGCCGATTCTGAGGAGGTGACGCTGATCGCTCTGAGAAACGGCAAATCGGACAGGCCTTACCCAAAGGTTACGCTGACGGAAGTCTATCCGGCTCCCCATCCCAGCCCGAAGGGCAGCGCAAAAAGCGGAGCGATACTGGACACCGAATGGATCGAACTGCATAATCCTTATGACAATAAAATTTCACTTTACAGATGGGGGGTAACGATAGGAAAAAAAACCTCAGTCTTAAATAAAAGTCTTTATATCGAACCGATGGGATATTTGGTGCTAAGTGCGCAGACACTGGGGCTCCGGCTGCCCAATGCCGGAGGGGAAATAGCGCTGCGTTCACCGGACGGATCTTACCGCCAGTTTATCCGCTACCCGAAGGTCTCAAATGGCTCCTCTTACTTAAGTGAAACCGGCAGTTTGATGCCCTGCATTACCAAAACACCATCACCCGGAGCCGAAGGCAGATG
>MFXU01000016.1:15756-25297 GCA_001788965.1 Candidatus Peribacteria bacterium RIFCSPHIGHO2_02_FULL_51_15 | reverse complement strand
GCTACGCGGTACGAGATGATGCCGTTACGAATGACCGATTAGTTATGTTTTAAATGCAAAATTGTATGAGCTGGTCGAAGGTCGCAAGCGTAACGCACGTTTTATGCATTCTTAACAATTTAGCAATTTTTCAGAGGTTCCCTAACCGCCGCTTGCGCGGTGGCTTAACCTGCACTAAACTGCGCCAGATTTATGTTAGTAATCCGTTTGCAAAGAACCGGCAGGGAAAACAATCCGACTTATCGTCTGGTCGTCTCGGAAAAAGCCCGGCATGCCAAAAAAGGCACTCTGGAAATACTGGGGCATTTCCTGCCGAGCATAAAAGAACCGCTTTTCAAATTTGAAAAAGAAAGGGTCATGTATTGGATCGGCAAGGGAGCCAAGCCGAGCGATACGGTTGCCCGACTACTTAAGAAAAACGGACTTGAAAAAATGGACGGATTTATCCTTTCTTATACCAAGCAGAAGCCACGGAAAGAAGTAAAGGCCGAGACGCCGGCGCCGGCAGTGAAAACGGAAGAGGCAGCGAAATAGGGTTAGGATCAGGTGCAAAGGTTTTTTTTCAACATATTGCTAAATTGTTAAATTGCTACATTGTTCGCAAGCGAAACGCGCGTTTTTTCTTGGCTTAATAATCGGACTTTATTGAAATTTGTGATCCCAGATTCTTGATTGTTTGTGCAATTGCAAATGAATCTGCTTCAAAGTAACCTTACCTTGCTATGACAAATTCGACAGATTCCGTGGAAAATGAGATACCGGGTTTTGAGTTTATCAAGACCGTCCTTTCGATGCTGGTGGAGGATAGTGACCAGCTCTTGGTGGAAAGCAAAACGGATGATCTGGGTATTTTGATCACTGTCAGGGTCAGCGAGCAGGACATGGGCAAACTTATAGGGAAAAATGGGCAGACCATAAAAGCTATCAGAACTCTGCTGAGAGTTATTGGCGGTTCTGCAAACCAGCGGGTAAACTTGAAAGTGCTCGAACCGGAAAAAGCACCCGGCTGATCCACTTCCCCTTTTATTATATGATCCGCGACCTCATTGAAAACGGTTCAGTCGTTGAGATAGTTGCGACGATAATCGCTTTCGGCCTGATTATTTCGGCGGTATTAAGCTTGATTTATGTCATTGTCGGCGGAATAACTTTCATACTGTCCGCTGGAAACGAAGAAAAGATCAAGCAGGCGGTGCGCACGGTACGTTACTCGATAATAGGACTTTTTATCAGCTTCCTGGCGTTTTTCCTCGTGTCCTGGATCACCAAGCTTCTGGGGATACCGTTTGACCTGTCATTCGGAACGATCCTGGATCTGATGAGCGAGCTGTTTAATTCATTGAAGTAACCGATCGCTTAAAATATTTTTCCAAAAGCGTACTTCCTCTGCACTCCCGCGGTGAGAATTGAAACTGCCGAAAGCAGGATGCCGAGCAGCAAATCCAGCTCGGCGCCTGTCGTCGGAAATTCTTTCAGCACGCCGGTCCGGCTCGTTCGGACACGTTCGTTGAGCGACAGATCACCGAGATCCGCTCCGCGGAGCGTGGCTACGTTTTCCAGTATCATGCCATTGGGCGCGTTTTCGGAAACCAGGAGGACATAACGGGCTTCCCAGGATTCGCCGGGATTTAGAACCGGCACCTTCCATACCATGCGACCGCTTGAAAAGCTGAGCAGATCATCAGGAGAATCATTGCGATCAAGCGTGAGGTAGGCGGGATCGTAACGATCCAAAACCGTCGCGTCCGAGATCACCCGGTCCAGGGTATTTCTTACGGAAATCCGGTACGTAATCCGGCTGCCCGGGACGGCTTCGCGGCTACTGGACGTTTTGTTGAAGAAAACCTGATTTTCTTCGACTGCTTCGCCGCCGACCGTCGTCTTGTCCCGCGAGGTAATCCCTTCGGAAAATACGCTGGCGAGAAGCACGGCCCCTTCAGGCGCATCGGAGCGGACGCGGACTGAAAAAGAAAGTGCGCGGTAACCATTGGGCGCTATTTGCACTACAAGCCACCGGACATTCGTGCCGTCGAAATAACCGCCCTCGGTCGCGGAAACAAACTCGGCATATTGCGGCAGTGACGCATTGACCGAAACATCAGTTCCGACGGTACCCGAATCATTTTTCAGATTTATCACGTAAGTGAGCATGTCGCCGGCACGGGCGGATTTTCGGTCATCCGTAATTGTTGGTGTTATCGCTCCGTAAGGCAGGCCGAACGTGACCAGAGTCTGATCCAGATCCGAAGCCGTGAGCATATAAGCTCTGGCGCGGAGGATCGTTTTGTCTTTGGCGCGGTTCTCCACCCGGACTGTAGCGCTGAATGTCCGGCTCTCGCCTGGACTGAGTTTTACGCGATACCACCTTACATTGTAAGAATCCCTCGCTCCCCCGCCCCCTGCCGAGACGAAATATGTCTGGGTCGGGATCGCCAGATTCAGATCGGATTCGATCACATACGCCCCGTCGTTTCGGATCCTGATCTGGTAGGTCAGGTTTTCGCCGGGAACGGCGTATTCGCGGTTATCCGAAACGGATACGCTTAGGCGGCTTGCTGCCGGTTGGACATTGGATTGTACCAGCGTGGTGTCCGTAGCCGACATCCCGGGAACCCGGACTTGCGCCACCAGATACTGGCCGGGCTTCACTTCGGGCGAGACATTCACGTTTATCTGGAGCGTACGGGTGATGTTTTTTTGTACGGAAACATTTCTCCATCTGACAAAACCCGGCGTGATCTCGCCGCCGTCCGAAGCCGAAACGATGTTTGACTGAAAAGGAAGGTGCAAAACCACGTCGACATTGCGGATGTCATCGCGTTGTTGTTTCAGGGTGATGATGTAAATGACCGCGCCTCCCGGTTCGACCGTGTCGCGTCCGTCGGTGACGGTGATGAAATTGCCGGTGAGATGCGGTCCTTCGTAGTCGTCATCCGGGGAAAGGCAGCTTAAGTCCTGCGGATAGTCGGTTTTGCCGTTTTCGTCGTTGTCAGCGCCGTCCGAGCACTCGCTGTGTATCGCATAGGTTTTCTCGTAAGAGGAGGCGAATAATCCCGTGAACAGCGACCCCACGAAAACGGCGCCAAGTATTGCCGAAAAGATACGTAAGCTCGTTCGTTTCTTCGTTTCAGGATGAGTCAGCATGAACACGGGGAATTTGGGAAAACTTAAAAAGGGATTATTTATAAATGAAAACGTAATATATGTCAAATGGATTTTTGACGCAAATATTCCGGCAGCAGTATCGGCGGAAGGATCGAAGGGATTTGGGCGACGAGCGGAAGATCTTCGATGGCGATCTTGCCGATATACAAACGGCGCAGGTCGCCGCCGTCACTGACAAATTGTTCTATCGCCCTGAGCCCGCGGAAATAAACCAAAGACTTGGTAAAAGCCCCGGATTCGGCTGTGACGGACAACCCGCGCTTCAGATCGAGTGATTTCGTGAGTGCTGCTTCCGGGGTGTAACCGAGCTCACTCAGGAGGTATTTCCTCACTTCCGAGAACGAATGTTCCATGGCATAAGCCACGGCCAGAACGTTCTTGGCGAATGCAAACCGCCTTTCGTGAAAAGGCGGCAAAACCCGGTGCTGATTATAAATCGCCAGGCCCTCCTGGGTATCCAGGTAATTGGCGAATCCGCGGCGGAATAATTCAAATGGCTGCGCGCGCCCGTTCTCGGCGGTGAGGATGTGGGTCTCGATTTCATGAGCGATCAGGGCTTCGATCCGCGAGCGGGAAAACAGGGCTTTGGATCGGATGTATATTTTTTTATCCCCTGTCGCGCAATCCGTCACCATCGATGTTCTTATATTTATCTCAAAATCAAAAAGGCCGTAATTCTTCAGCACGGATTTGAATTCGCCGGCGGCTTCTTCTGCGCCCAGCATAGAGTCCCTCGGCGGGGGCAAATCACAGGCGGCGCGGGTCATCAGATATGCTTTGACAAAACCGATGAGAGCGGTACTGGGCGCGCCGTAAAGAGCAAGTGAAGCCGAAGTGAAATGCCGGGCGGAACCGCGGGCGCGGATCAGATCGATCCGGTGGAAAAGTTCACGTTGTTTCTTTTTCAGCAGCAGTCCCAGCGGCGAGTCGTCGGCATTGAGTCCGGTCAGCCGGCTTTCGATTTCATTCAGATTTCCCTCGAATTCCCTTTGGAGGAAAACCGGACTAAAGTTCATGTCCTGAGCCGCTTTTTCCCGCTCTTCCCGGAGATTTAAGGGCCGGAGTTCTTTCAGAAGCGGCAATTCGCGGTCAAGTCCCGCCAGTATTTTATCCAGCGCCCGGAGATCTATTTTGATCCCGCGTTTTTTTTGATTGACATGGCGCGGTTTCGCCGGATCGATCAGGAAACCGGCGATATCCCTTCTTCCGATGACGATTTTAACGCCTGCTGGAGTATCCCCCGCCCGCACGACTGTCTGGATTTTTTTTCCGGCGAGCGAAAATTTCACTTTATATCTTTGGCCGGTTCCGGGCATGGATTCGACGGCCCCGCGCTGAACCAGTTCGCCGAGGATATCCGGTGAAAAAACAGTATGTTCATGCTCGATGGAAACATATACCGGTTCCTCGACAATGATCCCGGACCCCGATATTTCTATAGTTTCGTGAATGCCGATTTTCGGTTTTGTCGCCTGTTCGTCATTTTTCCCGGCCTTGTGCGTCTTTTGACCAAACAGCTCCTGCGCCAGGCGCACGCCTTTTTCAGGTGATGATACCGTCAGTCCTTTAACCCGCTCCAGTCGTGCGCGAAGCGGCGAAAGATTGGCTATCTGAACCATCAGTCCGGCCCGGGCGTTGACCTCGAGCAACACCGGGCCGAGATCTTTTTCGATAGTCAGATCCACCGCGAGATAACCGATATTGGTTATGTACTGAATGCGCGAAGCCGTCATCAGCAGCTCCTCGAAGCCGGGAATCAGAATGCCTCTCGGGTTCCCGCCGTGAGGCAACTCGGATATCAATTTGTTGTAACGGGTCGCATAAGTCGTCACGCCTTTGGCGATATCGATGCCGATGCCGATGCCGCCCAGATGGACATTGGCCTTGCCGCCGCTTTCGGCTGTCGGGATGCGCAGCATCGCCATCACGGGGACCAAGTTGAATACGACTATCCTTATATCGGGCAAGCCTGCCGGCCTGAAAGGATTGAAACATTCATGCGGGAAAAGAATCTGCTCAAAAAATGCCGTGTCCGTTTTTCCGTTTACCGAATATTTCCCGTCCAGGATGTCCTCTATTCTTTCGATCAGTTCCTCACTTGTAACCGGACGGCGGCCTTCCTCCAAAAAAATTCCGTTTTGGCGTCCGTTGAGGATCAGTATCCCCTCTCCGCCGAAACCGTAATTCGGCTTCAGGACGCATTGATCGGGCAGAGAGGAAAAATCGAATTGCCGGAGCATTTTCCGGGACGTGATTTTGGCGAATACTTTCGCGGCGGGGATTCCCCGGGCGGAAAGGAAATCCTTCGTTTTCATCTTGTCGTCGGCGAACTGGACGGCTTTGCGCGGATTAAACGGTTTGATATACAGGAGATTCCGGGCATTGAGGCCGAGGATGCCGTAATTTGGGAATGGGAAGGACATGGGGGGAATTGACAATTAACAATTGACAATTGACAGTTGGTTTTCAATCCTCATTCTTCCTCGTGAAGGTGTTTGATGACTTCGTAAAAGCGGAAGTATTCGACCAACCTGAGCCCCGTCCATCGCCCGAGAAATATGTTGATGAAGATCGTGAGTATTATCAGCTCAGGATAGGCGAGAATAAGCGTTTGAAACGACGGCAACGAGACGATAAATACGCATAATAAGGCGCCGAGGACAGTCTCGGCAATCGCGAGAAAAGCCGACCAGAGGCCTTCTTCCGTTTTCAGGTTTATAAAATTCTCCGCGAGAGTGGAAAGGATGAGAAGTATGAAAACCGTACCGAGCGCGAAGCTGACGCCGGCCCAGGTTCCGAGGCCGGTAAGCAGCAGCAAAGTCAGACAGACGGCGGTTAAAATGATGGCGACTTTGGGGTAATACAAAAGGCGCCAGGGACGCATCAATGCGCGGGTCACATAACCGCTCACCAGAATGAAAAGCAGGAAGATCAGGCCTGTCTGCCAGCCCAGCGCCAGAAAACTGAGCGCCACAATGGAGGGCGTGTAGAGCCCGAATGTGGTTATGCCGATGACCTGTTTCAAAAAAGTGAAAATCGTCGCGATTACCGGCAGCATCAGGAGCAGTATGACGGTCTGGCCGGCAACCCCGTGGGAAAGCATGAAATTTATAAAAATCGAAAAAAGATCCCAGGGTTGATACCGGACGGTGGCGGCGGTAAGCGTGATCTGGGGAATTCCCCGCTGTTCCAGAGATGAACGGAAATCGGTGATAACCGGAATTTCGGTCAATGAATTCAGCGCTTCTTTCCGCGTCACGATTATCTGCGCCGGATTCAAAAAAGAAAAAGCGCTTCTTGCGATCCGTGAAACGGTAGTGAGCCCGTGGCCGGTGATAACGACCACCGTCTGATATCGCACGGTCGAACGGTATGCCGTATTTCCGTCGATCGCCCGCATCAGCGCCTGCAGTCCCTCTATGCCGCTGCCCCAGACGACGATGGAATCGGCTCCGGTAAATAGGTTCAGCCGACCGGTCAATTGACTGACTATCGAGTCTTCTTCGCTCAGCGAAGCCGATGTCGGGATGCCCTTGACCAGGTCGACGAAAATTCCGTTCTCCATCGCCGCATCCCGGAGCAGATTTATGGCACTGTCATCGATCGAGCTGTCCGCCACCAAAAGGATTTTTCTCCTGTAAGCGATCACCTGGTGCGTAGTCACGGATTCCCTGTCTTTGCCTTTCAGATCGGTCGATCTGACCCTGAGGCGGAAAGTGAGTTTCCCCGCCTTTTCCGGCGTATAAATGGCGACGACATTTTGGCCGATAAACTGCTTCGTCTCATCGATAGACCAACGGTAACTGGTGCGCTCACCCGTGACGTGGCTGGCCGAACCGTCCAGAATCAGGGTTTTGCCGGTCTGGATATCATCCGGTCCGGTTATAACGGCTGTTATTTGAGGTTCCTCGTAGATCACCTCGGACAGCGCCGCCTCCGCCGCCGACAAAGGCAGAGCCCACAAAAAAGCCGGGAGAGCGAACAGCAGAATCGGGTATCTGTACATGGAGGGGAAGTATACACCAGTAAACCTGGAAAACGGGGAATGTAGAATTGAGAATTTAGAATGTAGAATGAGAAGTAATTCTATATTCTATATTTTATATTTTACATTCCTGATCATCCGATTCATCAAAGCACGGTGTTTCTTTTTTGGGATCATTCTGGCCTTCCTTCTTCCCTGGCTTGTCTACGGTCGTTCACTCTGGCAAGGATTCGCGGCGATCGATGACGGTTTTTTGATCGTAAATAATCCGATTGTCCACGGTTTTGATTTCTGGCATATAAAGCTTGCGTTCACGACTTTCGATCCCGAGCTTTATATCCCCGCGACACTGATGACGTTTCAGCTTAACTGGCTGATGGGCGGCGGAACGCCGTTCTGGTTTCATTTTACGAATTTGCTGATTCAATCGATAAACGCTTTGTTGGTCGCTGCCCTGCTTTTTTCGTTATCCCGAAGAAAAGGAATCGCGTTTGTCGGAGCAATTTTATTCGCTATCCACCCGATCAATACCGAAGCCGTTGTTTGGGCCGCGGGCCGGAAAGATCTGCTCTGTATCTTTTTTTTATTGATCGCGTATCTGGCATACCGGAAATATTCGTCCGACAGGAAAGTTCTTTATTTTATTTTGGCGATAAGTGCTTTCGTACTGTCACTTCTTGCGAAAGCCCAGGCCGCGATCCTGCCGGCGATTTTGGTTTTGGACATGATCCTGATACAAAAAAGAAACGACGCGAAAAAAATGGCGGCCGAGCTTCTGCCGTTTTTGGCGCTGTCAGTTCTGTTCCTGTGGATCGCATCTTTCGGCAAGGAGCAGATACTCGCTTCCTCTTCGCTCTATGAGACCTTTGTGATGGCCCAGAAAAGCGCGGCATTTTATTTGTTGAAGCTCATTTTCCCTTCAGGACTCACGGTCATTTATCCCTATCAGGATGCCATCGGCCTGAATGAGCCGGCTTTCTTCATTCCCCTGCTGATAAATGCGGCGATTATCTCATTTGCGTTTTGGCAACGGAAGAAACGTCCATTGGTTGCTTTTGGAATACTTTTTTTCTTCGCCAGCCTGGTCCCGACTTTTTTCAATTTTCACAAAGGCGAGCTGATGTTTTTCGCGGTCGACCGTTATGCTTACCTGCCGGGCATCGGCGTGATCCTGGCCTTATTGCTGCTCGGAAACGGGGCAGCTGATTATTTCAAGATTTCGAATGTCTGGAAAACATCGATTGTAGCCGCGATTGTCCTGATGCTCGGATCGGTATCGGTCTTCCAGACAAGAGTGTGGGATACGCCGGACACTTTGTTCGGCCGTTCACTTGAGCTGTATCCGGAGTCGGTCTCGGCGCGGATGGCGATCGGAAGCATACTGCGGGAAAGGAACCTGCTCGCGGATGCGTTCACGGTTTTGCATGACGGCGTCAGTTACAGCGATCACCCCGGGCTGAATATCGAAGCCGGGCTGGTTTACTCGGCGAACGGTCAGGTGGAGGATGCCAGGCAGCAGTTTCAAACGGCGCTCAAAAAAAACCCGAAACTCGCGCCGGCGGATTATTATCTGGGATTTTTGGAAGCGGATGCGGGAAACGACGCCGGAGCAATCGAGTGGTACGAAAAAGCGATCAACCACGATCCTTCATATGTGACCGTAAGAGTGCATCTGGCGGATTTATTGATTAAGCAGAAAAAATACGACGAAGCGGGAGATCAGCTTACCGAAGCACTGAGATGGAATCCGGTTTCGGTCGAGGCGCTGGAGCAGAGGGTTAGACTTGCGGAGATCGAAAAAGATAAAAGCTTGAATTACTGGAGCTTGGAATTGGGAAAGGCAATGAAATAAAGCCGGTTACGATATTTTGGCATTCTTCAATACCGTTTCCGTCTGATTCTTCCTGAATTTCTCGATTCTTTTCCTGATTTCCGGATACTTGTTTCCGAGTATCGCTGCGGCCATAAGCGCCGCATTAACGGCGCCGGCTTTGCCGATCGCCAGCGTCCCGACCGGTATGCCTCCCGGCATCTGATTTATCGAAAGCAGAGAATCCAGTCCGCGGAGAGATTTGGTTTCCATCGGCACGCCAAGCACCGGAAGAATCGTCTTCGCCGAAACCATCCCGGCAAGGTGCGCGGCGCCGCCGGCTCCGGCGATGATTACTTCCAGACCTTTGGAAGCGGCTTCGGAAGCAAATTTGAAAGTCTTGTCCGGCGTGCGGTGGCCGGAGATGACCTCGGCTTTGAACGGGATCTTGAGCTGTTCGAGCATCGCAACCGTATGCTGCATCGTTTCCCAGTCGGACTTGCTGCCCATTATGACGGCGACGAGGGGCTTCATCGGTGAGCAGGATAGTGGAAATCATGTTTCTCTCAAAGTGAAGACCG
>MFXU01000016.1:0-15747 GCA_001788965.1 Candidatus Peribacteria bacterium RIFCSPHIGHO2_02_FULL_51_15 | reverse complement strand
GCATCATCTCGTACCGCGTAGCGTTTACTCAAGCCAAGAACTCCATACCGCCAGCGCGTCTGATTAAGAACGTTTTAAACGCGAAGTGGTATGAGAAGATCAGTTCCTTCGACTCCGCAGCCGCGGAGGGCTGCTGCTGTTTTTAAAAAAAATCTTTTTCCACTCAGCAGCGCCCCTCCGCGGGCGCGGCAACTGCTCGTTGCCTTCGAGTAGTCATTCAGCCAATTCGTGAGTAATTACTTTAAAGACCCCTTGCAATTGACAGAAATATAAATATAATCACGCGCAACTTTATGAGTATTGAAGAATTGGAAGTTACTTCGGCAGAAAGCCTTCAGCCGGTCAGGCTGAGAGTCGAAGGAAATTTGGCGGATGCCAGGAGAAAGTTCCGTGATCAGCTCAGGAAAGTTTTGGATCCGCGGCGACAGGCGGGTGAATCCCCGGAAGCCGCCGCGGCAAGGTCGTTTTTGATCCGATACTTGAGAGAAAACGTCGAAGCGGCCGAGACGATTGCTTCAATGAAAGACTTGATTCAGGAATTCGAGGCTCTTGCACCCGTTATCCTGGTGCATAAATGCATCGACGGACGGGTCCACGGCAGCAAAGGAATAGGATACCCGCCAACTACAGTAGATTTCCTGCGGACTGAGGGGTGCAAACTGGATACAGATTCAACCAATCAGATTTTCTGGGAAAAAATGGATATTGCAGTAATGGAAGCCGCTCATAACACGCCGGGAACTCCGGCTTTGTTCATCGAGCTGGCTCACACTGCGACTGAGGGGCACGGCTGCGCAGCTCAATCTATGCCGTGCATGTCACCTCAGGCGGTAGTTGAAAATTCATTGCAGACCGTTAAAGAGCACGCCGATAAAGTCCGTGATCATTACGGAAACAGCGTATTCGCCTTGCACGGCATAACGAATACTGACGATATGTCTGAAACTTTGATCTTCGAAAATGGCACTGAGCTGAGTACTTCAAAGTTCATAGAAGCGGCCGGCTTGAATGATCCGGATGAAGTATTTACTCCGGATTTCTTAAGTGCAGAGATTACCGATCCTTCGATCATAAAACACGTGGGACGGACGACATTCGGAGATCTACTCAGTGGTGACTTACCGAAGATTTATAATGATTTGAGATCCGGCATCGCGATGGAGGTTTATCTGATGAAAATGATTTCGAGCGGCAATAATTCGATCGTAAATCCAAAGATCATGGGGCTCATAGAAGATGTATTTACCAGTGCCAAAAACATACCGGATTCGCTTAGACGGCCTCTGATATATCAGACGATCTGGAATATCGCTTATACGCTTTATCAGAGAAACCGGTTGAGACTGATGGAAGGTGCGAATAAGTTCAGGGACAAGCATCTCGAACATGCCGAGGAGTTGATCGGTTATGGCGAGGGATATGAGCTGCTTAGGAGGAACAAGGCGGCTCTTGCCAAGACCGGCCGGGGTGATGACAAAAAAGCTTTGACTGTCGCGAAAAAAGTTCTGGATGGAAACAGAAAAAAATCGGCGGATGCCGAGCACCCACAACCGCACCGGCCGATTGTTCACATCAACATCGAGGTTTCCGGAGACATCACTTCCTGGCATCAGTTCAACAAACAGGTATTGGTGAAATTGAAAGTTATGAGTGAGCGGGTCCGTGAAGTTTATGGCGATGAATCAGTTTGTATCATGACAACTTACTCGCATGCTTCTGGTAAACAGTTCTACCCGGTCCAGGTTTATCCGCGTCCTTTGAGGACCGAACAGAATTCATCGTCCTTTGGCGTAAATGTGGCGGCAGGACTGAAGGATTTTCCTGAATTCGCAACAGAATTAAATAACCGGGAAATCACGTTCACAGAATATTTCGCTCAGTAAAAACCATGACCGTTGTTTCGCGCTGGTTTTTCGTTAAAATTGCGGCCGTTTTAGCCATTTCCGAATTTTATGAGTGATTCACACGCAAGCGACCATCATCACGGTATTCCCGACGCGCGAGCTGAAGGCCACGAGCCATCATGAAAAATGCGGTGTTGAACAGTCATACCACTTCGCGTTTAAAACGTTCTTAATCAGACGCGCTGGCGGTATGGAGTTCTTGGCTTGAGTAAACGCTACGCGGTACGAGATGATGCCGTTACGAATGACCGATTAGTTATGTTTTAAATGCAAAATGGTATCAGGCTCAGGCCTTGTTCCGTACTCTTATGGAGCACGGCTGGGGCGAGGAAGGCTTCGCCCGGCGCCCGCTGCAGGTAAAAATAGTCGGAAAATCCGGCGACCCGGAAACGTCTCCGGGTGGCAGCATAATCCCCCTTCTCTTCCGATTACATGCAGCTACGTATGGCTGAGATTTTGTTATAAACTGTCGAACAAGTAAGATTTAGTCAGATTGGGGAGTCGCCAAGCGGTAAGGCAGCGGCCTTTGAAGCCGCCATACGATGGTTCGAATCCATCCTCCCCAGCCACTAGTTCTGGTGTTAATAGACCCACGTGCCTATCCAAGTGAGACACCTTGGTGACCCACGTGCTTTGCCAACATGGGCACCCGACCATGGTGTTTTCAGAGCCAGAAAACAACGATGATAGATATCAGTCTGTGATGCCGTAGAAGCACCTAGATACCAATATTGGCTTAGAGATAAGGGTAAAGCCTGATACTCTTTCATTGCGTACCTCACTCTTTGTTTTTGATGAAACTTACTGACCATCATGCACAGTACTTTGCCTACGAGCTGACTAAGCGATGTTCTTCCAATAGCTTGGAAAAGCTTTCATCTACACTGTCTAATGCTCAAGTAGATTTAAACCCACATCAGATCGAAGCGGCTCTTTTTGCCTTTCGTTCGCCTTTATCTAAAGGTGCCATCCTGGCTGATGAAGTTGGTCTTGGAAAAACCATTGAAGCAGGACTTGTTCTCTCTCAGAAATGGGCAGAGAGAAAAAGAAAGATACTTCTGATTGTTCCCTCCAGTTTGCGGAAACAATGGAATGATGAGCTACAAGAAAAATTTTTCCTGCCGTCCATCATTCTAGAAGCCAAATCTTTCAATCAATATATTAAAGATGGCAATCTCAACCCTTTCAACCAAGAGGATAAAATTATCATCTGCTCGTATCACTTCGCTAAGGCAAAATCACCATACATAAAACAAACAAAATGGGATTTGTCAGTCATTGATGAAGCTCATCGTCTAAGAAACGTCTACAAAACCAGTAACAAGATTGCTCGTGAAATCAAGAACTCGTTGATCGATGTTCCAAAAATCCTGCTTACAGCAACTCCTCTCCAAAACTCTTTGCTCGAACTATATGGTCTGGTTAGCATCATTGATGACCACGTTTTTGGCGATCTGAAGAGCTTTAAGTCAAATTATGCTCGTGTTCCTCGTGAGCAGGACATTTACGAAAGCGAGGTAGGTCTTGTGGAGCCGAAGCAGGAAATGTTCGTTGAATTGCGTAATCGTTTAAAGCCTGTCTGCACTCGCACTCTCCGCAGACAGGTACTGGAATACATCAATTACACTGCGCGAAAACCTCTCACACAGGACTACGTCCCTACCCAGCAAGAAACTGAACTTTACGATGGAATGTCAGGATACCTCCAGAGGCCGAAGCTCTATGCTCTTCCATTCAGTCAGCGTCAGCTCATGACGCTTATTTTGCGCAAACTGTTAGCATCTTCCTCTTTCGCGATTGCCAGCACTCTCGACAAACTCGTCGACAAGCTTTCTATTTTGATTAAGGAAACAAAAGCTAAAAATGCAGTCCAAGATAATGATACGGCTGGTATCGAGCAGAATTTTGAGAATTTTGAGGAAGTTTCAGATGAATGGATCGACACAGAAGAAGGTGAAGACGAAGAAGATGAAAAAGAAAAGAAGACCCTCACTCCGGAAGACATTCCTAAAATGGAGGAGGAAAGAGCTGATTTGGCTAAATTCCGCGATCTTGCGAAGAAGATTTATGCGAACTCCAAGGGGGAAGCGCTACTTATTGCTCTTCAGAAAGGATTTGAAATGACACAGGAACTCGGCGCTAAAAAGAAAGCCATTATCTTTACAGAGTCCACTATTACTCAAAAGTACTTGGCCGAAACATTGCTTGGGAAAAATGGTTATCAAGGAAAGATTGTTCTGTTCAATGGCTCAAACAACGATGATGAATCCAAAGAGATTTACAAGAAATGGATTGAAAAGTACCAAGACACAGACAAAATTACAGGATCCAAAACAGCGGACACCCGCGCAGCACTTATTGAGCATTTCCGCGATAGCGCGGAAATCATGATTGCTACGGAAGCAGGGGCAGAAGGCGTGAATCTCCAATTCTGTTCACTCGTTATCAACTATGATTTGCCTTGGAATCCACAAAGGATTGAGCAGCGCATTGGTCGTTGCCATCGTTACGGCCAAAAGCACGATGTCGTGGTGATCAACTTCGTAAATCGGAAGAATGCAGCAGACCAGCGCGTTTACGAGCTATTGGATCAGAAGTTTAAATTGTTCAAAGGAGTCTTTGGTGCCAGTGACGAAGTACTGGGAACCATTGAATCTGGTGTTGATTTTGAAAAACGCATTGCGGGCATTTATCAAACTTGCCGTACTAATGAAGAGATCAACGCTGCCTTCGATAAGCTACAAGATGAAATGGAGCCAAGCATTCAAAGTAGCTTGTCTGACACTCGCCAAACTCTACTTGAGAACTTCGATCCTGAGGTGCATGAAAAACTGAAAATGAATTTTATGGAGAGTAAGGCCTATCTCGATAAGTATGAGAGCTGGTTGTGGGAAATCACTCGTTATTACCTAGGAGATAAGGCAGATTTTGCTGATAAGGATTACTCCTTTACCCTTAAAGTTAATCCTTTTCGCAATGAAGATATTGATCCGGGGCCTTACAGAATTGGTAAAAACATTGAGGATGCTCATGTCTATCGTCCCGGTCATTCATTAGCTCAAAGAATTCTAAATGAGACTAAAAATAAGCAACTTCCTGAGACTGAAATTGTCTTTGACTACTCGAATCACCCCTCAAGAATTGCCGTGCTGAAGGAACTAGTGGGCAAGAATGGTGTTCTGAAGGTCACAAGTTATACCGTTGAAGCTTTTGAAGCAGAAGATACGGTCATTGTTTCAGCTCTGAGTAAAGACAATGAACCAATTGAATCAGACATTATAAAGAAGATATTTTCTCTTTCTACGATTTCCTCAACTCCCTGCGAGATATCCCCAGAGCAACAGAAAAAACTAGAAGCACTGGAACAAGGAAGTATTTCAGTCACATCGACTCAAATTGCGGAAAGGAATAAAGAATTTTTTGATGACGAAATGAACAAGATGGACAATTGGGCAGAAGATGTAAAAAAGGCGCTTGAACTGGATTTGAGGAAGCTTGATATCGATATCAAGGCCGCCAAAACAAGCGCTAAAAAAATTGTGAATCTGGAGGAGAAGATCAAAGCTCAACGAGCAATTAAAGACTCCGAGAAGAAGCGTAACGAAATGCGAAAGAAATTGTATGAAGCGCAGGATGATGTGGAAGTAAAGAAGGAAAAATTACTACAGACAGTCGAAGCACAGCTCAAGCAAAGATCAAACTTGAAGCCATTATTTACAATCGTTTGGAAAATTATTTAACTTTTTACAGGCAGCTATGAGTAACAACAAGCAAAAACTCGAACTTACTTGGATCGGCAAGAATAACCCAGAATATGATATTGCCAATATCGAGCCGCGTATTCTGGAAGAGCGAAAAGATTTATCGTACGGAGATCCGAATACGGAGAATATTATCATTCATGGGGATAACCTACTCGCACTTAAAGCATTGCTTCCGGAATTTGAGGGAAAAGTGAAATGTATCTACATTGATCCACCATATAATACTGGTAACGCTTTTGAGCATTACGATGACTCAGTTGAGCATTCTACTTGGCTTTCACTGATGAAACCGAGGTTGGAACTTTTGCGGATGCTTTTGAGTAAGGATGGTTTTATTTGTTGCCAGATCAATGATGAAGAAGGGGCATATCTAAAAGTACTTCTTGATGAAATGTTTGGACGATCAAACTATCTGACAAGCTTTTATGTTCAGGTGCGATATCCTAAAAAAACTCTAAAACAAGATATGGCGTTTCATAAAGAAATTGAAGAAGTACATATCTATCGAAAAGAATATGGAGCAAAACCTATTCAGAACGAGATAAGTTCCTCATTTGAAAAATTTCGTTTTTATATTTCAGAAAAAAGTCCAGGTCAACGAATCCAGATAAAAGGGAAAGAGGCGATTTTGTTTAAAAAAGGCGAATATGAAATCATAGAAAAAAATGGCAGCGAAGATGGGTTAAAAGAAATTTGGGCAACAGGAACTATTCTAGATGGGAATTCATCTGGAAGATTTTTTAGAGATTATCTCGCTGGTCGTGCTACTACAGATGGACTTGGTGTTATCTATAAAATTTTCGGAATTGGAGATGATAAATTTGGATTTAGATATTTTACGGGCCCGAAGAGGATAGGCGCTACAAAAGGTAAGTATTATCAAGGGGTGCCCTCAGATCAACTTAAAAATCCAATGGCTATCAAATCTACGCCGATTGAGAATTTTTATGATTTTGCTGCACAGTTTGGAAATTGTCGGACTGAAGGCGGTGTAGAATTTCGTAGTGGTAAGAAACCAGAGCTTTTATTATATACACTTTTAAAGCATTTTTCCTGTCCAGGAGATTGGGTATTAGACTCATTTTTAGGGTCTGGAACAACTGGCGCAGTTGCTAGTAAAATGAGCCGAAAATATATTGGTATTGAAATGGAAAATCAGGCTTATTCGCATGTACACAAGCGACTTGTTTCTGTAGTAGACGGTACCGATCAGAGTGGTATTAGTAAAACAGTAGAATGGAAAGGTGGAGGCGGGTTTAAGTTTTATGAACTGGCACCAAGCTTTATTACAATCGATGAATTTGGCAATCCTGTAATCGATGCTTACTACAACGATGCCAAGCTTATCCGCGCTATGTGTAAGTTAACCAACTACACTTTTGCACCAAGTGCGACTGAGTACTGGAAACATGGGAAAGGCCAAGGAAATAATAGCATCTATGTAACGACTCAGATGCTCTCTGTGGCAATGGTTCAACAAATTGTCAGTCATCTAACCTCGAACGAAACACTACTTATCTGCCCCAAGAAATACGAGCCGGGCTGCAAGGAAGTGGACAATCGCATCACGATTAAAAAGATTCCACAGTCAGTTTTGAAAGCATGTCAGTTCGGTAAAAAAGAATATTTGTTGCCTATCAAAGAACGAACTATAGAAGAAATGGAGGAGGAAGATTTACCCGAAGCCCAAGAATAATATGCATAAAGCCCACGCTCTACAGTACATTACGAATGCCATGAGTCTGCGTGCTCCGCAGGAAAAGAGTTTGAAGCTTTTTGCGGACTATTTGGAATCAGATGCTGGCAAAAAAGTGTTGTCGCGCATGAAACCAGAGAGCCGTGGAAGCGTTAGTGATATTGAGCTAGTAACAAAAGGCTATGCACAAACCATCCCCGAGATGGGCGGATTTCAGGCATTTGAGCGGACTTTTCCCGCGTATACCTTTGCTCTCGCCACAGGTGTCGGTAAAACACGCTTGATGGGTGCCTTCGTGGCGTACCTCTATCTTGTCTACGGCATCCAGCATTTCATGATTGTCGCTCCGGGTAACACCATTTACCGCAAACTGGTGGATGATTTCAGCAAGGCCAATAACCCCAAATATGTATTTACTGGGATTGAGGAGATCAATATCAGTACAACGAGCATTATCACCAAAGAAAACTACCAACAGAATCAAACCACGGTCAGCCTGTTTGGTAATCAGATCCAAATCAATATCTTCAATATCCAGCAATTTGCTCAGAAAGACATCGAGCAGGAAAAAGGAATAACAAAGTTTAGTGAAACGCTTGGAGAGTCGTATTTTGAATATCTAAAGTCCCTTCCTGACTTGGTTGTATTGATGGATGAATCTCATCACTACCATGCAGATGCGGCTATGGGGTCGCTTGACCGTATTGACCCTCTCATGGGTCTAGAGTTCACAGCTACGCCCTACACGGGAAATATGATCGGTCGAGGTCGTACGCGCCAACCTGAACTGAAGAAGAATATTTTCTATACCTACAATCTTGGTGATGCTATTCGGGATGGTTTTGTGAAAGATCCCTGGGTAGGAACCGAAGCCGACGTTGATTTCAGTCAGTGGGATGCAGAATCCATCGAAACCGATGCACGAAAGCTACAATTGGCCGCCTTCTTCCATGAACGTACAAAGGTAGCACTCAAGGAATATGCCTTGGTAAACAATAAATTCGAGGTTAAGCCTGTCATGCTTGTCGTTGCAAAAGAAACAAAGCATGCAAGCGAACTTCGTGCCCTGATCGACAGCGATCAATTCCGAGGCGGTGCCTATAAAGGCAAGGTGATCGAGGTTCACACCAAGACGCGTGGTGATGAAGCCGACGAAACCATTGAAAAGCTCATCTCGCTGGAGCATCCGGACAATATCGTGGAGATTGTCATCCACGTGAACATGCTTAAAGAAGGCTGGGATGTGGCGAATATCTATACAATTGCTCCGATTCGATCCTCTGCTTCTGATATTTTGACCGAGCAAACAATCGGTCGTGGTCTTCGTTTGCCATACGGAGAACGAACGGGAAATAAGAATGTCGATCGTGTGATGATTGTTGCCCATGATAATTACGCAAAAGTAGTTGAGGCGGCTCAGCATTCTTCACTTATTCAGCCATCCAATATTGAGAGAATTTCGGCGGATGATACAAAATTGGTGAAAGAGGTTCTTGAGGTGCCATCGGCCTTTATCGCAAGTATCCAGCAGCAGATCAAGGCGAGTCCGAACATCATGCAGGAGCTTGAATCACAGGCAACGAAAGTAGTAAGCAGCATTATTTCTGGCGATACGCCTGACGATGTAAGAGCTGCAACCATCCAGAATAAGACAAATGAATTCGTTGAACTCATTGCAAAGCAAAAAGCGACGGAGCAAAGTTTTGCATTTCATCATCAGCATACGGATGCACAGCCAACCGAATTGCCCTATGCGGAAGGATCTCTCTTTAATAGCTTTAGCGAGCCAATAAAGAATGAGCTTGAGAAGATTAGTCGTATTTCCGGTCAGGCTATGGAAGTCCGGAATATTGCGATTCCACGGCTAATGCTTACTCCTCATTATGGGGAGCTGATCATTGAGGATTTCGATTTGGATGTTAGAAAGCTCAGTAGATATGCGACAGGCGCTTCCATCATGGAACAACGATTACAGGGAACTGAGGAGGTGGATCTCTTTGGTAATGCACATCAAGGAGACCGGGAAACCGTGCTTATACGCGTATCAAGCTTGGGAGAAGGACGGACGCAGAGTCCTGAAAGCACGATCATTGCAGCCCTCACGGATCATCCGCTCATCGATTACGACGATCCTAACCAGACTCCGTTATTGCTGAAGCTCGCGGCGCAGGCCGTATCAAACTACAAGTCATTCGTGAGTGACGACAATGCAGCGAAAATGATGGTGGAGAACAATTTCCGGCAGATTGCTCATGAAATTTATGATCAAATACTAGAACATAAGAAATTTGTTTCGGAGAGTTATCTCGAATCCAGCATTCGTGAACCGAAACCTTATCTTGAGCAGTTTAATATTTCACGAGACCACAACGATAAGCCGGTTACATTGGAATCGCAGTTGAATAGGTTTCCGAGAGAAAAAATATATACCGGATTCAGTAAAGCTTGCCATTCAATGTATCGATTTGATTCTTCAGATGAGGCACGTTTGGCTTATCTGCTAGACAAAGATCCATCCGTGCAGGATTGGTTACGTCCTGCTCCGAATCAATTTGAAGGATTGTACTGGAGAGATGAGTCAGGCAATTCGCAGCATCGCTATGAGCCTGACTTTGTAGTAGAGCTGGAGAAGGAGATAGTAATGCTTGAAGTAAAACCTGACAGTGAGATAGAAGCATTTGACGTTCAATCCAAAAAGAAGACGGCTGAGAAATATTGTGAACTTGCTTCAAAGAATGTGGGTAAATTTGGCATAGTGAAGCCGTGGAGGTATGTGATCATCCCAACCGAAAGAATAACGGTGACTTCCACTATTGATGGCTTGCTATAGAGCATATTGCCTTACCCGCAAGGTTTTGCTGCGAGACCAACGTGTTCAGCCACCTAAAAAAGGTGTAAATAGACCGGGTACGTGACAAGTATTTCACGCTCGAATGCTTGCATTGCATCATCGAGATAATCCGGCGGCGGCCATGTCACTCCGGGCTTGCTGGTCGTACAAATCGCCAAACACCACGCCATGCACATATCAAATCAGCTCCGAAGTGATCGGCGTATCCGAACGAACTTCATGCAAGAGAGATTCGTGATACCATTTTGCATTTAAAACATAACTAATCGGTCATTCGTAACGGCATCATCTCGTACCGCGTAGCGTTTACTCAAGCCAAGAACTCCATACCGCCAGCGCGTCTGATTAAGAACGTTTTAAACGCGAAGTGGTATGAGTTTATTCTTAACATGGTATGGCATGTAATTTCTAGTCATGCCATAATAAGAATATGGTGCTCCTCGATCCCCGTCTCCGGAAAAGGCTTGATGAAAAACTTGCGAAACTCAATGCGCTCCGACCGCTCGACCCTGCGCAGATAGAAAAGTTGCGCGAGCAGCTTGAAGTGGAAATGACGTACAACAGTAACGCCATCGAAGGGAACAGTCTGACGCTCCGGGAGACTTGGCTCGTTTTGCAGGAAGGCATGACGATCAAGGGCAAGCCGCTCAAGGATCACCTGGAAGCGAAGGACCACAAGGAGGCGCTTGATTTCCTCTACGATCTCGTCTCGCAGGATGCCTATACCATCTCCGAACACCTCATTCGCCAGCTCCATCAACTCGTGGTGCGCGAGACTGACACCGAGTTTGCCGGACGGTACCGCACCGGCTCCGTGATCATCGGCGGAGCCGATCATACGCCTCCCGACGCTGTCGATGTGCCACGCCGGATGGAAGGGCTCATGCGCTGGCTCAAGAAGAACCAGAAAGCGCTGCATCCAGTAGAACTCGCGGCGCTCCTTCATCACAAACTCGTCTTCGTTCACCCGTTCTTCGATGGGAACGGACGGACGGCGCGTCTTGCGATGAACGTCCTTCTCATGCGCAAAGGCTTCCCGCTCGCGATCATTCTCAAGAACGACCGGAAGAAGTACTACCGCGTCCTCCAAGCGGCGGATAAGGGAGACGAAGCGGCGTTGACCCTCTTCATCGCCCAGGCCGTTGAACGTTCCATCGATTTGTACCTGCGTATCTTCTCGAAAACCGAGAAAGGGAAACTCCTGACGCTTGCGGAAGCGAGTAAAGGCTCCCCCTACAGTTCCAAATACCTCAATCTGCTCGCGAGGACGGGCAAGCTTGATGCGTTCAAGAAAGGCCGTGTGTGGTATACGACCAGGGAAGCCATCGAACGCTATCTGGGAGAGCGACTGCGGCGCAGAGTATAGAGTGTAACGCCAAAAAAATGTCGCGGACGAAATAGTCGAATAGACGAATAGCAGGATCACCCCATCTGATAATCCGGCGGCGGCCATGTCACTCCGGGCTTGCTGATGGTCAACGTAAGCCATCGACCCGCCCAGTGTGCCTAATCCCCGTTTTCAGCCTGTTTGGCATACGCTTGTCGTATAAGGGCAAGCACATCTTCCATCTGATCGACAGTGAGCATTTTTACTCTCACGTCTCCGGTTCCGAAATGATCCCCGCCAGTAATATCTTTGCAGAGGCTTTTGGGATCATCTATGTCGCTGAACTTCATGTTCAACACTAGGCGCAAGCTGTCTTTCCTCGGTATGATGGAGACGAAGTCATCCGTCGTCTTGTAGGCAATGACGCGCTTACGTATTTCCTCCTGTACGGACGGATCGAGATTGCGTACGTGGTTTCTCACCTGTTCAAACAACTGCAAGACTTCTCCAGTCAGATTTGGATGATCCTCGATAGCATAGTCCGTCTCATCACGTTTCTGTTCCATCTCTTTGTACTTCTTCAAAATCTCATTATCGAGCATCGGGTACGTCCACACCTGAACTGCGAGTTTTGCGAAACGCTCTGCACGGCGTTTGATCTCTGCTTCATTCCAATGCTCCAAGACCCCTAATCCTTCATTCATACGCAGGGGACTGCCAGCGAATCCGATGCTATCTCCGCTTTCATTTTTCATGTCTCTTTTTTTCAGGAACGGCGCATCGCTGTATTCGCTGTTGTAGCCGGTGAGGGTGAGGTTGCCCAATGTGTGGAGGTACTCCTCTTGTACTTCCTTCCACCGTTCACCAAGTTCCTCCCGCCACTCAGACGAGAGATTGTCATTTTGAGGCATGATGTGTTCTATGGTGTAAGACTCGACATCAACCCTCTCTTTGCGCCCATCGTTTTCTAGTTTCCTGAGCCAGTAATTTCCTCTTCGGAAGCTGTAGAGATCCTTCATCACCAAATCCCTCGTAAACTCACTATCAGCTGGGAATCGCCTGTAGGAATCCTTCAAGACGAGTTTGGCAGCAAAGCTCTCCACATACTCCTTTTTGTTTAAGTCCTTGGAGAAAGTGGCAAAGGTCTTATTGAGTGAGTTGGTCGGAATGCCACAGATGGCGCGACGGAACACGTAGCTTTCGATGAGCCGGATACACAAGAGGAAATCATTGCGGTTTAGTTTTTCAGACTCATAATCATCGTACATTTCCAACAAGAGAGGAAACGCCACTTCCACTCTCAATGTATTGATGTCACTAAAGGCATTTCTGAGGTCTTTGTCCTCTTCCTTCTCCAAGGCCATCGCCACAAAGTACTTCGAGTATTTGAAGATATCCGCAACCAGTTCTTTGATCGGGAGGTCGTGATTCTCAGCCTCATATGACTTAAACGCCTTGTAGACCTCTCGGATATTGGGAATGCGTCCAGTCTTCACCGTCAGATAATCGCGCATGAACTGGTCGAATTTCTCGCTGTAATTGTCTTGTCCGAAGCTCTGTTCCATGAGGAACCAATAATCATTATAGAGTTCGGTTTGTAGATCGGGTTCTAAGCCCATTAAGACAAAATTGCGGATGAGGTCAGCTTGGCTCAGTTCCAAACCCGTCGAGTTGAGACTCTCAAAGATGAGTTGCGGGTTGTCGTGTGTCCTATCCAGCGAAATATCTACAATGATCAGTTTTGATATTCCGCGAAAAATCACATCGAGTCCCACATCGCATTTGCGTATTTGCTCTTGGAAGTACCGATAGTTCTCCTGAATCCGCTTTGAGACAGGCTCTACCAATTCCTTGCCTTCCATCAGGCGAAGAAGGGTCGTCTTGTCACTCTGTGTGAGGAGAAGTTTATGCCGCATCTCACCTTCTTCTTCGCTATTGAAAAGGTAATAATTGTTAATCTTCTTCTGGCTGTTCTCCCCCTCCTTTTCGCTTTCTTTCATAGCTTGTCCGAGTGCGTGGAGGATGAGGGACATCGTTGTGATTCTCTGTTGCCCGTCGATGACCAGCAATTTTGGGATGGAAGACACTTGATACATGTCTTTCTCGATGTAGACGATGGATCCGATGAAATGTCCCGCAATTTTCTCGTTCACGGCGGTTTTCACAATATCCTTCCAGAGCTGCTCGCACTGCTCCTGCGTCCAGCTGTATGGACGCTGGTAAATCGGGATGATTAATTGCTTGTTCCCGTTCAGGAATTCGAGCAGTTTGGTCTGAATGGCTTTCATACTGAGTAAATGAAAAAGGTTTTGTAATATTCCAGTACCACTGCGGCAAGGGCAATAAAAAGCGATATGCCAGCAATAACCGTGCCAAAAAGTGTTATTTTGTTCAAAGCGAGAGACAATTTCTCCGAAGATTCGTTAGCCTCAGTAATATTAGCGTTCAGTTGCACTAAGCACTCATGCGTTTTTGCTAAATTGCTACTCAATGATTCTAGAGACTCATTGGCTTTTGTCGTATTTTCATTCAATGCCCCGAAGGATTCATTACTCTTTTTTAAATTCTCATTCAGCGCAGAGAGTAAACCTAAGAAGATGTTATGGTATGTGCCACCTTTGAAAAAGGCAGCAAGAATATCATAGAGACCTTCTTGTTTTAGTTTCAGCCGTTCATTTTGATCTTCAGGCAATGGCACGCTGGCATATTACACCATTTGATCGGTAATTTCTTTTGGAGATGGAGCAGGTAGTGGTCTTGTAGAATGTATAACCGCATCAGGAATTCTGAAGGGGAAATTATTGATCGAATAGGCGAAAGGGTTACAATATACTCTCTATAATGGCGAAGGGCAGAGCAGCAACGGCACCTCGTTCGGTCATTCCGAAACAATTCTCCTCTCTGAGGGAGATTGATCAAGCAGTCGCAAAGCTTCAAAGGAGAATTAAGGAGGTACAAGACCTTAAGGATACAGGCGTGCGCTATGATGATCAGAAAATTCAAACCATAGAGATGAATATCGTTGAGACCATTCGAGAGGTCTATGGACAAGACTCCCCAGAGTTTCATACACATGAGCACATTGAGATTCACGATGGTGTGCACTTCATCAGTCTCTACGGGGATCGAGATTCAAGTCCTGAACGACAGGCGCATTTCTTGGCAGGTATTCCGAAAAGCATCGAGAAACTGAAGGGTCTGATTACCCGTTTAGAAGAGAAAAAATCTGATTTTGAGGCGAGTCCTGAGGAAATGGCAAACGTAGCCTTTCAAGGCTTATCGCTCCATCCCCGCGTTGCCTCCGTTTGCACATCTCAGTTTCGGGATGGCCATTATCCAGAGGCTGTCTTTAATGCAGCAAAGTGTCTCGAAGGATTGGTAAAGGAAAAATCCGGTCGCTTTGATCTGGAGGGAGTGAACTTGATGAGAACGGTTTTTACACCACGCGATCCTGTTCTTTCCTTTAATAGTCTATCGAATCAGACAGACCAAGACGAACAGGATGGCATGATGAACTTCTTCGCCGGAGTATCGCTTGGCATCCGGAATCCACATGCTCACGCCTTCCCGACTCTCTCTCTCCAGATAGAGCACTGGAATATATTGGGCTTATGAGTCTTCTCGCGAAGCGTCTGGATGAAACTAAGAAGTTGAAGTAGACACAACCGCTTTCTGCATATTGGAGGTACGATGATGTGATACCACTTCGCGTTTAAAACGTTCTTAATCAGACGCGCTGGCGGTATGGAGTTCTTGGCTTGAGTAAACGCTACGCGGTACGAGATGATGCCGTTACGAATGACCGATTAGTTATGTTTTAAATGCAAAATGGTATGACGCAGCCAAAATTGCGGCGCGTCAACGGGAAACTCCTTGGATACGGTCTGAAACTTTTTTCAAATATTACAAAAAACGGTCTCGAGAGACCGCCTTTTGATGGGCGCGATTCGCATCGCGACCATACACAGAGTACACCCCTCTTGTAACTTCTTGCAAGTATTTGTACTTGCCAAGTGCGTACAGTGCAAGAAGCCTCTCCTCATCACTCTCACGAAAATGCTCGACTCCGACACCAAGCGCCGCATTGACTCCGCGAGGCAGATCCTAGTCGGGAAAGTGCCTGATCCCAAAGGACAGGTGGAGCAGATCACGACCGCGCTGATTTACAAGTTCATGGACGACATGGACAAGGAAGCGCAGGAGCT
>MFXU01000015.1 GCA_001788965.1 Candidatus Peribacteria bacterium RIFCSPHIGHO2_02_FULL_51_15 | reverse complement strand
CGCTTGCGAACATGACACTCCGTTCTGTACCGGATGCCTTTGCACCAAAACGAAACGAACACCGGAATCGCCGCGGCCACGGAGGGCCGCTGCTGATCATAATTATTATTTCCCGTAGTTTTGCTGTTGACCCGAAAATATTTCAAGCAAGGTCCGTGGATTCAATTTCCGGAATTCGATTTAAGGTGCATAGGTTCAGATACATATTGCACTCCTTGGGTCACCCTGACCCATGGGAAGATGACCTTTCAGACCGGCATTTAAGGGCTTCCACTTCGTGACCTGCTATAACAGGGCGCTGTTGTTGGTTCTGCTAGACGGCGCTCTAAGTCTGTAGTGATGCCGATATAATGGTGTTCATCATCCTTCGAAAGCAGCAGATAGACGAAATGCATAGTTGCAGTATAGCCCGGCTCCGTCCCGCTGACGCTCAGCTACGCCGGGGCATCCGGCCATTGTTTTGATAAGAGCATAGCGAAATCACGGCGTAGCCCCGAAGGGCGAAGCCGGATGGAGCGGGTGAACGGAGTCGAACCGTCGTCACCAGGTTGGAAACCTGGGGTAATAGCCGTTATACGACACCCGCAACGAAATGCAGAATGTAAAATTTAAAATGTAGAATGAACAAAACAGACGAGAACGCTTTTTTTAATTCTACATTTTAAATTCTTCATTCTCAATTATTGTTAAATGCGGCATGATGCTGACATCCGTTGCCTCTGATGCTCAAACTCATAGATAATCGGCTCAATTGGATCACCATGTATCGGCTGGTTCTTTATTACCTGACCGTTTTGATACTGGCCGCAATGGTTTTGGGCGGCATAAAAATCATTCCGTTCAGCCCGTTGATGATTTTGTATTCATCGATTTTGATTACCGCAATTTGCTTCGCCTCCAATTTAACCTTTGCAAAAATTTTTCGCGCGCACAGAAATGTCGAATCCGCGTACATAACGGCATTTATACTTGTTCTTCTTTTAACGCCGCCTGTTTCTTTATCCGATGTTCCATTTTTGAAAACCGCTGCCACCGCATCAGCGGTCGCCATGGCAACCAAATATATTCTCGCAATCAGGCGAAAACATATCTTCAATCCTGCCGCTTTCGGTGTGGCATTTATCGCGTTTACATTGGGCCAAAATGCCAGCTGGTGGGTTGGAACACTTCCAATGATACCTTTTATCGTCGCAGGCGGTTTGCTTGTCACAAGAAAATTATCGAGATTCGATCTGGTGTTTTCCTTTTTTGTTTCCGCCCTGATCTTCACCCTTTTGCCGGATGTAAAAACACCCGCGGTCCTATTTGAGAATTCCTGGAAAATGATACTCAACACGCACTTGCTGTTCCTGGCCTTCGTGATGCTCACCGAACCGTTGACCTCGCCTCCGAAACGATACCAGCGCATCATTTACGGCTCGATTGTCGGCTTTTTGTCCGCCCCATGGGTTCATCTCGGGTCTTTTTACTTCGCTCCCGAGCTGGCACTCCTCGCAGGAAACATTTTTTCTTACGCAGTAAGTCCGAAAGGAAGGCTTTTTTTGAAGCTCAGGGAGAAAATCAAAGTGGCATCGGATGTTTAGGAAGTCTTGAAAGCCATGAGGGTGCCGGGGTCAAAAATAGTGATACCATTTTGCATTTAAAACATAACTAATCGGTCATTCGTAACGGCATCATCTCGTACCGCGTAGCGTTTACTCAAGCCAAGAACTCCATACCGCCAGCGCGTCTGATTAAGAACGTTTTAAACGCGAAGTGGTATGACAGACTTTTTCCCGGGATACGTCTAAAAAACGGGGGTTTCTACCTTGCACATGTTTTTTAATATCCTCTGCCTAGAAAAACCGGCATCCGATCATGTCTCGTCATTACGTTGTAATAATGCGACGCCGGCTGGGTGAGGATGTAAACGTGCGGCCGGGCTTTTTCATCCCTGACCAAAATGCCTTTTAGGCCCTCGACCACCTGGAACCAGACGCCCTTTTCCAGCCCGTAAGAACAGGGTATCTCCACTTGGACCGGACGAAGCCCTTCCCATTTGCCCTCGGCAATGCTTTCCATCCGGCACCAGCCGGTTTTCGGAAGCCTGGAAAAACGGTCGTCACGGTTCCCCCAAATATAAATATCCAAATTCCTTTCGTGCCAGACCGGCAGAAGCGGGACTTTCGCCCGGAAAAGAAAATGGACTTCCTGCTCCCCCGCTCCGCCCCGCGAGGTTATGCGGTCCTGCAAGCGGTATTTCTCGATCAGATGATCGGGAACGTTTCGCCGTTCGATGGCCAGACCGGCACACATATAAGAATTTAGTCAGATAATGTTAACACCTGAAGCTTGTTGTGCCGCGCCCACGGAGTGGCGCTGCTGAGTGAATTAAATTTAAAAACAGAAGCAGCCCTCCGTGGCTAAAGAGTCGGAGAGTGAGGGGCTGAACGAAAAAAAATCATAAGAAAATTTTAGAAACAGGTTTTGCCGTAAATATCGCAGATATCGTATTCGTTGGCGTCATCCCGGTAGATATCCGTGAGCGGCAAAGTGGCCGCGCTGCGGACCGAAAACCGGCCGGTATGACGGTTCACGAAATTTGCCGTCCCGGTCAGGGATTTTTCGGGCTCCTTCTGAAAGATGCTCGTCTGGGCGTCTTTTTTGAACTGGATGCGTTCGGCGATCAGATGCATGTAATGGACTTTTTTTCCCGTCTTGTAACCGGTTTCGAAAAGCTCCCGGGCGATGGGCGCCAGATGCTCGAAATACGCAGTCGGACCCAAAAGCACGGCGGTGCCATACGAACCCGTGCCGTCCTTGTAACCCAGCATCAGCCCCAGCTTGTCACAGACATATCCATGGTGCTCCAGCGCGTCGGTGAGCCGCTCTATATTACGGATGATCCAGGCCTCGATCCGGAGCCGGTCAGCCGTCGCCGCCCCCACGCTTCCGCCTCTGGCCACGACCTTGTGCGGCGGGCGGCTGGTCGCAATCGGCAGCACGGAAACACCTCTGAGCTCCCACCAGATGTCTTCGCCGTTTTTGGTTATCAGTTTACGTATCAATCGTCGGTCGGCTTTGACGAACTGATCGCAAGTGAAGATCCCCCGGGAATTGAGAGTCTTTCGCCGTTGCCTCGCGATCCCCGTGACGTCGCCGACCGGCTTGCCTTTGAGCAATGCCTGAATCTCATCTTCGGTGACCGCCACGTCGATGCCGAAAGGTTTGGCGCTGTCCGATGCCAGCTTGGCCAGAAGCTTGGAGAGTGAAATCCCGATCGACACGGGTATGCCGGTTTCCTTCAGGATCTCTTTTTGTAGATCCGAAATCCCCTCCCGGCCCCGGCTCTTAAGAAGCGGACCGGCATCGAAAAACAGTTCGTCGACGGAGTAGTACTCCACGGTCGGACTGGCCTGCCTGACCGTTTCCACCAGTTGCCGCGATAATTCTTCATACCAATAAAAGTCCCGTTTTACATAGATCGCCTCGGGACAAAGTTTATGGGCGTCCCAGATCGGCCAGCCGGTCTTCACGCCTTTAGCCTTCAGCTCATAACTTTTGGCGATTATGCAGGCGCCCTGATTGCCGAGAACCCCCACCGGTTTGCCTTTGAGCCCCGGGAAACGCACACGCTCACATGAAACATAAAAACAATCCGCGTCCAGGTGTCCGATTATACTCGTGGCCATGCATTTAGTGTACAAGCGTACACCTAAAGGTTTCAAGTTAAATCCCAGAGAAATTTGACCTACCTTACTTCAGGCGAAGCCGATCTCTCAGCCACTGATACCATTTTGCATTTAAAACATAACTAATCGGTCATTCGTAACGGCATCATCTCGTACCGCGTAGCGTTTACTCAAGCCAAGAACTCCATACCGCCAGCGCGTCTGATTAAGAACGTTTTAAACGCGAAGTGGTATGAGCCTTCCCGCTTGCCGGAGGACTATGTACCAGCGAGAAGACATCGGCGGCGCGGAGGAACATTTCGACTTCTTCGATCGTCTCGAATTGCGAAGGGTTGAGCATAGACATCATGAGTAAAGTATTTTCCCATGACTCAGTACATGCTCATTCTGTGTCGGAAAGCGGTGAGCTGTTCGTGCTCATTGCTGTGTCGGAGAAGACTCTGCTTGAACCATCGTGGCTTTCGGGCCTTTGGGGCCTTGTTCCATTTCAAATTGCACCTGCTGACCGACCTGCAAATTGTCGAATTGTCCTCCGCAAGCGGAATGATGGAAGAAGATGTCGTCCGACCCTTCCATTTTGATAAATCCGAAACCTTTTTCGGTTTTCGTTTTGATAGAGCCTGTAGGCATTGTATAAAGGGAGTAAAGAGTACAAAGGAAACCGAGAGCACACGTTGCACTCTGGACTTTCCGGACAAAGCATAACGGACATCTCAGACTTTGTCTACCAATTCGCAAACATTATTTTTCTGGCTTATTAATGCCTTAATATCGAAATCCGCTTCGATCTGCCAATTCCTCAACCGGACCCGTTGCGACGGCGTAGTAGCGCCCAGAAGATCAATCCTACCGCAACCATAACCACGCTAAACAGCATGTATCCGACTCCCTGACTCACACCAAACGAGGCCAGCATGAGTGAATACTCCGACATACCCCCCATGGAAGCGAATAGTCCCAGTGGGAGAAAAACGACATTGATAATCGTCAGATTTTTCAAAAGCACGTTCATGTTGTTATTGATGATGTTCCCGCGCGCGTCCATGAGTCCCGCCAGAACGTGGCTGTAGATGTTCGCTTGCTGCGCGCACTGGGCATTTTCGATGATTGCGTCATCGAGCAAGCCGAGCTGACGCTGCGTAAATGGAAATTTTTCGATGCGATTTTTCAGCTTTGCTAATACCGACCCGTTGGATTCGATGGCGTCATGATAGTATACGAGGCTCTCGGATAATTCGAACATCCGCAGCAGCTCCTTGTTTTCCACTGAAGAAGTCAAAGCCACCTCCAGCTGGGCGGTAGTCCGTTTGATTGCTTTTAGATGCGCCAGGTATTGCCGGATCGTGAAAAAGAAATAGCGCAGAAGGAAGCTGTAAATAGAACTCACGCCCGCGAATTCCTTTTCGCCGAACGACGCTATGCTCTCATGACTCAGAATAGTCAGAGTGTTCTCCCGCAGGAAAAAACCGACCGAACCTACATTGAAGGCGGCCCCCTCCGTCAATTCGCGGGATGGCCGTTTCCAGATAATCGAAGTGCCGTGCCGGTCAAATTCGACGCGGGATATCTCATCCGGATCGAGCGCGGAGTCGAGATCGTAATCATGAATCCCAAGGGAAGCACGCAGCTCCGCCCGCTCATCGGGAGTGGGAGCGGCATAGACGCGGAGGATACCCTCCTCCCGTTCCACGAGTCTTCCGCCTTCGATGGCAAAAAATTTCTTCATGAGCGATAAAAAACCGCCCGGACTGTAGGCTCGTAGTCGCGCCAACGTCAAGACCGCCGAAGTGGTATTCGTCGTTAAGGCTGACGCGGATTTTTCGTCCCGGTCCGGGTCGGATTCGCGCCCTGCGCCTTCAGCAGTTTCTCGCAAAGCGCCTTGTAGGCCGGATCCGTATCCTGCGGACAGGTATATACCCGGAGCTGCCGGCGCATCGTTTCGCGCTGGGAAATCGTCAGATCATTCCAGGTGAGTTCCTCCGCTGCGGCGTGGGCCGCAGAAGAAATTGAGGACACTGCGGATGAAGAAGCCGGAGATGAGACGGAGATGGTCTCGGAGCTTGAAGACGTTGACGCATACGAATCCACGCGCGCGCGCCTGAGAGTACGAAATTCCTGTACATTGAAGAGATCATGTCCGTTCGACTTCGGGTTACGGTAATTCGCAGGCAAATAAGTCGCCGCCGAGGTCATGGAAGCCACTTCGATCATGCCGAGAATAATCAATACGACGGAAAGGGCTGTGAGCGGCAAAAAAAGCTTCGGTTCGGTCGGTTTCTTTGAGCGCGGCATGAGGGGTTGGGTG
>MFXU01000014.1:42058-44931 GCA_001788965.1 Candidatus Peribacteria bacterium RIFCSPHIGHO2_02_FULL_51_15 | reverse complement strand
CGGAATGACACACATGATTGTGCCAGATAAGGTCGCCCTGAGTTAAGCGAACGGGCGAACAATTTAGCCATTTAACAATTTAACAATTATGTTGGGGTAATAATAAACTTCGGTTAATTGGAGCTTCCTTAGCTAACAGCTTTCTCGATCCGGCTCACCATCTCCAAACATTCCTCGGCTCGCTCGTTCTTCGGATCCAGGTCCAGGGCTCGCCTCAGAAGGGCTTTTGATTTCGAAAAGTTTTTGCCCCTGAGGTACACCACTCCCAGATCGCACAAAATCAGCGGATTCTGTTCCTCCAGATTCAGAGCCCGTTCCAGCGTGACGGTTCCTTCCAGTTTTTGCCCTGCATTGAAAAGCGCCCATCCCAGACAACGAAGTATCTCCGGGTTATTTTGCTCCACCGAATTGGCGGTTTTCAGGGATCTTATCGAATCCTCCCAATTCTCCCGGTGCGAGGCGATGAAACCGATGATGTAGTGCGCGGTATAACTTTTTGGGCTGATCTTCAGTGCTCTGCGGGCTGCAGTTTCGGCCCGGTCGAAATTGCCCAGGCTCAATTCGTTGTCCGATACTTCTTCGAGCGCGGTCACGTTCTCCGGATCATGGCCGAGCAGGCTTTCCAGTACCTCCAGAGCTTCACTGTGACGCGCTTCAAATTTGAGCCGTTCGGCTCTGGCCAGAAGATGCGCGGTGTTATCGGTAGAGAAATCGGGCATGGTCACTGGAGTATTGTAATCCAAAAACTTAACCGGCGATCAAATAAACCATAGTACTTAGTATCAACCACGAAGCCAGAATGATCGCAAGCCCGATCAGTGAAGCCTTCATGATTCGTTTTCCCGCCGAACTGAGCTGTTCTGAGCCGGCTGATCCGACCATATAAAGGGCGCCGAGCAGAAAAAGGGCGGTGGCGACGAGACCGCTCCATGCGAGCAGGACATTGATGATCCCGAGCATTATGGAGTCTATCGTTACATTCGGGACACCCGTGGCTATGGTTATCTGCCGCTGGGCAAAAGCTGTTTCGTTGAAACTCCAGAGGATAACCGCCGACACAAGTCTCAACCATCCGGGCATCGGGATATTGTAGCACATTTACGGCGTAAATTGAACGGGTAGCAAATTGACAATTGACAATTGACAATTGACAATTGACTGCCATGTCTTCGAATCCAGGTTTTTCCAGCCGCATAATTGACTTTGGCGATGAGCCGAAATCTCCAAGGCATCGTTTCCCGGCAAGCCGAAAAAAAGGTGGATTCTTTGCCGCGGTTTTCCGCGTTTTTTCGAAAAAAAGCGGCTGGCTTTGGTTGTGGCTTAAAAAACAGCGGACAAAAAAACAGCGCAGGATTTTGATCTTGAAGGTCATCTTCGGTTTTTTAGGTTTAACCGTCCTTTTTCTCGGCGGTCTCTGGCTGACGCTGCCCGATATCGACGATCCCACGGCTCTCATAGCCTCGCAAAGCACCGTGATATTGGACCGAAATGGCGTCGAGCTTTACCGCCTTTTTTCCGAACAGGACCGAACCTACGTCAGCGGGGACAGGATCTCTAGCCATATCAAACAGGCCACCATAGCCATAGAAGACGAACGGTTTCTCTTTAGAAGCAGCTGCTTCGATGTCATCGGCTTCAGCCGCGCGGTTTTGAGCCAGATGGCACCGCGCTTTTTCGTCCGGTCCGGCGGTTCGACCCTCACCCAGCAATTCGCGGGTAACGCCCTGGTCGGGCGGAAAAAAAACGCCGTCCGAAAGATACGCGAGCTGATGCTGGCGTGTCAGCTGGAGCGTCGTTATGACAAAAACCAGCTGCTGGAGCTTTATCTGAACTGGATCCCTTACGGGTCAAACGCTTACGGCATCGAACAGGCCGCCAGAAATTATTTCGGCATCGGGGCCAAAGACGTGACTCTGGCCCAGGCATCGGTACTCGCTTCGCTCCCCCAGCGCCCCAGTTATTTCTCCCCCTACGGTTCGCATAGCGGCACCGCGATATCCACCAAATTATTAAAGAAAATATCGGAGGGATCGGTGACATCCGCATCGCAGATTCCTGACGGCGAAGTGATCATCGGATTGATCGGAAAAACATTCGGATCAGGAAGCGATGCCGTGTATGTCGGCGGACGCACGGATCAGGTTTTGAAAAACATGATCGATCAGAAAATGGTTTCGGCGGAAGAACACAAGTCGGCCATGGACGAGCTGCAAAAATTGACCTTCTCGCCTGAACGCCAAAACATCCGGGCCCCGCATTTCGTGCTTGAAGTGCAAAAACAGACGGAAGAAATACTGGGAATCGATGACCGGCTTATGGAACAGGGCGGTCTCCGCATCCAAACGACTCTGGACTGGAACCTACAGCAAGCCGCGGAAAAAGCAGTCGCCGGACATTTGAGTGACATTAAAAAAAGGTTCGGGGCGTTTAACGCCGCGCTGGTCTCCGTCGCCCCCAAAACGCACGAAATAGTGGCTTACATCGGCAATGCCGACTTCGGGGATGACGAACATGAAGGCAAGATCGACATGGCCCGCTCCCCCCGCCAGCCGGGCTCCAGCTTCAAGCCCTTCACTTACCTGGCGGCTTTCGAGGCCGGTTACGGTCCGGCCACCGTGCTTTATGACGTGCCGACGAAGTTCGGCGAAGACCAGCCCCAAAACTTCGACGGCACTTTTTGGGGAATCACCACCATGCGCCTGGCCCTCGCCGGCTCCAGGAACATCCCGGCGGTAAAAACTTTCTTCCTGGGCGGCGGCGAGGAATCTCTTTTGAGTCTGGCCGCACGCGCGGGAGTCACGTCGCCCGGCGCTCAAAAGCAGGAGCTGCGCAAAAAAAATCCGGATTTCGATTATGGCTGGCCGCTTTCGATC
>MFXU01000014.1:0-42003 GCA_001788965.1 Candidatus Peribacteria bacterium RIFCSPHIGHO2_02_FULL_51_15 | reverse complement strand
CAAAGCCGGCAACATCCTGTATATGCCGAAAGGCGAGGCCCCCCGTCAGGTCGTGGATCCCAGGATTGCGGCCCAGATCACATCAATTTTAAGCGACGTAAATTCCCGCCCGGATAACGATTATTGGAAATCTATCTTGTCGATTCCGGGATTTTCGGCCGCCGCCAAAACCGGCACTTCCAACAAATGTCTGGAGCGGGATGCCTCGAAAGTCTGCACGCTGAGACGGCCGGAAAGCACCTGGACCATAGGCTACACGCCGAACCTGATCACCGGCGTCTGGGTGGGCAATGCCACCAGCCAGTCGCTCTTCGAGAAAGCCGACGGACTCACCGTAGCAGCACCCATCTGGCACGACTACATGGCCGAAGCCCACCGTAAACTGAAAGATACGAAGCAGGCATTCACCTATCCGGAACGCCTGACGCATCCGCTGGTTTCAAAATTGTCCGGGCGCCTGGCTTCGGCGTGCACGCCGATAAGCCTGAGGGTTTCCGACCTGTTTTTGGAGGAAAAAACACCGCTTACCGAAGACGACTCCTGCGTTCTTTTGAAAGTGGACAAGCTTACGGGACTCTTGAGCTCTCTGTCTTGTCCGGCTGACGCCATGGAAGAGCGGCCGTTTTTCGTTCCGAAAAGCGAGCTTCCTGACCGCTGGCCGCTCTGGGAGCAGGGCGTCCTGGAATGGGCGGCAAAACAAATGGAAAAGTGGAACGCTTCTCCCGATCACTCCGGTTCCCTGCTTCCTCTCCCTGTGGCGCCAACCAAAGAGTGTGATCCGTCACTCACTCCCGGCCGCCTAATCAAACCGGAAATGAAAATCATCTCGCCCGAGGAAGGCGTCAGTGTCTCGGCTCCGGTTTTTAAGCCGCAGATTGACATTGATTCGGCTTCGAACGTGAGAGAAGTCACCGTTTCGATCGACGGTAAAAAGGTGGCCACATTTACGGAAAAACCGTTTATGGGACAGGTTCGGGTCCCGCGCTCTGTCGATTTGACGGAAGGGCATACTCTCACCGTTACTTTGACCGACGAATATTTCAACACCGTTTCGGATACGGTGAAAATACGCTTCGGCGAGCTTCCCTCCGTCCGTTCTTCCCCCGAATCCGCAAACATCACCGCCCCCTGAAAGGACGCTGCCATATTTATTATTTTGTTATACAGCAGCGGCTTTTTCAGGCCATTGTGTAGAGACGCCCCCATTGGGGCGTCTCTACAATACCCCCGGTATTTTTATTTCCCGTGTCCACAGATGATGCAAAGAACCGCCCTCCTTCAGTAATTCCGCAGGCTGTCCCTGGGCGATTATTTTCCCGTGATCGAAGACATAAACCCAGTCGAACATGGGCAGCAGATGCAGCTTGTGGATCGATGAAACGATGCACCGGTCGGAAAACCTCCGCATCAGGTTTTCATAAATCAGCCGTTCATTCATGGGATCCACGGAACTCGTGGGCTCATCGAGAAGGATGAAGTCGCTGGTCTTCGCCGCGAATATTCCGCGGGCCAGCGCCAGCCGCTGCTTCTCGCCGCCGCTCAAGTTCACGCCCTTTTCCGAAATATCGGTTTTGAGTCCTTTGGGCAGGCGCGCCAGTACGGATGTGAAGCGGGCCAGCTCGATATCTTCCTCAAGTTCGGATTTCTTCTGCTTCGTATCGACCGTGATGTTGTATTCGATCGTATTGGCGAAGATCTCGGGGTCCTGCGGAATAAGCGTGACATGCGGGGCCAGATGTTTAAGCCCGCGCTTCAGCGTCTTCCCGTCGCATAGCACCTGGACTTCACCGGTGGTCATGAGTCCCCTTAATAAACTCAGAACCGTGCTTTTTCCGCTGCCGCTCTCCCCGACCAAGGCGACCCGTTTGCCGCGCTCGAAAACAATCGAATCGATATCCAGATGCAGCTTGCGCAGGACGTCCTCTCCTTCGGAATATGTGAACTTCAGATTCCGTATCTCAATCTTCCGCCACTCTTCCGGCAGATTCCGGATCACATAATAATCGGCCCGCTCGGCTCTGAGTATCGGCGCAGTCGAGATAAAATCCGCGTACTGCTCGATGGTGTCGGAATATTTCCAGGCAAAGGTGTAAAAAGCCCCTCCGATCCGCTGCAGGTATTCGTACAACATGAAAAACGTTCCGGCCAGCAGTGTTTCGCCGCTGCCGATAGCCCGAAACGCATACCAGGCCAGAACCGTGATCTGCATCAGACCGATCAGCAGAGTCATCAAAAACCACTTCCATTCGTTCATCTTGAACGTGCGTCTGGAGAAAGGCAGATAGTGCGACATACGTTTCCAGACTTCGGTCCGCGTGAGTTCCTCCAACCGCAAGGTGATCACCGTGAAAACGTTGGTGATGTAATCATGCAGCGCCGTAGCGGTGGAATGTTCGTATTGGTTGATCTGGTCGTAGCGCTTGAGCAGAAACGTGTCGAAAATGAACACGGTCGAAAGCGCGATGATGCTGGCGATCACGGCCAGGATCGCGGCTGCCGGGAAGATCAGCGCCAAAGCTATGACCGAGCCCGCCATTCGCATTATCATCTCGACGAACTGGAAACTGTCGGAGATGAAATGATCCAGCGCCCGGGTCGATTTGACCACGCGGTTGATCGTGGAGCCGGAGTGGCTTTCCCGATGCCACTTAACCGGCAGCGACACGATGATTCGGTACAGGTGATCTTTGTAGGCGTTCCGGACTTTGAACGCGCAGGTGTTTTCCATCACCCGCGCCGGGCCGTGGAATATCCAAAAACCGACCGTCAGGGAGAGCATGATCAAAAACAGATTGATCAGCCTCTGCATCGGATGGGGCAGTGTCGATATTTCCTGAACGCTGTTCAAAATTTTACCGACAATCAGCGGCTCAACCATGGAAAGCCCGTTGGCCACGACGAAAAAGATCACATACAGCACGATCCACCGGCGGAATCCCGCGGCGTATCTGAAGCTGGCCCGGAGCAGTGTGGCGAAAGCGCGCATGGTATGCAGGTCTTATGACGTTTAAACGGAATCATAATCTTGGGGAAGCGATAGAACCGCAACAAGAAAATTCCTGAAAAAATTTATCCGGATTGATTATCACCTACTTGACACAGTGTTGCAATGATTAGGTATTATATTTTTGATGTTATCAATTTTCAGGTCGGGCTTGAAAAAAATAAAATCCGCCTATTGCACCACCGCATTCGTATGCACTTCCGACACGTCCTCGTCCTCCTCAAGCGAATTTACCAGTGATTCGACTTTGAGCATCGCCGAAGCGTCCACCGGCGCCGTTTGTTTCGGCACATACTGAAGCCCAGCGGACTCGATTGAAAACCCTTTACCCTTCAGAAAATCCCGTATCCGGGTCCATTTGGTCATATCGGTAATCACTTGCAGGTGTTCGTCCGTCGCATCGAAATCTTCGGCACCCTGATCGATGAGTTCCAGTTCTATGTCCTCAAGTTTTTTCGGATCGCCGACTTTTTCCCCGAGCCCGGCATCCCCTCCGCCTGCAACCACCACTCCCCGGCGCTCAAACATCCAAGTCACCGATCCGGCCTCGGCGAACCGTCCGCCATTTCGGCTGATCGTCGCCTTCACATTGGCCAGCGTGCGGTTGCGGTTATCCGTCAAACATTCGATGATAAACGCCGACCCGCCCGGGCCGTAAGCCTCGTACAGAACCTCCTGCATGGCTTCACCCTTCAGCGCTCCCGTCCCTTTCTTTATCGCCCGGTCGATATTGGCGTTCGGCACGCTGTCGGCTTTGGCGGTTTCGATGAGTCCGCGAAGCCGGTTATTCGTCGTCGGGTCTCCCCCGCCCTCCCGCGCGGCGATCTCGATGAGTCTCGCATATTTCGTATAAATCTTCCCCCGCCTCGCGTCCTGCGCGGTTTTCCGTACCCGGATATTGGCCCACTTGCTGTGACCGGACATGCATCGAAATTGTACACCATTAAAAAAGTATCAGGTATCAAGTATTGAGTATGACCGCCGATCATCCGGGATACCCGATACTGAATACTTGATACTTAAGGAACCTCTGATTAACTGCTTTTTATTGTTACCCTGACATAATTGTTAAATGGCTAAATTGTTCGCCCGTTCGCTTAACTCAGGGCGACCTTATCTGGCACAATCATCTGTGTCATTCCGGGCGACCTGAGCTGGCCGAAGGTCGCAAGCGTAACGCACGTTTTATACATTCTTAACAACTTAACAATTTAACAATTTAACAATTATTCAGAGGTTCCTTGATACTTCCAATGATCGATCTTTTCCCAAAAGTAAACTCTCCTTTGCCCCAAGCGAGGTATTAATTTTACCCCCCTCAATTTTCGTACCACATTTAATGACTAATATGTCAATGTTTTTACATAAAACTGACAGGCGGAGAAACCCAACATTTGGCTTATAGATAAACATTTTTCGGTGCTCTCCAGGCTCCGTTCAAAACTCCCGATTTTATTAATTTGTAACTGCTCACTGACGCTGCGGATTATCGGGCGAATAAATTCGCTATTTTCCCCTTAGTTAACCGCCGATTTAAATCGGCGGTTAACTAAACACGAGAAAGCGGAATTTATTCCGCAAAGAGCTGCTGGTTGTTTCTCACAAGTTTATTTCAGACTCAGTGAGCAGTTACCTTAATTTCTATTGACTTTTCTTGAGTTATATTATTATATCTTCTGATTGTTACAGGCGCTGATGGCTTAGTCCGGACAAAAATGAGCGAGGCTTGTAGCAACGCTCCTTTAAAGCATCGGTGCCTTGTAAATTTATGGTTAGGAGAAAGAACCATGACATGGTTCCTCGGAAGAAGGTGGGCGAAAGCCCGCCGCAAGTCCGCGCCAAAGCGTGGACTGAGTCACTCTCTGGGGGTGGAACCCCTGGAGGGAAGGCAGCTGCTGACGATCAGCGTTATTACGCCGCCAGCAGCGCCAGCGGTTTCGGACAACATTTACCGACCCGTTGTTATCGATGGTGGAGAGCAATTCATCATCGGGACACAATTTTCGGTAACGTCGTCTTGGAACCACGGAAGGGAAGATCGGGTGGCCGGCGTCCAGACGTTCATGAATCCGAAGTCGGATCTTAGGAACGTTCCGGACAAGGCATTCTTTCTGCGTAAGTTGAATGCCGCGACCAGTGCATTCGAGCCCGTCCCGGTGAAAGTTTCGGTCTGCAGATCCAACGGATGGATCACGCTGACCGAAAGTCAAACGGATTTGCTCGAACCCGGCGGGACCGGTACGTACATCGTGGGCTACTCCGTCAAAGAGGCGGGACTTGTGGGAACGACCGAGACGATGATCTTGAAACGGGTCAATGTCCGCCAGACCCGCGGGCACAGGAACCTGGAAAGGGTGCGCTACGACTTCGCACCACCACTGCGTCATCTGATCGGCGCCCCGACTCAGCTCGATGTTGTGCAGGAAGACCTCGGTGCTACGGCTACGGCCGCGCCGGGGCGGAAGAACGTGGAACTGATGGCGTTCACCACGTATGTCCATGCCGAATTCGGAAATCCGGTTCGGCTGGAAAACTCTGTGTTCGAAATAAGGATTCACGGAGCAGCAAACGTCGTGAACTCCGTCTTCTCCGTGTGGGGAGACGAAGATGGTGATGGTGACCCGGATTCGAAGTTGGTTGGTGGACTGAGACCCGTTGGAGACGATTTGACAGCGCACATAAACTCCGTCGTGTGGGGAAGGGAAACCTTCTTCCTCATGGCGGATCAGATCGTAGCCAACCCGACAGGAACGCTTTCGGCGACATTCGATCTCGATACAGGCAACTTCATATCGGCCAGGGAATCGGGGAAGAGCAACCCCCGAGCCTTGGTCGGCATGAAAGTTGACGGTATCGGCATCACAGGGGCCAACATCGTCGTCACGACGGCAGAGACGACGGTGTTCAACTTCGACGGCGGGCAACCGCCGCCAACGGTGACGTTGTCATTGGCAGGATCGCCGATGGCCGAAGCGGGAGGCGTTGCCACAGTTAGGGCCACGCTCTCGAACGTTTCGGGTCAAAACGTGACGGTGGACCTGGGGTTCTCAGGCACCGCCACTTTGGCCGCTGACTATACCCGCAGTAGCTCTGAGATAGTGATCCCCGCGGGAAGCCTGAACGGATCGCTCACTTTGACGGCGGTCCAGGACACGCTGGTTGAGACCAGCGAAACGATCGCGGTCGATATTACCGGCGTGACCAACGGCACGGAGTCCGGCATGCAGCAAGTGGTCGCCGTCATCACCGACGACCCTACGCCGCAACCGAGTGCCAGTTTATTCGTTCTGCCGGACTCGACTGTCCCTGAGCCCCTAAAGCATTTAGCCGGGACCGAAGAACGCATTATGTCATTCCGGCTTCGGGCGGTGGGGGGCGCGGTGACCGTCGATGACTTGTTCATCACAACGGTTCTTGGCCTCGGAGAGTCGTCGCTGAAATTCTTCCGCGATGGCTCGACTGTTGCCTTCGCGACGGCCAACGTCGCAACTGGCGCAGTCCCGACAAGCTACTTTAGCCGCAGCGCCAGGACGTTCCTGGCTCACGGAAGCAGTGGTTTGTTTACCCTCGCTGACGGCCAGGAAAGCCTGATCGTCGTCGTCGGCGTGTTCCTTCCGGACACGCAGGGCGGCATTTCAGGTGAACCGGTATTCCCGGTTCTGGTAAGTTCGGCTTTCGACGGAAGCGGCCAAGCTTCGGTCCGGGCGCATGACAGCAATGGCGTCCTGCATCCGAACAACGGGGATTTTGTAGATCAGGGGGGCGAAATCTTTTTCGCCGCCGCCCCGGGGCCGAACGCAGACTTGGTGGGCCAAGAGCAGGTGATAGTCACGGCCGAAATCCAATCGGTCGTAGCGAACCCCACGGGCACGGCTTTCACGCCCGGGGTAAATCAACTGCTTGGCTCGTTCACGTACACGGCTGCCATGAACGACAACACCCTGAATGGCAGGGAAGACGTCGTCCTCAGGCAGTTCGCGTTTCTCGTTTTCTCGACGAACGTGGACTTGTCGAACATCCGGGTTGCGAATGCCGCGAACCCCGGCCTCAGCGTTCCTGGTTTTGTGACGGTCCTGGCTCCCGGCCTGCTTCAGGTCACGACCCCCAACATCAATCTGTCGGGGATCGACGTGACTATCGCGGCCGGCCAGTCGGAAACCTTCATCGTCACTGCCGATTATGGGAAGGCCGACCTCTCGCTGACTTCCACTCTGCAAGTGGCCGCCAGTTCGGGCGGCGCGGAGCTCTGGTCAACGGTCGATACATTGACCAACAGGTGGTTCGCCGGCGAGGATAGGCCGGACATCTTCAGCCAGTTGAAGACAGGCTGAGTCGTCGGTGAGGTTCTTTTTTTACAAGGGAACCGATTGTTAAGATGAGCACTAATGCCCAAGACCCCGCGAGGGGACCTGGGCATTTTCTTATGCCTTTCTTCCTATCCGACCTCACCCCTAACCCCTCTCCTGCGCACCATATATTTATCGAACGTGAAGCGCAGGAGAGGGGAACTGTTTGTTTTTTATTGTTTTGTTTACAACTTTTTTTAAACAAAACAAAAACAAAACAACTCCCTTCTCCTTCGCAAAGGAGAAGGGCTGGGGATGAGGTTGTGATAAAGTTGTATCTACTTCCTATAAGCCAAAACCCCCATAAATCTCGCCCGCTCGACTGCGTTCTTCAGTAGCTTCTGATGCTTCAGGCAAAGCCCGGAATAATAACGTTTCCGGATATTGCCGAAGTAATCGATGTAAGGCTTGAGCGTCGGAAAGTCCTTGTAGTCCAGATACCTGACTCCGGTCCGGTCAAAAGGACAGGATTTTTTTGTAGGCTTGGACTTTTGCTGAGTGGCGGCCATAAAAAATTGTTAAATTGCTAAATTTTTAAAACAGAGAAAGCACTAGAGCTTTAGATCGGCGTCGGAAATGAGTTTTTCGATCTGCTCATCCAGTTCTTTCGCTTTGAGCGGCTCTACCGGCGCCTGTTTCTTCGATTCCATCCGCTTCGTTGTCCGCTTGGCATGCTCGGCCACAGTTTGTCTGAGTCTTTCTTCTTTCTTGTGCATCTGGGTTTCGGCTGCCGTCTCCCGCGTCTTGAGCCACGTCTGGTAGCGGTCCTCGAAGCTCACCGCTTCATACCCGGCGGGCGGTATCACGATCAAGTGCCGCAAGATGCCTTTTTGCAGGCGGAGCAGGCGGTCGAGTTCGCGTATGTTTTCGGGCGGCACCTCCAGATAGCTGATCACGAATTTCGCCTCGGTGAATCCCCGTATCTTGTAAGCCAGTCCGCGCTTGCTCCAGGGATCCTGAAACAAAATCCGCCCTTTGGCTTCATCGAAAAGAGCGGCTGTTTCCTTGAGCAGATCCGACTCGGCCTTCTGGTCCAAGTCGCTCTGATACATTATCGCCACTTCATACACGCGCACGTCTTCGCTGGATGGTGTCAGTGTCGGCATAGATTCTTGGATGGAATCCACCCTGAGCTTGTCGAATGGGTGGGTAGAACTCGCCCCGGCCAAGCCGGGGGGAGGAATTGCTGGGAGACTATAACGACAGAATTGACAATTGACAATTGAAAATTGGAATTAATGGTTCAACAAATTCGGATTTACGTCTGAATTCAGTCAAGCCGTAACAAATTGTTATATTGTCATATTGTCATATTGTCATATTGCCATATTGCCATATTGTCATACCATTTTGCATTTAAAACATAACTAATCGGTCATTCGTAACGGCATCATCTCGTACCGCGTAGCGTTTACTCAAGCCAAGAACTCCATACCGCCAGCGCGTCTGATTAAGAACGTTTTAAACGCGAAGTGGTATCAGCAGGCACAAACTAAATTCGATGCATGCAAACAATATAGCAATATAGCAATTTAACAATTTAACAATTACTCAGACTTTTTCGATTTATCGCCCAATCCATTTATTTTTTTAACGTCAAACACCGCCCATTTCTCGCTCTGTGACACATCCTCATACCCGAGCTTTTTTATCGATTTGATGATCGGCGCATAGCGCTCGGCCGAAAGCATCAGATAGTCCGACGGATAAACTTTTAGTGAAGCTTCCAGCCAGCCTTCGGCATCGATGTATTGCCGCGTTTCCGGAAAACGCGTCGGGAATACCGCGGCCATCAGGGCGTACGCTCCGGAGTTTGAAGCGTAATCGAAAAGCGGATCGATTCCTCGGGCGTATTTGAGATCCGGCCGCACCGCCACCGACGGCGAGAACCAATCCCATCGAACCGGAAGTATGCGCGCGCTAGGTTCCACATTGGCGAATGCCTGCTTATAAAAATTCAGTGAGTGGTTCTTGTCCGAAAAATTAATGGCGAGCGCCAGCGGAACCGTCGAAACGAAACACACAAACAAGGTGAAGGCTGCGGTCAGAGCTCCGATAGCGTGCCTTTTTTGGGAAAACAGCTCACTCAGCTTCCCGAAAGGATCCGCAAAGTATGTGGTCAGCCAACCGGCCAAAACCAGCAGCGCCGGCCAAAGAAAATCCATCGATCTGGCCCAGAGCATAAACTGGGCCAGGAAAAAAACCGCGACAAAGTCCAGGAACAGCAAAACAAAAAGATCCTTCTGTCTTACTTTTCGGTTAAAGATAATCAAAAAATGCAACAAAACTATCACGGCTGTAATTACGAAAATAATCCCCCCTTCACCCAGTCCCCCGCTTAGTTCGGTGGCGCGGTCCGGGAAATTCATGAATGGCGTCCTGAAGAAAACCAGTCCCATATATTTCAGGTACTCGATCGGCTCCGGATGCAGAAAAAATCCGACTAAAGTGCCGACCGAAACGGCGGCAAAAAGCGAAAGGCTCTTTTGTTTGTTTTTATTCATATACGACAAAAAGACGCCGATCAAAGCGACTCCCAGCGGGAAAACGAAAATATGGGAAAGCATGACCAGAAGAACCATGGTTATCCCCGCCGGGATATTTTTCTTTTTTATTATAAACAGCATCAAAAGTACGGTAAGCGCCGTGATGACGGTAAAAGGCCTGGCGATAAGCAGCCTGAAAAGGAAGCCTTCATGGCCGAATATCAAAAGCAGAACAAGCAACGAGGAGATGACCGGGTTGACCTCCAGGTTTTTCAGTATCAGCACAAAACAAAAAGCGAGGAAGGTTATGGAAAACAAGGCATAAAGGTGCAAACCCTGGGCAATCGGGAAACCGGTAAATGGCATATAAAGCACGTTGGACAAGAACCACGGATCCACCGGATGTTCGAAAAGATAACCGGCGAAAAACCATTCGCTCCAGCCGCGTAAGCCGAGGATTCCCCTCGCCGCCATCAGCTTTCCCATCATGAAATGCCGTAGGCTGTCGTCAAACGACACAGGCTCACTCAGTCCTCCCAAAATCAAAGCCAGAATCAATACGCAAAAAACGATAGCGAGCCAGGGGAGTGTGCGCCGGTCTTGATGTGATATCTGCATTGAGTTTTAGATTAGCACATTGAAAGAAACTCGCTTGACGTCCCAAAACCGCATCTCTACAATCCCTTGGCTCTTTCACCCTTCGATTCGCCCTTCGATTTACTGATTTACTCGGGGCTCACTCAGGGTGAATGACTGTTGCTCATTCACAGCATCGTGTAACAGAGAATTAAGGTCTCATTTTTTTTGAACCCCGCAGCGCGCGAGCGCGTGCGGGGCAGGACAAACGGCCCTGTATAAAAAATCCGTTTAGCCACTCCGCACGCGCTAGCGCTGCGGAGCAAATTTTTCTTTTTCGAAGAGTTTGATCCTGGCTCAGAGTGAACGCTAGCGGCGCGCCTAACACATGCAAGTCGAGTGGGTTTAGACCCACGGCAAACGGCTGCGTAACACGTTGGAACCTTCCCCGGACTCAGGGATAACCCCGCGAAAGCGGGGCTAATACCGGATGGCCTCGGTACCTCTCTATACTGAACTCGAAGATCGCTGTCGAAAATGATTCACCGATTGTTAAACCAGCATCAATCTCAGTATATAGAGGTGCCGAGTAAAGATTTATCGGTCCGGGAGGGGCCTGCGGCCTATCAGCTAGTTGGCGAGGTAACGGCTCACCAAGGCAATGACGGGTAGCTGGTCTGAGAGGACGACCAGCCAGAATGGAACTGCGACACGGTCCATACTCCTACGGGAGGCAGCAGTGAGGAATCTTCCGCAATGGACGAAAGTCTGACGGAGCGACGCCGCGTGGTGGATGAAAGCCTTAACTGGTTGTAAACACCTGTTCTGAGGGACGAAATTTTTGACGGTACCTCAGGAGAAAGTATCGGCTAACCCTGTGCCAGCAGCCGCGGTAAGACAGGGGATACAAGCGTTACTCGGAATTACTGGGCGTAAAGCGTCTGTAGGTTTTCCGAAAAGTCTGAGGTAAAAACTCAGGGCTTAACCCTGAGAGCGTCTCGGAAACTCTCGGAATCGAGCAGTGGAGAGGCATCTGGAATGCCATGTGTAGGAGTAAAATCCGTAGATATATGGTAGAACGCCAAAAGCGAAGGCAGGATGCTAGCCACTTGCTGACACTGAGAGACGAAAGCATGGGGAGCAAAGGGGATTAGATACCCCCGTAGTCCATGCCCTAAACGATGCGTGCTCGATGTGGGAGGTTTTCAATTGCCTTCCGTGTCCAAGCTAACCGGTAAGCACGCCGCCTGGGAAGTACGGTCGCAAGACTAAAACTCAAAGGAATAGACGGGGACCCACACAAGCGGTGGAGCATGGGGTTTAATTCGATAGTAAGCGAAGAACCTCACCTAGGCTTGACATCTCGGGAACCCCCCGGAAACGGGGGGGTGCCGCAAGGAACCCGAAGACAGGTGCTGCACGGTTGTCGTCAGCTCGTGCCTTGAGGTGTACTGTTAAGTCAGCGAACGAGCGCAACCCTCATCCTATGTTGTCTTTTCATGGGAGACTGCCGCCTCCAAGGCGGAGGAAGGTGGGGATGACGTCAAATCAGCGTGGCCCTTATGCCTAGGGCGACACCCGTGCTACAATGGCCGGTACAGTGAGCCGCGAATCCGCGAGGAGGAGCCAATCTCTAAAAGCCGGCCTCAGTTCGGATTGCAGTCTGCAACTCGACTGCATGAAGTTGGAATCGCTAGTAACCGTGAATCAGCCATGTCACGGTGAATATGTTCCTGGGTCTTGTACTCACCGCCCGTCAAGTCATGAAAGGTAGAAGCACCTGAAGCACCGTTACCCTTTTGGGGCGGTACCACGGTGAAGCTACTGATTGGGACTAAGTCGTAACAAGGTATCCGTAGGAGAACCTGCGGATGGAACATCTCCTTACCAGGGAGTATCTCTGGTCGCATGCTCTGGCAAGTGTCATCCGAAAGGAGCCATCATGCACCATATTATTGAGCGGGGACACTCTCCCTGCCCTCGGAATTCAGTTCTCTTTTTTGAGTACTGGATTCCCTAGGCAGCGGAGCCCGCAAGCAAGAAATTTTACCTTTTTCTCTGTTACACGATGCTGTGAAGATCTTTTCCCTGCCCCGCGAAGCCACGCCGAGCGGGGCGAAGTGGGGTCTGTTACACAATGCTGTGAGTTCGACGTGGACCTGCGGTTTCTCATAGAAACCCGCAGCCGGGATGCGGCGTCCCGGTGAATCGAGAGTGACTTATTGAAGGCTTTTTAATTCAGTTTTTCTTTGAGCCAATGGAACGAATTCGGTGCCTTCGGAAGGATGAATAATTAACAAATTTTTTTCCATCGGCAACCCCCGCTCTTTGCGTGTCTGCTGATCGGCAATCAACTCCGGATCCATTCGCTCGATGATTGAACGCGCCAAACGGGGATTTTTTTGGCTCATCGCTCTAAGCTCATAGCTCATCGCTCGTACGCTTCCCTTATCGCCCCCAATATCTTCACCCGGATCAGCTCATCCGGGAGTTTTTCGGTGAGATCGGATAAAAATCCTTCGACGAACATTTTCCTGGCCGAAGATTCATCCAGCCCGCGCGATTTCATATAAAAAAGATCATCGGGCGTCACGCGCGACACCGTCGCCGAGTGGCTGGCTTTCACATTGTCGGTTTTTATCTTCAGCGCCGGGACCGCGTCTATCTTCGCCGTCGGATCGAGCAATAAAAACTTTTGGGTCAAAAAGGTTTCGACTCCGCTCCCCCGCTCCGAGATCTCGATCCTCCCGTCACATTGAATATATCCATGGTCCTGCGCGATTCCTTTCATCGTGATCTCCCCTCTCCCGCCCGGAGCCGCGAAAACCATGCATGCCGAGACGCACTGCTTCTCATCACCGCAGACGAAGAATATCCAATCGATGGAACTCGTCGCGTTCTTCCCTGCCAGCATCGAAACGAGCTCATGCCGGTCGCCATGCCCGCCGAGAGTGACGATGTGCCAGTGCATAACACCTCCCTCTTCCACTGTGCTCCGACGCCTGATCTTCGAAGTCCCCTCCCCGCCATTTACAAGGACGACATAATGGAGTTCCGCTCTTTCGCCGATGGTCACATCGACATCGAATGGACCGCGTTTCTCTCCCCCCGACGACGGGAAAATATCACGCTCGAAAATGGTTGCCTTCGATCCCGGCTCCAGAACGATTCTCGATTGCCACTTACTAAGCTTCAGTACTTCTTTTCGCACCTGGCCCTTGGGAATAAGCACTAAGGATTTTTTAAATTGCCGCATCTTCATTGTGGTCTTCCTCATCGCTTAAAGTATGGAAGAAAAAGTGCAGCTCCACCAGCTCAGAAGAATATTAAAAAATCGCACGATAAGCGTTATGATGACTTCGATCTTCATTTTCCCCGAAGATCAGCGGAACCAGCCTCTCCGCCCTCGCCTGCCCCCTCCATCTTCTGTTCCGGCTTGAGCCATTTGGAAGATCCAACTCTTATTCTCCCGCTGCCGTCCGGTAACCGTGCATTCCATTTGTTGCCCCGACGCGTCCGCCCACTCGAACTTCAGTACCGGAGTCTGACCTTCCGGGATTTTGAGATGGATAAGCTTGCGGAACTGCGTGATTTTGCGCGCATATTCGCCGAATGCCGTCAGGTCTCTATCCGTCCTTTTATCCTTTACTGGATCTTTAATCTTATACTCCTCCTCCGTAGCAACGGTCTGAAAATCCACGCCTCCGATGGTCGTGACGGTGACGTTGTCCGGCACGGCGAGCGTCTGGATCTCCGGATTCTTTCCGTCTTTGAGGAGATCGGTCGGTAACCCATAAGTCAACATCGACTGCATCCAGAGAGAGCGCTGCTCCTGCTCAAAGGTGACCCAGGACGTTTCTCCTTCCTTGTCCTTCTCCTCCGCGTGGATCACTTTTTCCAGATCGGCAATGAGCCTCTCCGCTTTGCGCAGTAGATTCATACTATCCGTGAACCACTCCACTCCCTCATCCTCTTTGTTCTCCTCTTTGTCGCTCTCAATTCTCCTGGCATCGTCTTCTATGGTGCTGAGAACATTCGTAAGATTTTCGTATTTTGCGATTTCCCGCTTTGTCCATCCGGGCTTTTCTCTCTTTTTCGTCAATGTATTGAGTCGGTTGCAAATACTGTATTGACGTTTCTGAAAGAGATCTTTGCTCCCGCGCAGAAACTGCGGCAGTGACATCTCCGGACGCTCAGCGATTTTTGTTCTCAGATCTTCGAGATCCTTCTTCGCCATCTTCTGTTCCGGATCTGGCCACCTAGAGGTTGAATCCTCCTGCGGGCTAAATTGCTCGAGTTGCATAGGAAGTGATTGGTATTTGTATCGAATATATTATAGCATAATTCTATTCAATTAACAACATACTTAACCGTAACTGCTCACTGACCTTGCGGCCATTCGCCCTCACTCCGGCGCTGCGGCGCCACCTCTCTCCCGATGGGGGAGAGAGGAATCCGTATCACACTTCATTCGGAGGTGAAGCGGAGCTCCCCTCTCCAGGGCCACAGCGGGAGAGGGGCCGGGGGTGAGGCGGCCAGATTGGCAGCACCCCTCATGGTCAGTGAGCAGTTACAACCGATTACCCCACCGATCCCTCCATTTCCATCTCAATCAGTCGATTCATCTCCACTGCATATTCCAGGGGCAGCATCCGGACAATCGGCTCGATGAACCCGTTTACGATCATGGCTTTGGCCTCTTCTTCGGAAATGCCGCGGGACATGAGGTAAAAGAGATCCTCCTCGCTGAGCTTCCCGACCCGGGCTTCATGAGCGACGGTCACGTCATTGTTTTTCACCTGAATGTCGGGGACCGTATCGGTCCGGCTTTTTTCATCGAGGAGCAGCGCATCACACTCAACGCTCGCCGTACTGTCATGCGCTTCCGGCGAGATTTTCAGAAGCCCGCGGTAAATGCAGACGCCGCCTTCTTTGCTTATTGACTTGCTTACGACCTTGCTCGAAGTATGCGGCGCCAGATGGATGACTCTGGTGCCGGTGTCCTGCCATTGGTCTTTATTGGCAAAAGCCAGCGCCATGTGATCGCACCGGGCGCCTTCCCCAACCAGCATGCTGCAGGGATAAAGCATGGTGGTTCCCGATCCCATATTTCCGCCGATCCACTCCATCGTGCCGTCGCGCTCGACTATCGCCCGTTTCGTATTTAAATTGTAAGTGTCGCGGCTCCAGTTTTCGACCGATGAATAACGGACTTTGGCTCCGGGCTTGACGAAAATTTCCACAAGTCCGGCATGAAGCGCCTGACTGCCGTATTTGGGGGCCGAGCACCCCTCGATGTAACTCACTTCGGAGCCTGCGTCGGCGATGATCAGCGTGTGTTCGAACTGACCCATGTTTTTGGCGTTCATACGAAAATAGGCTTGCAGCGGCTCACGGACTTTCACGCCTGGCGGCACATATAAAAAAGTCCCGCCGGACCAGACCGCACCGTGAAGCGCTGCGAATTTGTGATCGGTTGCCGGAACGCACGTCATAAAGTACTTCCGGACCAGATCCGGGTGGAGCCTGAGTGCGACATCCAAATCCAAAAAAATAACGCCGAGTTTCTTCCACTCCTTTTTTAGCCGGTGATAAATCACCTCGCTTTCGTATTGGGCGCCGACTCCGGCCAAAAACCTGCGTTCGGCTTCGGGGATTCCCAGACGATCGTAGACCCGACGAATTTCAGGAGGAACCTCGCGCCAGTCATCCGTTTCCTCAGCACCTGTTCTCGCATAATAAATAATATTATTGAGATCGAGCCGACTCAGGTCCGGCCCCCACATCGGCAGCGGCTTTTCGTTATAAGCTTTCAAAGAATCAAGCCGGTGCTTAAGCATCCATCCCGGCTCGTTTTTGTCCGCGCTGATCCGCCTCACCACCTCCTCGTCCACCCCCCGCTTCGCTCTCTTGGCGTACGGCGCAGGATTGGCCTGATCGAACATCGAACGGCTGAGGCCGGAAAAAATGGGCTTTTTTGTCATGAGAGAGCGCAGTGTATCATGGGAAAATAAACCACTTCAGAAAAAACGTTCCATGAAATACTCCTCGCCATTGCTGAAAATCCGCTCGGGGTTTTTATGTCGTTCGTAGATCTTGAACCCACATTTTTCATAGCACCGTATCGCCGGCCGATTCACCGTATCAACCCTGAGCCATACGCGGGAAACGCAGCATTCCTTCCGGATATGATCCAGGAGCAGCTGCACGGCCTCCGTACCGTACCCCATCCCCCACTGTGTCCTGTCACCGATGAAGAGACCGATGCCAACGGCCGTCGGATTCCGCGCATCGTGAATCCCACACGAACCGATCAGTTCGTCGTTTCCCGAAAGACAAATGAAGAACACACGCTCATCCGCATTGTCCTTCATCTCACGAAACCACATGTATTCTTCCTCCAGCGTGAATGTGCGCATGGTGACATGCTTCATGATTTCCATGTCACCAACCCACTGCGCAAGAGTCGGAACATCCGCTTCCCTTGCCTGACGCAAATACACTTTCTCCCCCCTGCATGAAATGGACGGAAACATACGATCATTCTAGCGTGATCATTATGCATTCAAGTTTTAATGTCGGAATCCACGTATACCAGTTACGACCATCACCAGCCCCAGCTCATCGGCTCTCGCGAAAACCTCTTTGTCGCGTATCGATCCTCCCGGATGGATCACGGCGCTGATGCTGTGCTTGGCCGCTTCCTCGATTGAATCCGGGAACGGGAAAAATGCGTCGCTCGCGAGAGCGCTTCCTTTGACTCTGTCACCCGCCCGCCTGAGAGCGATGTGCGTCGAATCCACCCGGCTGGTCTGTCCGCAGCCGATACCGATGCTCACCTGATCTTTGGCCAAAACAATCGCATTCGACTTGGCATGTTTCACCACTTTCCAGGCAAACAAAAGATCATCTGTCTGTTTCGGGGTCGGTTTTTTTTCGGTTACGCAAACCAAATCCCCGGCCGTCACTTGTTTCGTATCTTCGTCCTGAACCAGCATGCCGCCGAAAGCCGACCGGTAAACCGGCTCGCCGGAAAAAACCGTACCGTCCATGTACAGTACCCGGATGTTCGGCTTTTGCCTGAGAAGCTCCAGGGCGCCGGGTTCAAACGAAGGCGCGAGGATGACCTCGGTGAATATTTTCTGGTCGATGATTTTTTTCGCGATTTCAGCAGAACAATTTCTGTTAATGGCAATGATGACTCCGAAAGCCGAAAGCCTGTCCGTGTCATAACCGCGCTGGAACGCTTCTTCTATTTTTTCATGCGAAGCGATGCCGCAGGGATTGGCATGCTTCACAAAAACCGCAGTGGGCGGCGAAAAATCCATCGCCATCCGCCAGGCGGCATCGGCATCGAGAATATTCAGATAGCTCAGATCTTTGCCTTGTAATTGCTTCCACTGAGAGGCTTTTGGCTTTTGGCTTTTGGCTTTTGGCTTATTACTTGATTCTTGATTCAACGTTACATGTGCCATTACATCGAAGAAAACTCCCGTCTGATGGGGATTTTCCCCGTACCTCAATGTCCGGCGGTTATCCAGCATAACGCCCGCAGTTTTCCCGCCCGAAAGATATTCCCCTATCAAAGAATCGTACGCTGACGTGTGAGCGAAAACTTTCGCCGCCAGTTCCCTGCGAAATTCGACGGCAGTGTCTCCTTTTTCTTTTATTTGAGAGGCAACTTCGGCGTAGTCCGACGGATCGCAGATGACGGTGACGGTGTGGTGATTTTTTGCCGCGCTCCGGAGAAGCATCGGTCCGCCGATGTCTATCTGCTCGATGACTTCCTCGGGCAATGCGGCGCCAGGAGCCGGCTTAAAGCCGGATTTTTCGACTGTTTCGGCAAAGGGATACAGATTTACAACCACTACGTCTACGGGCTCGATGCCCAGCTCTTTTGCCTCCGCGACCTGCTCCTCTTCATCCCGTTTGTACAAAATCCCGCCGGCTACGAGCGGATGGATGGTTTTCAGCCGCCCGCCGAAACATTCCGGAAATTGGGTTAATTTTTCGACGTTCAATACCGTGATTCCGGCTTCCTCCAGGGCTCGCTGCGTTCCTCCGGTAGATATGATCTGGAATCCCGCCGCCTGAAGCGAGGCCGCAAAATCGACGATGCCGGTTTTGTCGAATACCGATATCAGGGCACGTCGATGCGGTGAAGACGAAGAGCGGGGCATTGGCATTGGGAGTTTATCAGTTGGGAGAAGTTTATTGAAGCCTTTCCTTACCTCCCTTACTTTCCTGCATGTGTAACTGCTCACTGACCTTGTAGGAGGTGTCGCTAAACTTGTCGCCTCATCCCCGGCCCCTCTCCCGCTGCGGCTCGGGAGAGGGGAGCTTCGCTTCACCTCCGAATGAAGTGTGATACGGATTCCTCTCTCCCCCATCGGGAGAGAGGTGGCGTCGCAGCGCCGGAGTGAGGGCGAATGGCCGCAAGGTCAGTGAGCACTTTCCTGCATGTCACTGGTAAAAATTCCATAATTCTGCTACAATATCTTGAATTTATGGCTCAAAAACAAACCAAGGTTTCAGCCCCGGAGTCTCAGGAAAAACCGGACATCGCGGGTAAGCCGAAATCGAACGGCAAACTCATACTGATCGTCGAGGACGAAAGGCCGCTGGCCCATGCGTTGGAAATGAAGCTCAAGGGACAGGGTTACGAGACACAAGTCGCGACGAACGGGAGCGACGCTCTGGCCGAACTCAAAAAAAAGAACTTTGCCCTCGTGCTTCTGGATCTGATCATGCCGGTTATGGACGGCTTCGCGGTACTGGAGGAAATGAAAAAGGAAAAAATCAAAGTTCCGGTGATCGTCCTGAGCAATCTGGGCCAGGACGAAGACCGGGCGAAGGCCAAATCACTCGGCGCCATCGATTATTTCGTGAAATCAAACACCCCGATCGCCGAAATCCTTGTCCGCGTAAAAGCGGCTGTTTAAAACATGCAACTCAACAACGCCGAACTCGGCAAAATACTGGTCCAGCAGAGCTATCTTTCCGAAGCGGAACTGAAGGACGTTTTGCTCGAAGCCGAAGAACGCCTGGTGGATATCCGGACCATCCTTTTTGAACGGCGGCTTCTGACCTCCGACCTGCTGGAAAACGCGCTTTCCGAATTTTTCAAGCTGCCATTTTACGATCTGATAGGCAAACCTCCATCCAGGGAAATCGTGGCCGTGCTGCCCGAAGATTTCGCCAGAAGCTTCTCATCGGTGGCCGTCGCATACGACGAAAAAGAAATCACTGTCGCCACCTCGGACCCGTCCCAGGAAGGCCTGGAAGAGGCCATCCGCGCAAATGTCGGCCAAAATCTAATGGTGCTCACCGGCTCAGCGGCGAAAGAAGCGGAAAAATCCCGTCGCGGATTCTGGGGCAAGGCCATAAAAACCGAAGGTAAAAAGTTCGCCGGAAAATTAAAACTGGTTTACGCCCCGAAATCTTCCGTCGGCGGGGCATTCTCGCTGTATCACAAGCCGCTGGCCACCCGTTTCCAGGCCATCATCGAAAACCAAAAACAGGTCGCTCCGGAAATTCTCGAGGAAATTTTCGAGGACGCCATGGGACTGAAGGCTTCGGACATCCACTTCGAGCCGCAGGAAAAAGACGTGATCGTCAGGTTCCGGGTCGACGGCGTCATGCATGAGGCCGGCAGATTGCCGAAACCGTTCTACGAGGGGATCGTCAACCGGATAAAGATCGAATCCAACCTCAGAATCGACGAACATTTCGCCGCGCAGGACGGAGCCATCCGCTATAAGTCCAGAAGCGGAACGATGGATGTCCGCGTTTCAATAATACCGATTATCGACGGAGAAAAGGTCGTGATGCGTCTTTTGTCCGAATACGTCCGCAACCTGACTCTGGCCGATCTGGGATTTTCCGACCACTACCGCGAAATACTGGAAAAGGCCGCCCACAAACCGTTCGGCATGATCATATCGACCGGACCGACGGGAGCCGGTAAATCCACGACGCTCTACGGTCTGATCAAAATGCGCAACCGTCCGGACGTGAATGTGTCGACCATCGAAGATCCGGTGGAATACAAAATACCGGGAATAAACCACATCCAGGTAAACACCCAGACCGGACTGACCTTCGCCAAGGGGCTCCGCGCGCTGGTCCGGCAGGACCCGGACATCATTCTCGTCGGGGAAATCCGCGACACCGAAACCGCAACCATCGCGGTGAACGCCGCTCTCACCGGCCACCTGCTCTTTTCCACTCTGCATGCGAACGACTCGGCCACCGCCATCCCGCGGCTGATCGACATGGGCGTCGAGCCTTTTTTGCTCGCTTCCACTCTGGAAGTGATCGTCGCGCAGCGGCTCACCCGGCGCATCTGTCCGAAATGCCGGTTCAGTTTCGCCATCACCGCGGCGGAGGCGCGCACGCTTTTCAAGGGCGCCGAGCATTATTTCCCATCCGATGAACCGGTGCATCTTTATCGCGGAAAAGGCTGTGATGCCTGCGGCAACACGGGCTACCGCGGCCGGGTAGGAATCTACGAACTGCTGGAGGTAAACAAGCCCATAGAGGAATTGATCATCGCCAGAGCATCATCCACTGACATTCTGCTCAAAGCCCGGGAAAACGGCATGATGTTCCTCTTCGAGGACGGGCTGGATAAAGTAAAAGCCGGGCTCACGACTATCGAAGAACTTATGCGGGTCGCCGCTCCTCCGGAATCCATTTTCTTCCCAAAAAATGTCAGGAAAAAACGGCCATCCAAAGGCAAGTGAAACAGGAGGGGTGAAAGAATCGAACCGCCCCGATGAAAAGAAAGAGGAAACAAAGTCTGGTTCCGATATTTTAGCCAAGCCCGAAACCAGTCCGGAAAAAAATGAAGAAAAAAAAGATATGACGGCCAAACTGAATACATCGAAAAAAAGCGGCTTAAAAAAAATCCTGGATACCCTGGGATCCATCGGCCTCGGCCGGGAGCGGGCGAATTTCATCGAGAATCTGGCGATACTTCTGAACTCGGGAATTTCGGTCATCGACGCCCTCAGAGCCCTGCACGCCGAACTGAAATCCAAACCGATGAAAAAAGTCGTGGCGCAGATAATCCAGGAAGTCGAAAGCGGCATCGCTCTCTGGCGGGCGATGGACAACCGCAGCTTCTTTTCGCCCTATGCCCTGGCGATGATCCGCATCGGCGAAGAGGCCGGCTCGCTCAGTAAAAACATGGAGTACCTGTCGGTCCAGCAGGAAAAAGACCGGTCGCTCAGATCAAAAGTGCGGATGGCGATGATTTATCCGTCGATCGTCCTGGTACTCACGGCGATCATCACTCTGGGTCTCGCCTGGTTCGTGTTGCCGCAGCTGGTGTCGGTTCTGATCTCGCTTAATGCGAAGCTTCCGCTGGTAACCCGTGTGATCATCGTCATCGCCAATTTTTTCAAGCTTCATGGCGGAGTCGCCGTTCCGTCATTCTTCGGCGCCATGTGCATGATTTTCGCCGTGTGCAAATACACGCCGCTAAAGGGGCCGGTCCAGCAGTTTATTTTTCATATTCCGGGCGTCGGGACCATGGCGCGCGCCGCGACCATCGCCCGCTTCGGGGTGATACTCGGCAGCCTGATCCGCGCCGGCGTGCCGCTGGTCGAATCGATCCGTTCGATGGCCGACGTCACCGACACGGTATACTACCGCCGGTTTTATTACCGTCTGGCGGACTCCATAGAGGTCGGGCAGTCATTCGCGCTGTCTTTCGCAAATTTGAAGGAAACAAAAAAACTGATTCCGGTTTCGGTGCAGCAGCTCATCGTGACCGGTGAAAAATCCGGGAAGATGGCGGAAATGCTGCTCCGCATCGCCGAGATTTATGAAAAAAAAGCCGAAGAATCCGCCCAGCGCCTGCCGGTGGTTTTGGAACCGATGCTTTTGATTTTCATCGGAGGCATAGTCGGAACCATAGCTTTCGCCATCATCGTGCCTATTTATTCCATCGTCGGATCGGTGGGAAGATAAATAATATATGCGTCCTGCTATCCGCAATTGCCCGGCCGGGGGGGAAAATTCTCTCGCCTTCAACCCCTCTCCCCGCGGGAGAGGGGTGGACGAGCGAAGCCACGGCGGTCGCAACCGCCAGTGGCGGAGCAAGGCCGGGGGGAGGGAAGGCAGCCTGCTCCTCGAGGCCGTCCTGGCCATCGGGGTATTCACCATTTTTCTCGCCGGGATCGGTTTTTCACTGGTGCTCGGCGAAGGATCCACGCTGAAAGGTGGCGACCGCATCCGGGCGGCATTCCTCGCGGAACAACAGCTGGAAGCGGTCAGGGGAATCAGAAATCAGAATTTTGATTTCATACCCGTCGGCACTCACGGCCTGCAAAAAACTTCAACCGGCTGGGTTATTTCCGGAACTTCCGGTTACGAAAACGGTTACGAAACCAAAGTGGAAATCGTCTCGCTTGCGCCTGATTGGCTGGAAGTGACATCCGTCGTCAGTTGGCGCTTCGGCGAGTCCAGAAGCGGCACTTCGGCTTTGACAACTTATCTGACCGACTGGCGTAAGACATCGCCTTTGGGCGACTGGGCTGATATGTCCCGAATCGCAAATATCACCGTCGCCGGATCACCGGATCTTCAAAAAATCTCAGTCGGCGGAAACTTCGCATATCTGACCGGCAGCGCCGCATCCGGCGGTAAAGGCCTTTATGTTTACGACGTTACTAATCCGGCGTCACCGCTTCAGGTCGCCGTGTCATTTACCCTGTACGCATCCGGGTTTGAATCGGTCGTCGAAGACGGAAAGCTCTACGTTGCAACCGATGACATCGCGAAAGAGATACAGGTTTACGACGTTTCTTCTCCGGAAAATCTCAGCTCCGCAAATCTGGTTATGAGCTTCGACCTCCCCGGAATCGGAAAGGCCAGATCGGTCGCCGTTTACGGGAACAACGTCTTCGTCGGCACGCTGGATGAGCCTCCGAATGACCAATTTTATGCGCTCCGGATGAGCGAAACAGGCGGTTTGAGCCTCTTGGATTCACTGCATGTGACCGGCAGCGTGCTGGATATAACCTTGAGCGGAAATTATGCGTACATCGCCTCGTCCAATAATTCCGCCGAGCTGATGGTGATCTCTGTAGCCGATCCCGTGCGCCTGAAATTTGCAAACGGAGTAGGAGCTGATATGACGGATGTTCAGGATGCCGCTTCGGTGGCCATCTCCGGCACGGCGGCCATAGTCGGCCGGTTCGACGGAACGGGGATAGACGAACTGACAATGTATTCCACGGAAAATTCGCCTGTTCCCGCCTTTCCGCCGGGACCGTGGACACTGGAAATGAACGGCGACATCCGCAGCCTGGACCGGACTTTCGGCCGGTATGATTTTGCGGCCGGCAATGCGGACGGGGCGCAGCTAAGGGTCATCGACCGGATAAAACTGGAACAAAACGGAGCCGCCATACTAAAAACTTTTGATGCGGAAGCGGCCGTAAACGGGATTTTCTATGACTGGCAAAAAGACCGGCTTTTTTTGGTCACCCCGTCGTCATTCATGGTCTTCGCTCCCGGACCCTAATCAATGAATAAATTGATAATTTTCAGAAGGCCTCCACCCAGGGAAAATTCAAAAAATTGTCAATTGTCAATTGTCAATTGCCTGCCCTGCCATAGCCCCTGGCTTGCCGGGGCGAAGGCGGGTCAATTGTCTTCGCCCGGCTATATCCTCCTGATCTCGATCGTCGTCATCGGAGCCATTGCTTCGGCGGTCCTCTCCACACTGCTGCTGCTCGGCATATCGGCCAATCAGGTCTCGCTTTCGGTGCAGCAATCCAAGCAGGCCATGGCAGAAGCTCAGGCTTGCACCGAATATGCGTTGCTCAGGCTTAGAGAGTCGCCGAATTACCCGGGAAACGTCACGCTGGATTCGCCTAAGGGACGGTGCGGCATCCTTTTGATAAGCGGCACTGGAAACAATGACAGGTATCTATGCACCATTGGCATTTCGGGCGACGTAACCCGTCGTCTGGAAACAGCCATCGACCAGATACTTCCCAAAACGCTTATCACATCGATGCAGGAAGTTCCCTCCTTCTCTTTATGCAACTGATAAATTTTTCGTCTTTAACCAAAGACCAGAAGAATTGTTATATTGCTAAATTGTTAAATTGTTCGCCCACCTTCGCCAAGGCTTCGGTGGGCAGGCAAGTGAAACATGCGTTGTTTCCTGTTAAACAATTTGGCAATTTAACAATTTAGCAATCGGGCCTCCTTTTTTCATTATGAAATTCTTCCACAACCGTTCCGGCTTTTCCCTTCTCGAAATGATCCTGTTTTTGGGAATTCTTTCAATAATGTTTACAACCGTTATCTCGGTTTTTATCTCCACCCAGGAAACCCGGGTCCGCCAGCAGGGAATCTCCGAAGTGGAGCAACGAGGCGCGCAGATTTTGGAAACATTGACCAAAACGATACGCCGCGCGGAAAAAGTCCTGGCTCCGGCGGAGGGAGGGAGCGGCTCTTATATAGTCCTTCAGATGGCTGCCAACCAGGAATATCCGACGATTTTTTCCGAAACGGCTTCGGGGGAACTCATTTTCACCCAAAAAAATATTTCTTCAAATCTGCTACATGACCGGGTGAATATCCAAAACCTCAGTTTCGAAAATACGCCGAACGGAAGCATCGTCGTGTCTTTTGACATGGTTACCACGCTGTCACTGGTACAGCGCAGCCAATTTTCCAGACAATTCCGGTCTTCCGTGACTCTTTTCCCTGATGATTTTTCCGTTTCGGGAGGATGCGACAGTTGTCCTCTGCCGACTTGCTCGGACCATTTGATGCGCTGGCATTACTGCCAGGAAAATCTGTGCGTACTCTCGGAGAACAGCGTTAGCTGCTGAGAAAAATCTGACGGACTGCTAATTATTATCACCCCCCGACAGAATTGCTAAATTGTTAAATTGCTAAATTGTTCGCAAGCGAAAGGCGCATTTCCTGCATTTTTAGCAATTTAACAATTTTTCTGAGGCTCCCCAAAAGTAACCAATCATTGTTTATTCTTAAGTCCTTATTAAAAAAAGGCTTGCAATTCTTCTCCAGAACTTACACGGCATATCGTCAAAAATAGTAGAATGCATTCCTGTCCGTGGGACAAATCTTTTTTTCTATCTTTTTTCCCCTTATTTTCCATGAAACTTCGTTCGCTTAAGCCGGGATTCACGCTCATTGAGCTGCTCCTCGTCATCGGGATCATCGCGATCCTGGCGGCCATCGTCATCGTGGCGATCAACCCGACCAAACAGCTTGGCGATGCCCGAAATGCGCAGCGCCGCGCCGACGTCAATACGATCCTTAACGCGGTTTATCAGTACTCGATCGACAACAACGGCAACCTGCCAGCGACGATCTCCGGCGCTGTCACCCCGATCTGCAAGACCGGTGCTTCCTCCTGCACAGGTCTGGTTGACCTTACGGTCGTGACCGGAAAGTACGTTGTCGCCGTACCGAGCGATCCGCAGGCTGACGCAGCCGGCAACAGCGCGGGCTACACGATCTTCCGCGATGACACCAGCAAGCGCGTGACGGTCGCGGCACCCGGCCAAGAACAGGGTGCGACGATCTCGGTAACCAGGTAATCTGAATTATTTCGTCAACAAAAAAACTCCGGGTAACCGGGGTTTTTTGATCAGGGCAAAAAGGAAAAAAGGCAAAAGGGCAAAACGTAAACCTTTTGCCTTTAACTTTGATTCCTTAATTCATAACATTCTCCTCCCCTGCCAAGCAGTTTAGGCTTTCGCACCCAAAACAAAGATTATACTCATGTCCGCTCCGAAAGAGCTTATGTCTTTTTTATTTTTCCCCTCCTCTTCACATGTCCATTCGTTCGCTCCGACGGGGGTTCACGCTCATTGAGCTGCTCCTCGTCATCGGGATCATCGCGATCCTGGCCGCCATCGTCATCGTGGCGATCAACCCGACCAAACAACTCGGGGATGCCAGAAACGCACAGCGTCGCGCCGACGTCAACACGATCCTGAACGCCGTTTACCAGTACTCGATCGACAACAACGGCAGTCTGCCTGCTGCTATTCCGACTTCCGGCACCGAAATCTGTAAGAGCGGCGTAAACGTCGATTGCACCAGCCTAGTCAATCTGAACGTTTTGACCGGTTCTTATCTCGTGGCTCTGCCAAACGATCCTCAGGCCGATGTCGCCGGTGTCTCGACCGACTATACGATTTCCAAAGACGCCACCACCTCCCGCGTGACTGTCGCTGCTCTCGAGGCCGAACAGAGTGCCACAATCTCGGTTACACGATAATCTGAGACTGATTAGGAATTACTTAAAAACCCCGGGTAACCGGGGTTTTTTTGAGGAATCCGAAGAGTCCGAGGAAAAGCCGCCTTTCTTCGGTTTCGTCGGTTTCTTCGGATTCCTCGGTTTCCTTTTTAGTAACTGCTCACTGACTCTGCAGCCATCGCCTCACTCCGGCGCTGCGGCGCCACCTCTCTCCCAAAAAGGGAGAGAGGAATCCGTATTACACTTCATTCGGAGGTGAAGCGGAGCTCCCCTCGCCCGCGAATGCGGGAGAGGGGCAGGGGGTGAGGCGGCAAGGTTAGCGGTATTTTCTGCAAGGTCAGTGAGCAGTTACCCTTTTTAAAGTTCTCCGGCTTCCACTTTTCTGCTATAATATAATGATTTATGCCTTCACATAGGCCAGGGCAGGCGAAGAAATTTCATTCGATCCGCACGACGCTTTTTTTGGAGTCTTTCGCGATGCTGCTTTTTACGGTTTTTGCCGTAATGGCGGCGACTTTTTATCTTACCGGCCGCGAACTGAAGATGCGAACGGCGGCACAGCTCGATTTCGCGGCTTCCTCGAAAGAGTATCTGTTTGAAATGACGATCTCCAGACAGCGCGAGCAATTGGCGATCCTGGGACGGGATCCACTTTTAACTACGCTCCCGTCAGTTATGAATCTCATAGGATTCAAAGAACTTTTGCTGATAAATTCTTCCGGAAAGATAAGCCGTCTCTCTCCCGGGAACACACAAGTCGATCCCTTGCCTGAAACCGTGATGGAAAAAATTAAACACGAATCCCGGACGTTTTTTTTCCCGGTATTCGAAAATAAAGACTGGCCAGCCAGCCGAAGCTTTAGCACAGGCTGGTCCGCTTATCTGATAGCGACTCCCCAGTTTGATCGCGCCGGCAATAGAACCGGCACACTGATCGCGATTTTCGACCCCGGCATACTCATCGCCCGTCTGCTCGAAACCACTTATCTCGGAAAAACCGCCGAGATCATTCTGGCTGCCGAGGATTCCGGCGGTTTGGTTTTATTGCACTCAAATAACACCCCTGCAGGCCCAAACCTGACCCGTCTCGCCGAGATCGACGACCGCTCGGAATTATTTATGAAAACCCTGGAAGGCAAAGAGGGTTCGGTCGAAACTGTTGATTACTCCGGCATCAGGGTCCTGGCTGCGTACCGGCATTTGCCTTCGATCAAGTGGGCGATAATCGTTCAGATGGACAGGTTCGAGCTTTTGGAACCCGTGTTCCGGCTGGCGGCCAACCTGATGGGAAGCGGTTTGATGATGGTCACCCTTCTCTCATTCACTGTTTTCGTTCTGGCCCGCCATATAGTCTCGCCCCTCGAAGAACTCGCCCGTAAACTGAACAATCTGGAAACCCGCAGATGGAAATTCAGGCGTTCGATATTCACCGGAAATGAATTGGAAATAGTAGACCGGGCGGCTTTTAACCTCACTCGCAGGCTACGCGAGGCGCATGACCACCTCGAAGAAAAAGTAAGAGAGCGGACAAGTGCCCTGCAAGCCCAGCACGCCGAAGACGCCGCGATACTGGAAAGCATCGATTACGGGCTGCTGGTCAGCGGCCGAAACGGGAAAGCGGTTTATCTCAACAAAAACGGCGAGCTTCTCACCGGCTGGTCCTCCGGAAATGTAACGGGCTCAAACTCAACCGATATCCTGAAGATCACCGACAGAAGCGGCAGGGAAGTTCCCCCCACCGAGCATCCGATTTTAAAAGTTGTCCGGACCAAGCAGCGCTTCAATCCGCTGACTGACCCCGAATTCGCGCTTTTTCGCCGCGACGGCACCCAAAGCGCCCTGCATCTCAGGGTCACACCGATACTGAAAGGCCGTCAGTGCCTGGGATCGGTCGCTGTTTTCCGGGACATCACCGAGGAGCGCCGCATCGACCACATGAAATCCGATTTCATTACCCTGGTCTCGCACCAGCTGAGAACCCCGCTTTCCTCCATGCGTTGGTATCTGGAAATGCTGCTTGCAAAAGACGCCGGTTCCCTGAATTCGCAGCAGGAGCAATATGTCGAGGAGGTGACGGCTTCAAATTCCCGGATGGTGCATCTCGTCAACGCGCTTTTGAACGTTTCACGCCTGGAACTGGGAAAAATACAGTTAAAGCCCGAAGCCGTCGATGTGGCTAAACTTTTGAGTGAGATAAAAGAGTCTTTCAAATTGGAACTGAAAAGAAAAAAAATGACTGTTGAAGTACATTGCGCCAATCCGGCTGAAATTTATTCTGATCGGGGCTTGCTTCTTCTGATTCTCGAAAATCTGGTGAATAATGCGATAAAATACGGCCGGGAAAGCACTTCGGTCAGTGCCGTTATCGCGCTGAACCGCCCCCAGAAAACCGTGATGTTTTCCATATCGGACCGCGGGATAGGCATACCGGAAAACCAGCAACCCGAGATTTTCAAGAAACTTTTCCGCGGAACGAATGCCCGCCTTTCAGATGCGGAAGGCTCGGGCCTCGGTTTGTATATCTCTCACATCGCCGCCGAAAGCATCGGCGGAAAGCTTTCATTTCACAGCAAGGAAGGAACCGGCACGACGTTTGAATTGTCGGTACCTGTTGAGCTGAATAAGACAGAATCTACTAAAAAAAATTAGATGGCGAAATAAAAAGATAAGGAAAGTAATAACAAATAAGAGTCCGGGAAACCGGAGAATAAAATTTGTTTTTCATCCTATTAATGCGATAATCACGTTTCCTGTTCTTTAGATGACCGCCCCGCTTCCGCGGGGAGGAACGTCCGGACAGCAATGGAATGCCTAGTGGGTAACGCCCACCCATGCAACATATATCCGGTAAAGTTGCATGCGGACAAGTGCCACAGAGACGAGCAGTCCGCCCTCAGGCGGATGATATGAAACGTCCCCGCAGCACTCGTGCGTGCGGGGTTGGCCCCGGGGAATCCGGGGCATCACGGCAAACTTCTAGGTGCTGCAAGGAGGATTTGGGTGGTCAGATCAAGCGATGATTCCGTCGCTCCGGCCACCCCTCCGCTAATCCCCGCGAAGCCGAAAGGCGAAGTGGGGTAGATCCGCTGAGAATATCCGCGGGCCAGATAGATGGTCATCTCGGCGTAGTCCGCCTCGGGCGGACGAAGCCGGACAGAATCCGGCGTACGAAGTACAGGCGTAAATGCGGGGCAACCCGCATTTTACGAAGAAAAAAAACTCACTTCTGTCCTTCTGCCATGTTAAAATCTATACTTAATTTTGTTACCACATGCCGCTTTAGCTCAGTGGTAGAGCAGCTCACTTGTAATGAGCAGGTCCGGGGTTCAAATCCCCGAAGCGGCTCCAGCCTACGCGACGCGTAGGCTGCCCACCGTAGCACTCTCCATTTCAGGTATAAACTCCTCCCTGCATGAAGCGTTCCGAGATCCTTTTCGGCATCATCCGCGTGCCGGTCGATTTTATGGCCGTGTTCGCTTCGCTGCTTTTCGCTTATTTCCTCCGCACCCGGAACATCGACCTGATCCCCCGGCTCAATCTTCTTTCAAATTCGCCGACTTTACCGGAATTCAATTATTACCTGATGCATTTTGCCCTTCCGGCCACCTGGGTTTATCTCTTCGTGCTGCTTGGGCTCGGCCTTTATTCACTCAGGATCACGCTGGGTCCCTGGCGCGAGATGGGACGGGTGATCGTGGCTTCCGGCCTTTGGATCGCGCTGGTCATCGCCTGGTTCTTCTTCATAGAGCGTCAGCTCTTTTTCTCGCGCGTACTCCTGCTTCAGGCCACGGCGCTGCTGACTTTCTTCGTTATTGCCCTGAGGGGCGTGGTGCTGCTTATTCAACGGATATTTCTTCGCCGCGGAATAGGCACGCGGGCGGTGCTTTCGTGCGGGCTTACAATGCTGCCGCGAAGTGTCGGCGAAAATCTCTTGAAAGATCTGCGTTTCCAGTACCTGGGCCATGTGCCCGGATTTGTCGAAGTAAGCGAAATGCACGAACGGGAACCGCTGGACCTAATACTGCATACCGACCCGAACCCGGGAAACGAAGACACTTTGAGACTCGTCGATTTCTGCCGGAGCAGACACGTGACATATGCTTTCCTGCCGCCGCTTTTTGCCGATGTCCCGCATCAGCTTTCCATTAACCGGCTGGGGCTTACGCCGATGCTGCGGTTCGAACCGACGCCGCTCGACGGCTGGGGGCGCGTCTGGAAAAGGGGTATAGATCTGGTCTTTGGATCGGTTCTCCTGGGTCTATTAAGCCCGCTTATTTTCATCATCGCTTGCGCCGTTCTGGTTACGTCCGGTCTGCCTGTTTTTTATGTCAGCAACCGCGTCGGCCAATACGGGCGCGGGCGCATACCGCTTTTGAAATTCAGGACCATGTGCCGTGACGCCGATTTGAAAAAGAAAGACCTGGAATGTTTTTCGCACCGGAGAGACGGCCCGCTTTTCAAAATAAAAGGCGACCCGCGCACGACTCCCATCGGCCGTTTTCTTCGCCGCTGGAGCCTGGATGAGCTGCCGGGGCTATTCAACGTCGTGGCCGGACACCTGTCGCTCGTGGGACCGAGGCCGCATCTTCATGACGAAGTCGCCCGCTACACCGAAAGGCAACACAGGGTCTTTACTGTCCGCCCCGGCATCACAGGACTGGCCCAGATCTCCGGCCGGTCGGAGCTAAGCTTCGACGAGGAGATTCTCCTCGACATGCGCTACATCGAGGACTGGTCGCTGGGTCTCGACCTCTGGATCCTGTGGCGGACTTTGTTCACGGTTCTTGGAGGCCGGGGCGCCGACTGAGGACGTCGGAAATCCTATATAAGCCGCGACGCTCGAATAATTTCTTAAGCCTGCTCGGGCTTCCAAAAGCATTTGGTCGACTTTGGGATTTTCAGTAGGTCGAGGCGGCCGTTCATCCCATCTCTTGATTTCCCTGGATTTGGATGAAGTGTCTTGCCTGGAGAATGAGGGTGAGGTTTCCATGGTTGTATTTTTATACATGCGGAGACGATTTGCCAATAAAAAAATTACAGGTAACTGTTTTTTGGCTGCTACTACCAGATTTTTCCAACTGCTAAAAAGGCCAATTGTTATCACAACTGTTAATGGCCAATTGCTAATTGCCTCCCCAAATCGGCATCTGCTTTCCAGTTTCCGCTTCCGTCCTCTTTTCCGGCAATAACGAAGTGAGATAAGCCTTCAGCTCTTTTCCGTAAGCTTTGGTCGTTATACGTTCATCCAATATTTCCACGGTTCCGCCCTGTTTGGCGTGGCGGCAAAATGTCCGAATCAATCGGAAAAGCCGGTGCCGGAGCCGTGGCACCGAATATTCCATGAAAGGATCCTGAAACTTCTGGCTCCTCCGGTTGAAAACCGCATGTGACGGATGGTCAAAAGGCAAAGCCTGGATCACGAGGCGGTCGAGGGTTCCCGAAGGGAGCTCGAATGTTTCGTAAATCCAGGGCGTGATAAAAATAATTGCGGGCGCAGGCGCGACCGAAAACTCGGCCTGCATCCGGCTCTGCCCTCCGGAAAAACCCTGGCATAACAAAGTGACTCCCGCTGTTTCGGCCTGCTCCGCATGTTTGATATAAATGTCCTCGATAGTCCTCTTGCTCGATGCCAGAAAAACGGTTTTCCCTTTCGGTTCGGCGATAAAATCGTTTATTTTCAGCTGGGACGAAAAAACTACTTCGGCCTCGGGTGAGCCAAAATCGACCGGGGGCGCCACGGCTGTTTCCTGGCCCGGCGGGATGATCAAACCCGTATTTTCCTGGCTTGATTTCGGGACGATGAGAGTCGTGCGGAACCGGCTGTAAATTTTTTCCGCCAGCAGCCCGGCCACATTTTCCGGGACGGAACGGATGGATTTGCTGCCGTCGATGAATGCTTCGATCCAGCAGATCCTCCCCCCGAGATTTTTTATGTCCATTATTTTCATCAAATCATCCAGCGCCCGCCGGGCCGGGTGCTTTAGCTCTCTGTCCATGACTTCGCCGAGGATGCTCCTCAGGCCTGCCGCCTCCTTCGTCTCGAGATCGTTTTCAGCGAGGTATCTGCGATCGAGCCCGCCGCGCGTTTTTTCAATCCAGAGCTCCACCAGATCGGCGCATTTTGTGAGCAATGGATTGCCTTCCGCCCCGGCCCTAAGCGTCGGCAGCAGGCACAGCCAGCCCAGCGCCTGCGTCGCCGTATCTTCCAGCATCGAAGCATCATCTATTATCAAATGTGCTCCTTCAGGCGGGAGCGCGGCCGGGCGTTCGGCAAGATGGAGTAATTCGAAGTGACTCAGCAAAACCGGCCCCGTTTTGGCGGCCTCAAGCACGAGAAAGTATTCCGGACTTTCGGAATTGGCGGCCAGTTTGGCCGACCAGATGTGGTTTTCTTCTCCATGCAGCGGCAGGTCGGCCCTGGTTTTCGGAGAAAATAACTTAAGCTTCATCGCCAGAATGACTTCGTCATCGGTGAATCTGTCCTGGCTCAGGAAAGTCTCAGATGCCGCTTTTGACAGGATGAAATCGGGCGACGGCAAAGCGTTAAAAGCGCAATCCTCCGGCAGCCGGCGGATCAGTGAATCAACGTTTTTTGCGGCGACCCAGGTGTTTTTGCCGGCTCCTTTTATGACGGCCGGCAGGAAAGCCGGATCAAGTGATTCCTGAGTAACCTGCACTTTAGCCGGAGGAGGCTGGCCGATCGTCACGGTTCGGTCCGATTTGCCTGCCAAAAAATGCCGGCGCACGAGTGAAAGCCATTCCGGCCGGGGCCGGCTTCCCTCAGATGCATCGGCAAGTGAGCGGAAAAACCGCCGATAACCTTCCGGCCCGCGACCTGCCAGACCGGCCAGTGTTTCGATGTCTTTTCCCGGCAACATGAGAAGGCGTTCGAAGCATTTTGACAGAAGCTCCGATGTAGCCCGCACATCCCCGAGCGCCCGGTGCTTCGGCGCGTGACTCAAGCCCAGAACCGCGCTGAGGTATCCCAGCGAATAGCTTTTGATTTCGGGAAAAACCAGTGAGGCCAGCATAGCCGTGTCGATCATCGGATAATCATTTAAATCCCATCCTTCGCCTTTCAGCATTGAGACGTCATATTTGATATTTTGACCGACAATGATCAGGTCCTTTTTCAACATTTTTTCGAGCGTCTCAAAAACCTCGCCGAAAGCCGGCTGGCCTTTCATGTCCTCCGGCCGGATCTGGGTCATGACCTGAACATGCGGGGGGATTTCATCCTCTTCGGGCGAGATCAGCGTGTCGAATTCACTTACGATTTCACCGCCCCGTATTTCCATGCAGGCGTATTCGATCACCCGGTGCAGCCCCGGCACGAAACCGGTTGTTTCGGTGTCGAGAACCAGAAGGGGAATGTTCGGAAACTTCATCGGGGTGATTGTAGCTTGAAATGAAAACAGCCGCGGGTCAGTAGACCCGCAAAACGTTTGTAGAGACGCCCCAATGGGGCGTCTCTACGCAAATTTAAATTTTCAAGCTGCCTCCTTCTTCTCTTCACCTGACGCTTCTTCGATAGTGGGCTGCTCTTCCTCTTCCCCTTTTGCCTTTTTGCCCTCTTGCCCTTCTTCCTCTGCCGGCGCATTCAAAACCGCCACCGCCACTTCTTCGCCCCGAAGCTCGGCCAGCTTCGCCTTGAACGCCGGCAATTCCTCATAGTTGTACATATCCAGCTCGAACCCGGTCAGCTGGGTGGCAAGCCGGATGTTCTGGCCTTTCTTTCCGATGGCCATCGGCCGCTGGGCTTCCTCGACGAAAACCGCCGCGCGTTTCTTGACCAGCCGGCCGTCCTCGTCGGCATGGGATTCCGCGTTTACGATTATCACCGCCGAGATCGAAGCCGGTTGCAGAGCCGTCGAAATCAATTTGATCGGATCGTCCGACCACTCGATCATGTCGACTCTTTCGCCGTTTATCTCCTCCATTACCGCCTGGATGCGCACGCCTTTTTGTCCGACGCAGGCGCCGATGGGGTCGATCCGCGGATCATTGCTCTTCACCGCGACCTTGGAACGCATCCCTGCATCCCGGGCAATAGCCATGATCTGGACGTCGCCGTTCCGGATTTCGGGGATCTCGAGTTCCAGCAGTTTCTTTACCAGATTGGAATGCGTCCGGGAGATCCTGAGCTGCGGACCTTTGCCGGTGAGCTCGACTTTATCCAAGTAAACTCGCAAGCGCTTGCCGGTGTAATAGTGTTCGCCCGGTATCTGCTCTTTCCACGGCAGCGATACCGTCATGCCTTCGACTTCCAAAGTAACCCAGTTCGGTTCCACCTTGGTCACGTTGGCCGTCAGCAATTCATTTTCCCGGTCTTTGAACATCTCGAAGAGGCTCTTCTTCTCCGATTCCTGCAGTTTCTGTATTATCACCTGCTTGGCCGCCTGAGCCGCGATGCGGCCATAACCGACCGGAGTGACATCGATCTCGATCTCATCGCCGATCTCGGCATCGGGCTTCACCCGCTTCGCATCTTTCACGCTGATCTCGAAGTTTTCGTTAAGCACGTCATCCACGACCTCCTTGATCAGAAGCACCGTGGGCATGTCCTGATCCTCGCGAAGCACGACCCTGATTTCCTGTTCCTTGTTTCCGAAGTCTTTGCGGTACGCGGTGGCGATGGCCTGGCGTACGGCTTCCAGCACGTCGTCTGGCTTAACATTCCGTTCGGAACAGAGCTGATTTATTGCGGCAATGAATGAGGCACGCATATATAGATGGGGAAAGGGCTGTGCCACGTGGCCGGCGAAGCCGGCTTTACGTGGAAATCACCATCCCGATACTCAGGATAGTGCGAAATACAATCTCAACTGAACATATGTTACCGCGTCCGAATCTTTAAACAAGGAAATTTGCTTATTGATTGAATGAATTTATAAGGTGCACGATCGTACCGTCGTTTGGAATGGGTGAAGGATCGCGGCATACTTCAATTTATTCAGAAATCATTGTAAGTGGCCTCATTTCTTCTGCGGATCGCCTTTAAAATGATTTTGTCCCCATCGTCGTGGTAAATAATGCGGTAATTTCCGATACGTATGCGGAAAATATTCTCGAATCTTTTAAGCTGCTTCCGGTCGAGCGCGGAGAAATCCCGCGCCATGAGTTGTCCGATCGCCGAAAAGACGCGCTCGCGGTACTTCTCCGGAATTTTGCGAAGCTGCTTTTCGATTTTCCCCATGTCTATCGCCGTATTTTGTTAACAATTTTCATAACATCCTCCACCGGCATGCCTGTTTTTTTTCCGCCGTCGGTGAAATCCACCACGGTTTCCCAGCCCTCCTCTGGAGCTTCCGCATCGATCTTCAGAATGTAGAACGACGGCTTTGAACGGCGTATAACGCGATATGATTCCCCTTTTTCAACGCGATCGGCAATCTCCGAAAGATTCTCTCTCAGCTCTTTGATGGAAATATCTTTTGGCATAGTGAACATTGGAAAGTATCTTGAGCGTACCCTTGAATGCTGTCTGAGACAAGAAAAAGGCGACAAAAATCAGCTTTTAAGCCGTTTCTCCGACGCCCGGAATCACCGCCTCGGTTCTTTTTCCAGTCTCTTTTCGACCTGCTTCAATCAAGCTCAAGGCTTCTTGCAGAGTTCCCAGAGCCCGAAATGCCTCTACGAGTTCTTCAGCCGTAGCAGTACGAAGCAATTTATAAGCCGACCTTCTGGCTTTTACAAATTCGGCACCATCTGGATGCATTTGAACTCCAGCTTCGGCTGCTTCTTGCTGGGGAGAAGGATTTGGAGCGATTTTTAAAAAAATGACCTTATCCTCATTGCTAAGTCTAGACCGGCACTCTGCCGCTTTATCAAAGTTCCCGTAATCGACCAGCTTATACCATTTTGCATTTAAAACATAACTAATCGGTCATTCGTAACGGCATCATCTCGTACCGCGTAGCGTTTACTCAAGCCAAGAACTCCATACCGCCAGCGCGTCTGATTAAGAACGTTTTAAACGCGAAGTGGTATTACACACATCTTGTGCACGAGATAAAACCCTATCTTCCAAATGCTCTTTTGTTAACATAAAAAAAATTGGGGATTGTAAATGAAATATTGAGAAAGGAAAAGAATTTTCTCACTATTATATTTTACTGTCAAGTCCCTTCAAAAATCCCTTTCTATGCCTCCCCGCCATCGTCGGCATCAGCGCTGCAATCCTATAAAGAAATAATTTGATGCCCCGAGGTCTACGGTCAAATCCGGGAACAATTTTTTCGATTTCTTTAACCGACTGACCCAAGGTTTCCATCCGCTTAAGCGAATCTTCAAGCGTCATCCGGTGATGGTGCAACGCTTTGGCTTCCGGTTCATAAAACAGCCGTACACTGGCGTCTTTTAAACGCAATCCCCACTCGATGTCCTCCCAGCCATAGAGGTGAACATCCGTGCGAAACGGGAAGTTTTTAGCGATCTCGAGTGGCAGACTGATATTGCTCGTATATGTGAATTTGTGCTGCAAACCGGCAGGGACGAATGAATTTTTATAAGGCTCGATCATGAGGTAACCAAACTGCCATCCGGAGGTCTCCAGCCACTTCATCACCGGCGTGATGCCGACGGCAGGGTCCCAGGTGGTGTACCCCAGTACAGCTTTGAGCTTTGAGCTTTGAGCTTTGAGCCTTTCTTTTTTCTCATCGCTCATAGCAAGTAGCTCATAGCTTTTCTCGTGGGCTTTCAAATGCCGCTCACAGGCATCGGGCGCCAGAAAAATATCATCGCCGATGAATAAAACAATGTCTCCTTCGGCGATTTTCACTCCTTCGTTCCTGGCCTTCCCCTGCTGAGTTTTTTCTATTTCAAAAAATCTTATCTGAAAAGGCCATTCACTTTCCCCCGATACCTGATACTCGATACCTGATACTCGATACTTATCCAGAAGTACCGCCGTCTTTTCATCATGTCCATCGCTCACGACAATCACCTCCATCTCTTTGGCGACGGTTTGTTTTGAAAGATGCTCCAGGCACTGCTTGAGAGTTTCCGCGCGTTTATAGGTGGGAATCACTACTGAAAGCTTTGGATTCGGCATTGGAATTGCGATAGATTGTTATATTGTTAAATTGTTGAATTGTTCACAAGTGAGTCGGCATGTTATTGCTTGCTAACAATTTAACAATTTAGCCATTTAGCAATTCATGAAAGTTTTATTTATCGACCTGGCCGGCTCCGAAAAAAAATTCGCGCTCGTAAGTGAAGAACGCACCGTAGCGCAAACAGCAGTGGACGACCATACGGAAGAACGCTTGGTGGAGATTTTAAAAGTCCTTTTGGAAAAGCAGAAAATGAGATTTGATGACCTTACGCATATTTTAGCCGTCACCGGCCCCGGAGGATTCATGAGCCTCAGAGTCGGGATAAGTCTGGCCAACGCACTGAGCTGGGCTTTGAAAATTCCAATCGCCGGGGTCCACTCGAGTGATCTGTGGTTTTATAGAACCGAAGCGGCAATTGGTAATTGGCAATTGGCTAATAGCCAAAAGCTAATAGCTAATAGCTATTTATGGCTTCATTCCACCAAAAAAAACCTCCTCTTCATCCGCGGATTTGGAGAACTTTCAAAAGAATGGCCGGATCCCACATTGATTTCGATTGATGAAATTGTCGCCAAAAGCCAAAAGCTGATTGCGAATTGCTATCTCGGAGAGTTGATCGAAGAACACAAAAAAATATTGAAAACATTCAAGCCCCTGAAACCCCTCCTTCCTGTCGTCGATATTCTCCCTTCGCTCTTGAAAAATTGTATCTGGCAGAAAAAAACGCTTGCTCCCTGGTACGGCAGAGGCGGATGATTTGAAGGTAGATAATTTTAAAACAAAAGCTTACTATTCTTCCGCTTCCCCCTTACCAGCATGGAATCTACTGAAACCCCGATTATTCCAAAAATTGTCTCCTCATCAGAAGCTCTCAGTCCAGAGGAGCAAGAACGGAAACTTGACGAAGCAGTACGTAGCACAATAATCCGGACGCAACAATCGGCATCGGCCCTCTTGATTTGAGCTTAAAACTTGCAGCTCTCCGCTTGAAGCTGATGTAAGGTTCTCATTCCTCTGGTATCGTGGCAGCCCATGGGAATAATTGAAGTGCTTAACAAAATCCTCGGCGATCCCAACGAAAAAGAGCTCAAGAAACTCTGGCCGAAAGTCGAACAGGTAAATGCCGTCCGGGCGACAGACGTCTTCAAAAAATTAACACTGGAAGATCTGCCGAAAAAAACCGCGGAATTCAGGGAACGGATCCGCTCGGGCGAAACGGTGGATGACCTGCTGCCCGAAGCCTTCGCGCTCGTGGTGCGCGGCTGCGAACTGATCTACGGCCAAGAATTTGAAGCAGGCGCCCAAAAAATCAAATGGGATATGGTCCCCTTCGACGTCCAGATTTTGGGCGGAATAGTCCTGCACCGCGGCGCGATTTCCGAAATGAAAACCGGTGAAGGAAAAACACTGGTCTGCACGATGCCGGTTTACCTGAACGCTCTGGCCGGCAAGGGAGTCCACGTAGTGACGGTAAACGACTATCTCGCCAAACGTGACAGCGAATGGATGGGCATCCTTTATAAAACGCTCGGATTGACGGTCGGAACCATAGTCCACGGGCTGGACCATCAGGAAAGGAAACTGGCCTACAGCGCCGACGTGACCTACGGAACAAATAACGAATTCGGTTTTGATTATCTCCGCGACAACATGTCCGGTATCGTGGATCGCCAGGTTCAGCGGGGACTTGATTACGCCATAGTCGACGAAGTCGATTCGATTTTGATCGACGAAGCCCGCACGCCTCTCATCATCAGCCAGCCGGCCGAGGAATCCACTTTGAAATACCAGCTCTACGCGAAACATGTGAACCAGCTTCAGGAACACACGCATTTCGTAAAAGACGAAAAACAAAAAGCTGCGACGCTGACCGAGGAGGGCATCAAAAAAATGGAAGAGCTCCTCGGCATTGAAAACATCTACACCGACAAAGGGTTCGAGGAAGTACACCACATCGAACAAGCGCTCCGGGCGCATGCCATGTACCAGCGCGACGTCGATTACGTGGTGAAAGAGGGCGAAGTGATAATCGTCGACGAGTTCACCGGACGACTGATGCCCGGCCGCAGATACAGTTACGGCCTGCATCAGGCCATAGAGGCGAAGGAAAACGTCCCGGTCCAGCGCGAAAGCAAAACTCTCGCAACGATCACCTTCCAAAATTATTTCCGGCTGTTTAAAAAACTGGCCGGCATGACCGGCACGGCCAAAACCGAAGAGGAAGAATTTCTCTCGATTTACAAACTGCCGGTAATCGTCATCCCCACGAATAAACCGATGATCCGTCTGGACAATCCCGACGCGGTTTACGCGACTGTCGCCGCCAAATTCAAGGCCGTCGCCAAAATCGCCAAAGAAAAATATGAAAAAGGCCAGCCGGTTTTGATCGGAACCACCTCGATCGAGAAATCGGAGGCCATGAGCCTGCTTCTTACCGAGATGACGATCCCGCACACCGTGCTGAACGCCAAGCACCACGAGAAGGAAGCCGAGATAGTGGCCAAAGCCGGGGCACGCGGCGCTATAACCATAGCCACCAACATGGCCGGCCGCGGCACCGACATCAAGCTGGGCGCTCAAGTAAAAGACCTCGGCGGCCTTTGCATACTCGGCACCGAACGACACGAAGCCCGCCGGATCGACAACCAGCTCCGTGGCCGCTCCGGCCGCCAGGGCGATCCGGGCGAAAGCCGGTTTTTCGTTTCGATGGAGGACGAGCTGATGCGCCTTTTCGGCGGCGACCGGCTGAAGTCCATGATGCAGCGGCTGAAAGTCCCAGAGGATGTTCCGCTCGAAAACCGCATGGTGTCGCGGTCGATTGAGAGCGCGCAAAAGAAAGTCGAAGGCCGCAACTTCGACATCCGCCGACACGTCGTCCAGTACGACGACGTGATGAACAAGCATCGGGAAATAATGTACAAGCGGCGGCAAAAACTCCTGATTAAAATCGCCGGGGAAAAAGATGAAAATGATGATGGTAAAAACGGGGAGAATCATTCTATCCGGGATGAAGTCATATCCATGCTCAGGCGGGAAGCTGGAAATTTCGTCGATGAATGCGTTTCCGGAAACGACCATGAGTTGTGGCAGATCGACAAACTCCGCGAAAACCTGGGAACGCTACATCCGCAGCTGGCTCAGGGGATCTCCACCGAAGACTTGAATTCCATGGCCGAACCGGAAGAAGTAAAAGAACTGGTAACTGAGATGGCGCTGTCGTTTTACCAAAAAAAATGCCGCCACTTCGGCGAAGAGGCTGTCTCGAAGGCCGAACAGATAATAGTTTTGCAGTCCATCGATTCGCATTGGATGGACCATATCGACGCAATGTCGCACCTCCGCGAGCAAGTGGCCTTCTCCGGCTATGCCCAGCGCGATCCTCTGATCGAGTACCAGGACCAGGGATTCCGCATGTTCCAGAAACTTCTCTCGGATATCGCGACCACCACCGTCCGGACTTTGCTTCAGGTCGACTTCGCCCAGTTCCTGGCCCCGCCGCCAATGCCGGCCGATGAGGACCCGGGCTCGCTTCAGACCAATGCCGCCGAGATCGAAGGTCAGCTCACGCAAATGGGCATAAACCTTAAAAATTCAGTAGCACCGGACAGCGTTCTCAAAGAAAAAGCGCCAGCTGACCGCTTGCCCGCCGAAGCTCACAGAACGAAAGTGGGGCGCAACGATCCCTGTCCTTGTGGCTCGGGAAAGAAATACAAAAAATGCCACGGCAAGGTACAGTGAAATGAATCCTGTTATCCTCCTTCTGTTTTATGGAAACGCAAAACGTGAAATTGGTGATTTATGTTCCTCTGACCCATGCGGATAACATTCGCAAAGCGCTAGGGGAAGCCGGCGCGGGGAAGCTCGGCAATTATGACTTTTGTTCATTTTCATCGCGCGGCATCGGCCGCTTCCGCGGCAATGAAAAATCAAACCCGACGATTGGAAAAAGAGGAAAAATTGCATCGGTGGAAGAAGAAAAAATCGAGACAATCGTCCCACGAAAAATCCTGAAGCAGGTGATCGAAAAGGCAAAAGCCGTTCATCCTTACGAGGAAATGGCTTTCGATGTTTATGCGGTGGAGGATATGTGAATAGGTGCCCGGAACATGGCTTGTTCGATTTCAAGCCCAGACGCGAATTTATCGGCCAGGGTTTTATCCATTCAAGCCCAGGCGCGAATTTATCGGCCAGGGTGTTATCCATTCAAGCCCAGGCGCGAACGCCTGGGCTTGTGCCGGGCGGGAACGCCCGGCCTGGAACATGTAAATTATTTTTT
>MFXU01000013.1 GCA_001788965.1 Candidatus Peribacteria bacterium RIFCSPHIGHO2_02_FULL_51_15 | reverse complement strand
CAGGTCGCCCGGAATGACACAGATGATTGTGCCAGATAAGGTCGCCCTGAGTTAATCGAACGGGCGAACAATTTAGCAATTTAACAATTTAACAATTTTTCAGAGGTTCCTTGGTGATTTAGCCAACCTATTATTTTAACAGCGCCAAATACATTTCCCCAATTCCAAGCCAGGCCAAAACTGCGCCTATCCCGAGGAAAGGCGCGAATGAAATACGTTTTTGCCCGGGCGTGATCTTCCCGGTCAGAAGAAACGCCGTGACTGTTAGCGCGCCTGTTATATAGCTCAGCACCAGCATCGTTATGGACCCCGCATGCCCCAGCCATAGCCCGAGCGCCGCTCCCAGGAAAACATCACCGCTGCCCACCCACCGGCCGCGGCTTAAAAGCCACTGGACTGCGAACCAGACCGCGGGAATCGCGGCGCCGATCAAAGCCGATTTGAAATCCCCCTTTATCCCGACCAGCGCCAGCGCAAAAAATCCGATGATAATCGTGAAAATATCCGGTAAACGCTGGTATAGCGCGTCGAAAACACAGGTGAAAAAAAGCACCGTAATGAGGACGCCGGTTATCAGCGCTCTGGAAAAATCTTCCGGATACCAGGCGAACGCTGCGACGAAAATCAGGGCGCTGACAATTTCGACCAGCGGATAACGCACGGAAATATGCCGCCGGCAAAACCGACACCGCCCTGACAAAAACAACCAGCTCAGAACCGGAAAAAGGTCGTACCAGGGGATTTTCTTCAGGCACGCGACACAATGCGACCGACCGGTGAGCCGCTCGGAATTTGCGACTCTCACGATCACGACATTGCCGAAACTGCCGAGTACCAAACCGAGCGCGGCGAAAAAAGCAAAGTACCAGATCATACGGAGATACTACGTAAATCTTTAAAATTGTTAAATTGCTAAATCGTTAAATTTACTAAAAAAATTTCGTTCGCTTCAGGTGAAACAGCCCCGCGAGCAAAAATGTCAGCGCCAGCAATACATTCAACTCAAAACCGGAATTCGGCAGCGCGGGCTTGGATCTCGGTAACGCCGACGTACTTTCAACCGATGCTGTATTTGCCGCATCCGGCGACGCGACAGCCTGAAATACGGAAACGTAAGGTTTGGAGGATTGGTTTATCCGGTCAGCCGCGGTGGACTTTTCATCGGTCGTCAGAAAATATTTTTGCCCCTGTCTCAAGGCCAGGCGTTTTTGTCTGGCCGACAGCGTCTGAGCAGCCGGTTCGCTCCGTTCGTCCGCTCCGGAAAGCGATGCCGATGCGGAATCGGCTTTCTGCTCTTTTAAAACGGCGGCAACGTTTTTGGCATTCCTCGCAATGGTCCTGAGTTTTTCGTCATCAATATTTTTATCGTTGACGCGTATCCGGTGCGCATTGTCGGAAACATTTGTCGGGCTGACCAAAAGCGCCTGGTTAAATTTCAGGTAAGAAAAACCCTGAATGGAAAAATACGCGGCTGCGGCCAGCAGCATTCCGGCGCTCGCACCCAGTATCTGTTTGACGGTATTTGATTTGAGTATCTGCGAAAGCATCGTTACATTATATCATTTTTCAACCGGAAAATCAGCCCCAGCAGGCCGAGTGCCAGAGTCGCAGCGGCAAGCCCGATGATTATGGAAGGAAGAGTTTCGAGCCAGGGGGCGGTCAGACGCAGACCCAGGGCAAGGATTATCGAAAAGCCCGCCCATTTGACGATCAATTTTTTCGGAAAAGAAACCGGCATGGCCGAAATGGCCGCAGGGAAAATGGCGATGACCAGAAACGCATGAACGATCGTTGAAGTTCGTATGGCGCCGACAAAACCGGCTGAGGGGATGAAATACAGATTGAGTCCGATGGATAAAACCACCGCAAGCATCATCCGTGAAACCAGCGCGCGCCATTGATGTTTGGCAAGCAGAACGTAAAAACTGAAAAGAACCATCCCATTCAGAAATTGCGGAACACTGAGCAGCTTCAGCGCCGTATCGGCGCCCGGCAGCCCCGGGCGGGAAAGGTAAGCCTCGGCAGTGAGAAGGCGCATGATCGGCCACGACCAGAAGAACGAAAACAGCGCGGATACGGATCCGAAAATCAGTATCAAAAAAAATGTTTTGCCGAGCAGCCCTTTGACCGGTTCTCCTTTGGAATGCCTTTCGCTCAATATCGGCAGCGTGGAATTGAGCAGGAAAGTCGGAACCAGAAAAGTCATTTCCGTGATCCGCGAAGCGAAACCGTAGGCGGCGTTTTGGACTGCAAAATCGTCGCGGAGGAGCGCGATCATAGTCATGTCGAACTGCCGGTACAGCGCGATGCAGAGAAAGGCTATGCCGTACGGCGCGGCTTTTTTCAAAAGCTTTTTGATGAGGACCCGGTCAAAAACCGGCCGTATCCGCATCAGACGCACGGCAAAGAAAACGGACAAAACAAACAGGAGCAGCGAGCCTGCGGCGCCGATCCAGAGAAACCATGAGTAAATCCGGACATCGTCGCTTAAACGCACTCCTCTCAGTATGACCAGCGCCATCAGGCCGGTCGTCAAAATCCGCTGTAAAACTTCAGCGATGAAAACCAGATGCATTTTGTATCGGATCTGAAATACTGTCCGCAGGACTCCGGCCAGCAGCGTGAAAAATGGCACCAGGGACGCGATGCTTATCCCGATGGATAGCGGGCTCCCGCGCCAGGCCGGCACGAGCCAGGCGACAATCACCGCCGTCCCGAGCGATATGACCGTGATTGCCGTCCGGATGACCAGGAGCCCGCCGAGCACGCGCTCCTTCTCGCGGGAAACCGCCACTTCCCGTACCGAAACCGCATACAAACCGAAATCCGCGAGGATCGCGAAGAGCTGGAGATACCCGTACGCGGAGTTGTAGGCGCCGGCGAGCTCACGGCTTAGTCCCATGGCCACGAATTTGACGGATACGGCGCTGAGCACGGCCATCGTGAACTGGCTTGCTATCTGCCATAGCGTCGAGGTCGCTATTGCGCGGGTGGACACGGAAACAGCGTACGATGAAAGGCAAAAAGGCACGAGGGCAAAATGGCAAAAGGCGGAAGGAATTTTTCGCCCTTTTGCCTTTTTTCCTTTTTGCCCTATTTGCATGCCCTTCGGTATACTTCTTTCCGATGCCCCTCCCCTTCAAACACCTCATCTCCACCAGGCAGCTCACCAGAGCCGATACGGAGGAGATTCTCAAAGTATCCGCGGAAATGGAAAAAATAAGGAAAAAAGGCGGCAACGAGCTGCTCAAAGGAAAGATTCTGGCGGCCTTGTTTTATGAGCCGTCGACCAGAACAAGACTGAGTTTCGAGACGGCGATGCAACGCCTCGGCGGCGAGGTGGTCACGGCCGAAGGCATCCAGTTCAGTTCGCTTTATAAAGGGGAAACCATTGAGGACACGCTGCAGATGGTCAGCCAGTACGCCGATATCGCCGTGATGCGTCATCCGGAACAAGGCAGCGCGGAGAAGGCGGCTTCGGCCAGTTCCATCCCGTTCATAAATGCCGGCGACGGCCCGGGCCAGCACCCGACGCAGGCCCTCTTGGATCTCTACACCATCGAAAAGGAATGCGGCCGCATCGACGGCATTCATATCGCCATGGTCGGCGATCTCCGTTATGGCCGCACGGTCCATTCGCTCAGCTACCTGCTCGGACTTTTCAAAAACGTCCGGTTCACGCTCATCTCGCCGGGGGAGCTGACCATGCCGGAAAAGGTCACCGGTTTTTACAGGGAAAACAATCTCTCCTTCGAAGAAACAGACGACATCCGCTTAGGTCTGGACGCCGACGTGATCTATATGACCCGCGTGCAGCAGGAGCGTTTCGCCGACCGAAGCGAATACGAACGGCTCAAGCTCAAATATGTGTTGTCCGCCGCCATGCTGAAAGGCAAAAAGGTGACGGTCATGCACCCGCTTCCGAGAGTGGGTGAGATATCGACCGACGTCGACGCGCTGAAGAACGCGGCCTATTTCCGCCAGGCTGGAAACGGGGTGCCGGTGAGGATGGCGCTACTCGCGATGCTTTTGGGGAAGGCTTAATATTTGCTTGTATGAAACTGTATAAGAAAAAATTTCGAATTGAGACATCCAGATTATCCGGTTTCGATTATCGATCAGCCGGATTATATTTCGTTACAATTTGTTGCAAGAAAAAATTGCAATGGTTTGGTGAAATCCTTGGAAACAAATGTGCTCTTTCAGAAGAAGGAAAAATCGCTTCTGAATACTGGCTTGAGATCCCAAACCATTACCCCAATATTATTTTGGATGAATTCATTGTTATGCCGGACCACTTGCACGGAATTCTTATCTTTACGAAAAAATTCACTACTGACGTAGAGACGCCCCATTGGGGCGTCTCAAGCGAAAACATAGTCTCAAGCGAAAACATAGTCTCAGGCGAAAACATAGTCTCAAGCGAAAACATAGAAAAAGAGACGCCCCAATGGGGCGTCTCTACAAACAGAAAGAAACGAACATTGTTATCTGGTTCTCTGGGTGCAGTGATTAATCAATTCAAGACAGTCTGTACAAAAAAAATCCGAAAAAACTTATGTCCTGAATTCTCCTGGCAAACCAGATTTTATGATCGCATAATCCGGTCAACTGAAGAGTTGAACCAAATTCGAAAATACATCTTGAATAATCATCTCCGTTGGAACAAAGAATCTGTCCCCTGGGATTTGGACGGCTACAATTGGTCAGCATGAAAAAAACCTTAATCCGCGGCGGCAAAATAGTCTCCTCTTCCGGCACGATTGAAACAGACGTTCTAATTTCGGTAAACAAAGAAATAGAAGAACTGAAACCGAAAATAAATCCGCCGAAAAACGCCGAGGTGATCGAGGCCGCAGGCCGGCTCATATATCCGCTTCTTATCGACTGCCACGTGCACTTCCGCGAGCCGGGGATGGAGTACAAGGCTACAATGGAATCCGAATCCGCCGCGGCGCTAAACGGCGGCATCGGGACGGTTTGCGAAATGCCGAACACGATACCGCCGACGGTCACAGTCGTCGCGCTGGCCGACAAAGTACGGCGGGCGGCGAAGATCGACGGACTGAATATAAAATTCTTTTTCGGCGTGACCGAACCGGCTCATTTGCAGGAACTCCGCAATTTGTGGACCGGGGACTCGCTGGAGCATAGGCGGCTCAGGCGACACTGCCCGGGAGTGAAGCTCTTTATGGACCACTCGACCGGCGACCTGCGCGCCGAAGGCGATGTCATCGCAAGTGTTTTCGAAACTTGCGCCGAACTTAAGATCCCGCTGGTCGCGCACTGCGAAGATCCGGAAACGAATGCCGAAGCCAAAAAATCCGTTACGGCCACCGACATCGGAGCCCATGCGCTCCTGAGGCCGCCGGAGTCCGAAGTACGGGCTTTGGAAAAAGCTCTGGCGTTTACGGCCAAATATTCCGTCAGCCTGCATATCGCTCATTTATCAACGCGCGAAGGCGCCGAATTGGTCAGATCAGCCAAAAACGACGGCCTGAAAGTCACCTGCGAAGTCACGCCGCATCATTTGTTTTTCACCTCGGACGATTATTCCGATCTCGGTACTTTCATAAAAGTAAACCCGGCCATTGCCGGAGTGGAACATCGGGACGCGCTTTGGCAGGCCGTGCTGGACGGGACCGTCGACTGCATCGCTTCGGATCATGCCCCGCATACCCTGCAGGAAAAGAGAAACACAGAGCCACTGAAGGCTCCGAGCGGTATCCCGGGAATGGAGCTCATGCTCCCGCTGCTCCTCACCGCCGCCGCCGGCAGATGGCCGCATCCGAGAAGCAAGCCGCCGCCGGCATTCGGTTTGAAATACCAGGACATTTTCCGGCTGTGCTTTGAGAACCCGAACCGGATCTTCGGTCTCGGCTGCGAAGCGATCCAGAAGACCAAACCGGCGCGGCTGATTATCGTCGATCCCAAAAAGGAATTCACGGTGACGCCTGTCGCCTTGCACGGTAAAAGCGGCTGGACACCGTATGAGGCATGGCAATTGACGGGGAAAGTGGAAAGCGTTTTTCAATAGAATTGAAGCAACTTGACTTCAAGCCCAGGCGCGAACGCCTGGGCTTGTGCCGGGCGGGAACGCCCGGCCTATATCAAATAAATTAATTTTTTAAAAATTATCCACGTGTTTCAGGTCAGGCGTTCGCGCCTGGCATCAGGTCGGGCGTTCTCGCCCGACCTGAAAATTAGATAAAGTAAATTGAAAAGCTGGGAACAGCAGATTGGCATAAAAAATATATGAATGAAAATGTTGAATCCCTCCCGGTCCATCTCTAGAATAAATATAATTCTCCCCTTTTTCTTATGAAAAAATTTATCACAATCGCAACCGCGACTTTGGCCGCCGCGGCTCTCATACCTGTTTCGTTCGCCGCTTCGCGGAGAATGAAGGCCGTCCAGCAAATACCCGGCCGTCCGGCTCTGGAGCGAATGAGTCGCAGAACCTTGAGAAACAAAACGAGGCAAAAGGAAAGCATTTTGATGCGCCGCGGAACGCGCGGGCTGCCGAGCCCCTGGGAAGTAAAATCATCTTCTTCGTCGTCTGCATCTTCGGAAACATCTTCCGCTTCTTCGCTGTCGTCTTCGGCGAGCAGCGCGGAGTAAATCGTAACACAGCGAGCGGCTTGACATGTTTCTGTGGAAGATTAAAATCATCCGCTATGCCACCTCTCCGCGTATTCTTCGCAGACGACAGTGCGCATGAGCGCGAGCAAGTTACGTCTGTCTTCCGAGACTTCTTGCCGGAAGCAGAAGTGGTGACGGCAGCAACTATCGAAGAGGCAATCATCAGGGTACGAGCGCTTATCTCACAAGGATTGGATGCGGCAATTCTTGATCTTGAATTTTGTGAGACTGCATCGTCTTCTTCCATTTACGCTTTCATTCTTTCCGCCGATCCCACATTTGCCCAAGCTCGTGTTGCGGTTCGGACAAACGCCTCCGAAGAAGTGGCGAGAACGGAATACGATGAACATGGTGTTCCCTTCCCACCAAAGTTCCTTAATAAAGGCGTTTTGTTCGATATGCTCAAATGGGTGAAGGAATTGCAATCGTGAAGTAGCCGCCGATTACTTAAATCGGCGGCTATTCAAAAATTTTTTCTGCAATCTATACCTCAATCAACACCGGCATAACCATCGGTTCACGGTCAAGTTTTTTTCTGAAATAGCGGAACAAGGCTCCGGTCACTTCGCGCTTCAGGTTGCCGATGCTTTTTTCGCCGCGGGCGACGCTTTCTTCATAAGCCTTCCGGATAATTGAAGTGGCCTCCTGGTTTATAAGCGTTTGCTCCGAGCCATAGATCAAACCCCGCGACAAAAGCAGCGGGTCTGAAACCAGGCGTCTGGAGTCAAAGTAGATCTTGAGCACCGCGATAAATATTCCGGCATTGCTCATCATCCGCCGGTCGTCCATGGTTCTCTGGCCTTCCGCTCCGGCCCCCCGTCCGTCGATCACGATGTCGTTTGCGGGAAACTTGTGCTTGGATTTGCGGGCATTGCCTTCGGCGTCGAACTCCAGCATTTCGCCGTTGGTCATCATGTGGATCCGGTTTTCGGGGTAGCCTATCGAGCGCGCCAGATCGGCATGCGCCGCGCGCATATAAGGCTCGCCGTGTTCGGGGATGATGTGTTTCGCCCGCACCAGCCGGTGCATGAGCAAAATGTCATTCTGGAAACCGTGACCCGTGGTATGCAGCGACAATTCCTGATTGGTTAAGACATTTGCTCCGAGGAGGTGGAGATTGTTCACCACCTTGGCTACGGCGCGCTCGTTACCGAGTATCGGATTGCTACTCAGTATCACGGTGTCGCCGCGCTTGATTCGCACATGCTGGTGCGTCCCCAGACCCATCCGCGCCAGGCTGGCCCGTTCCTCGCCCTGCGAACCGGTGGTAAGTATGACGACTTCGCGGTCGGGCAGCTTTTCCATACCCGGTCCGACCTTGCGGATCAGTCCCCGCGGTATCTGGATGTATCCCAGATTCTGGGCGATCTCGATATTTTCCTCCATCGACCTGCCGGAAACGTAAACCTTGCGGTTCAGCGCGCGGGCATGGTTTATAACCTGATTGATCCGGTTGAGCAGCGAGCTGAAAGTGGAAAAAATCAATCTTCCTTTGGCTTCCCGCATCAGCTGAAACAGATTTTCAGAGATCGCTTTTTCCGAGAGGGCGTTCCCCGGCTTCGTCGCGTTGGTCGAGTCGGCCATTATCGCGAGGACGCCTTTGTCTCCGAGCTCGGCCAGTCTCTGAAAATCAGCCGGCGGTTCATTCATCGGAGTCAAATCGAATTTGAAATCGCCGGTGTGGACGATGGTCCCGTAAGGCGTATGCAGGGCGATGGCGGCCGAGTCGGGAATGCTATGGGTGACCCGCAGAAATTCCACCGAAACCTTGCCGATTTGTATTTGTTTTTTATAATCGGCGACGAAAAGCCTGGCGCGCGAAGTGAGCTTTTCTTCGTCCAGCCTTTTGCGGATGAAGCCCATCGTCAGCTTGGTCGCGTAGCACGGCGGGAAATGCAGCGAGGGCAGCAGGTGTTGCACGGCGCCGATATGATCCAGATGCCCGTGGGTGAAGAGGATCGCTTTTATCCTGTGCTCGCGCCCCCGCAGGGCCGAGATGTCGGGGATGAGATAATCGATGCCCGGCATATCCTCCTCCGGGAACTGAAGTCCCAGATCGATAATATATAAATCGGAATCGACATCGATTATTACCGTATTCCGCCCGACTTCCTCGAAGCCGCCAAGCGGATAGATCTTCAGACCCTTTCCTTCCCGTAACGGCTGGGGTTGAGACGGTTGCGGTTTGTTTCGTCTGGGAAAAACCCGGTTGGGTTGGGCCATTGTCGCCGCTTTATTTACTGCCGGTGACTTTGGAATGCTCGAAGAACCCGGCTCCTTTGGGAGCGTGGTTTGCATCCATTCATTTACTGTCTTCATGTAATTGTGTAAAAAATATAGTTGGGACGTATACTCAAGAGACTTCATCGTACTCCGATCTCGGTACCGACGCAAGTCGGAATGTCGACATATCGTTTTTTTGGCTAGGGGATAATGATTTATTATTTTTTAAAAAGGAATCCGAAGAAACCGAGGAGTCCGACGAGTCCGAAGAAAAGCCGCATTCTTCGGTTTACTCGATTTCTTTGGGGTCCCCGGTTTCCTTTCTTCTTTTTCAGTTGCGACCACCTGCCGTTCCCTGTAGCCTCTTACACTGTATGAAGCTCGAGGTATCTACGGGGCAAACGAAGGCACCCGCAGGGACTCTCCTGGTGCCGGTAGTTTTGGGCGAGGGAAAAGGCGACCGTGTCTTCATGTTGATCCATTCCGAAGGCCGGAGCGAAGGCTCTGACAACCTGCGGGACGAATGCACCAGTGTCTTGCAGCATTCGGTGCTGGAAGCCAAAGGCGAGGGATACGAAAGGCTCGAGAGCGCGCTCAAAGAACTGAACGGCCTGCTCAAAGGTTTCCTGCTGAGTTCTGCGGTCCGTGAAGTCCATGCCGTAGTGGGACTGCTCGAAAGCGGCGGCGTGCTGCATGTGTCGCATGTCGGGCGGGCCGAGGGTTATATAATCCGCGAAGGGGTGGCGACTCAGATCACGGAATATTCCCGCGGCAAGCCGCCTTCGGTATTCATGCATATCGCTTCCGGCCCGGTACAGGAGCGCGATCATTTCCTGATAAGCACGCAGCGGCTGCTCCGGTCGATTACGCCGGCGCAACTTTCCCAGACGGTTCAGCACGCCGGAGACGGCGTCGTCCAGAACATTATCTCGAAACTCAGCGCCGAAAAAGAGGTCGCCTGCCTCATTCATATGCATGTTCTGGGTGGACCGGAGCCGACGCAGGAATTACGCGAAGCGAAAGCTGCTCCGCTGGGCCGCCTACTGCCCCGTTCCCGCCCAAAGAGCCGCAGTTTCGCGGCCGCCTTCGGCGGTTTTTTCCGCAACCTGGATTTTTCCGGAATTATTACCATGCTCCGTCCGAAGCGCAGTAAGCCCCAAACAATCTTCAGTAAAATAAAGGAGAAATTCCAGGGCTTCCTGGGAGATCTGTATGATCCGGAAAGGAAGCGGCGGGCGCACCTGCTTCTTCTCGCCGGCAGCGCGGCATTGTTCCTGGTCATATGGATGCTGGTCCAGCTGTCTCTCTCGAGCCAGCGCAATCAGACCCGGGGCGAGCTTGCCGATCTGGTGAAACAAATCAATACCGACATCCAGACAGCGGATAACCGCCAGCTCGCCGGGGACAGTGACAGCGCCAATGCCATACTGGCCCGCGCGGAGGACCGGGCCCGCCAGGTCATGTCCAACGAAAACCGGCTGTTCCGCAGCGAAGCTTTGGAACTTTTGGACAGGATCAAATCCAAACGCGAAGAAATAAACCGCGTCATCCGGTTGGTTACTCCGCGCGTGGCGGCGAACCTGGGAGCGAAAAAAACCGACATCCTCGCTCAGGGTTTGATAGGCCAACCCAACGGCGAATTCATTGTATACGACCGCCAAAACCTTTACCGGGTTTCCTCGAACACCAATACGGTCGAAATACTCGACAAGCTGGGCGTAGGCGAATTGATACTGGACGGGGTTTCCCTGGATCGGTTTCAGAGCAAGGTCTTCCTGACTACCGGCAACAGCGTCATAGAGCTGGCCGGCGGCCAGCCTCAAACCGTAAAAACCGAGGATCCGGCCGGCTGGGTGACCGGAGCCGATCTGAAAACTTACTTGCGCTACGTTTACATCCTTTCTCCTGAAAGGAAACAGATCTACAAATACGAGCACCTGGCAGGGAAGTACGGCCCGCCTGCCGAATACAATGTAAACGGAGACCTGACCGGAGCCATAGACATGACCATCACCGGGCCGATTTACATCCTCCGGGATACTTCCGTGGACGGAAAACAGGGGGCGAGAGACGTGGTGAAGCTGCTGCACGGCGAGAAACAGTCATTCAATCTGCGCAATCTCCCGCCCGACGCGCTGAACGGGGTAACCAAAATTTTCAAATCGGCACCCAATGGAAATTTTTACTTTTTGGATTCCGAGAACAAACGGATAGTCGTCACCACCGGCGACGGGGACCTGGGTGATTCCCTGTACCTGAAACAGTACATACTGGATTCTGAACAGGTCGGGAAACTGAAGGATCTGTACGTCGATCCGGAAGACACGAGACTCTATGTGTTGGATGAAAAGAAACTGTACGCGATCGATTTGCAGAATCGCTGAACCTTATACCATTTTGCATTTAAAACATAACTAATCGGTCATTCGTAACGGCATCATCTCGTACCGCGTAGCGTTTACTCAAGCCAAGAACTCCATACC
>MFXU01000012.1 GCA_001788965.1 Candidatus Peribacteria bacterium RIFCSPHIGHO2_02_FULL_51_15 | reverse complement strand
TGAGAAAAGTCCCCCATTATTCAGTCTCATCTTCGGTGAGAAAGAGGTTTGACGTTCAGTCTCGTTTTCGGTGAGACAAGAGTTTTGCTCTGTTCACTTTTTTCAAAAGGCATCATAATAAAGTCGTCATAGGAAATTTTCCAAGCACCCATATGCACACACCGGAACAACCTTCAGAAAAATTCGGGCGGGGCAGCGAAGTAACAGTAGAAGGCAAGACTGCCGTTGAACATCTTTCTGACAGGCTCGAAAAGCAAAACAAGGTTTTTAGCTGGGTCGTCAAATCACTTCGATGGCTACGTAGCCTTGGAGGTACCAAGATGGAATGAGAGGTTTGCTGCCAGGACTTTCATCCATTTCACGTAATAAAACATCAATGTCTAAGTCCCAATATCAATCCAGAAATCGAGGTTTCTACCTATTCTAAGTTCACTGAGGACTCGGTAAGGCTGGAGGAGATTTTTCGATACTTCCTCGTGCTCGCTCCATGCGTTTTTGATTCCACCAGTCATTGAATTCAGCGGGAAGAGCTTGGAGGATTACTTCACGATGTTTGGCCATGACTTCAGCGAAAATTTTGAGTGCAGTTTGTAGACGGTCCAATTCTTGCCGAACACGCTCTAAACCCTCAGTACGGTCTTCTCCCGTATATTCGAACGGTCTTTGCTCGCGGTATTTACCTTTCTCGCGGAAGAAATCCATGAGTCCTGCTTTTCCCGCTCCGTAGTCTGTATGGATGCGCAATTGTTCGTAAGCTTTTAGCACCTGGAGCGCTGCGTATTCGTCCGATGTTTGTTTGAAGAGCGACACATTTGCGCGTCGAATCCACAGAGAAATGTCTTCCATTTTTGTACGTCCGTTTCGTTGAGCCAGATCTGGATATTTCTTTTCCAGGAAATCCATCGCATCCCATATCCCTTTAATGTAGTCGCTCAACTCTGGAGGTAGTCCGTCTACGGATGGACTCGCAGCCAGAATAACGGATTCAAGCGCTTGCTCTCTCTCTGTGAGGGGAACTTCCTCATCTGTGACCTTCAGAATACTGAACCGCGAACGCGGTTCTCTATCCAAAAACACACCGATGCCATGAGGATATGAAAGCATGTCGGGGCCAACCGTGGAGACTCGCAGATTTCCACTTGGCGTTTGCCTGTGCCCCATTGCGATACAGCGTGCGGCTCGTGTGATGAGATCCCATCGATACCGGGCACTCTCAGTAATTTGCTTCACTGCCTCTGCCATTTCAGTGGAGTAAGGCATTGATGTAACAGGTTGCTCTCCCTCCAGATCTTTCAACTGAAGTTCGAGGGAATACGGACGAAGGTCATCGAATGAAAGGTCAAATGCACCAGTTTGTTCGCCTTGCGTGAGTAGTCGTACCCGTTGTGCGCGCTGATCGATCTGTAACCCTCGAATGTGACCGAAATCAGGAACGAAGTCCGATTGGCGTGATCGTAAAAAGGCTTCCAATGCCTGTGGTAACCAAGCGAGACCAGAGTCAGATGCGCTCTGCTTAATGAGTTTATGTAGTTCGTACATAGCTTCACTGTTGTCAATCTCGGGAGATGATAAGTTTGGCCGCGGGGAAAGAGCTACGGTGAATGTGTCTTTAAAATCCGGAGATTCTGTTTGGTCAGCGAGATTTTCGCTGCGAGGAGCAAGTGAATTCATATCTGGTAATATACCAGAAAATTAATATTCAGTCAAAGACTGGCGCGTAAGTGCTCACTGACCCCGTTAAAGAAACCAATGTCGTGGCACGGCCGTCCTCGGCCGTGGGTGCATGGGCGTCCCCGCCCATGCGGAACATGTTCATCTGCCTTTCTTCATCAGGCTTTGAGTCATTACTTTTTTGTCATACAAAAAATGGCAAATAAAGGTATGAAGAACAACCGGTAAGCGGTTGAATCAGATAACGCTTCACCGGTGCTTTGCACGGGCGGGACGCCGCGTGCGCCCATGGGCAAGATGCCCATGCCACATCTTCATAAACTGTTTGTGAGTGTGGCGCAGAGCGGTCGGGACTCGGCATTAGAAATTTCCTGAGGGCTGCATGCCATTCTGTTTTCTTTCTTGACCTTAAGGCGGCTTTTCATCATCCTTTACCCGAACTTTCCCCCTTCAATCCTGCGACAGCGCTTTTCATACCAGCGTTCCCACACACTTCAGCATCGACCGAGATTCAACGAACAAATCAGAGTAACCGAAGTCTTGTTTGTTTCCGAGCAGGGCGCCGAAAAGATGACAACCGCCGCAGCGCTGGAGTTAGCCAGGCAGCAGGGGCTGGATTTGATCGAGGTTTCACCGAAAGCCGTGCCGCCGGTAGTCAAGATCGGCGACTATGGCAGCTATCTCTATCAATTGAAGAAAAAAGAAAAGCGGCAAAAAGCCCACAGCAAGCAAACGGAAGTCAAAGTGATAAGGTTCGGATACCGGACAGATACCGGTGATCTGGACCGCCAGGCCAGCCGCAGCCGCGAATTTTTGGCCGAGCGGCACATGGTAAAGGTCATGATAGTCCTGCGCGGCCGGGAACTTTCCAACAAAGAATACGGCATCTCGAAGCTGAATAAATTCGTGCAGAGTCTCTCCGACGTCAGCGAAGTCGATCAGACGGTGAAGCGGCAGGGGAATAATTTCATCGTGATACTAAGACCGAAAAAATGATAAGTTCTTGACTGGCAGATTTCATAAAGTACTATTTCCTCCCTGGTGGAAAGATTAGTTTTATCGGAGGCCGAAGACGAATCATCCGCTTGGATGCGGGTTTTTGACGCTTATGCTGCGGCGATGACCAGCGATCCACCCGATTTCGAATTGGCGGCTTCAGTACGAAACAATTTGGCCGGCAAACGTTTATTACCGCGACTCGAACTGGTTGACCGGATTGTAGCCTCGGAACGAATGCGTAATTGGGCCAGAGAAGAATTACAAAGGGTGATGCAGTTTATCGAAAGAGTACCGAAAAAAAACAACCAGGACAGTACGGTTTTTGTAAGAAGTACAATGATGTCCGCGAGACAGCCGGGGTTCTTCTTTGGAAAAAAGCACGAACAGGTTTACTGAAACGAAAAGATTTTGCGTTTTAAAAGATTCTCTCTATACTTCCAGCTCTGTATGGGCAAGCTCAAGTCTCACAGCGGCGCGAAAAAGCGTCTAAAACGCACCGGAAGCGGCAAACTGACCTTCAAAAGGAACAGCCGCAACCATCTGTTACTGCAGAAAAGCAAGCGCCAGAAGCGCATCAACCGCACGCAGCTGGTCCATCACACAAACGAGCGGGCGCTGCAACATCTGATACCCAACCTGTGATCAATGAGAGTAAAACGCGGAATCCACCGGCATCGGAGGGTAAAGGCCCTGCACCGCCTGACCAAAGGTTATCGCGGCATGCGGCGCAGCACGGTAAAAAAAGCGAAGGAAGCCGTCATCAAGGCCGGTCAAAACGCCTATCGGGACCGCAAGCGGAAGAAGCGGGATTTCAGGTCGCTTTGGACCGTCCGTATCAGCGCCGCACTCAGGGCCAAAGGTTTGAATTATTCCAGGTTCATTCCCGCGCTGAAGAAAGCGAACATCACTTTGGACCGCAAATCGCTTTCCGAGCTGGCGATACATCATCCGGCGGTATTCGAGAAAGTATTGAAGGAAGCGGGGATGTAATTTAAATCCAAATTAATTTTTAATCCGCAACCGGGACATCGTGTCCCGGGGCTTACGCGAAGCTCACACACACCCACCTCCGGGACACGATGTCCCGGTTGCGGGGGAGAATTCTGGGTTTTGAACCTCGGTTCACCACTTTTTTCTCTCCACCCTTATAAACCCCGAGAGCTCGAAGAAGCTCAACTTCGGGTCTTTTTTCTTCATGTGGTCCAAAAGCAGATTTATGCCAAGCGAATCTGCTGCGATATGGCTGCACTGGATGATGTTCAAATGATGTTTCTTGGCTTCCTCCAAGGATTTTTCCGGTACGTGCATCGAGAGGATGGTGCCGACTCCGGCGCGGGACTGGGCTTCGAAAAATTCTTCCGGCCCGTTGGTCCCGCCGGTGAATTCTGTGGCGAATACGCGGCCGGGACGGTTCGATTTTCCGCCGTTTGCGATGATCGGAGGGTTGCCGCGCTTCGCATAGGCCTTGTATTCCGGCACATCCAGCAGAGCGTTTATTATTTCTCCCAGATCATCAAATTCCTTTTTGCAGAAATTTTTCTGCATAAAGCTCCACACCAGGTTGTCGGTGACGGTGTGACAGCAGACTGCGGGAATTTTGAGCAGCCCCGCCGCGCGCTCCGCGCGGAAAAGATTGTCGGCATGGATCGATCTCCATATCTTGTCCATCCGCGGACGGAGCAGGGATTCGGAATGGTTCACCGGCACACCGGTCTGAGCCAGAACGTCGATCTGGAGCGACATCGATTTTTCCAGATCGGCCAGCGCGCGTCCTTCCGGATGATGGATCAAAGCGCCGTCGATCTTTTCGCCGTTCTTCCGCAGATTGTCGATCAGCAGAAATTCCGCGGTCTCCATGTCTATCCCGACCGCCAGGCGTGAAAATTCCTCTTCGCCGGTGCCGCTTATTATCCGGCTGTCGGAATATGGATTCCAATTGCGCTCCTCATCCATCATTTCCCGATCTTTTTCTTTGGCTTCATTGAAACGTTTGGCCTGTTTGCCCAGAAGTTTTTCGACCTGTTTTCGGCCACGCGGATCGTGATCGATCGAGTAATCGACCGCGGTTTTGAAGAATTGTTTGAGGTTCATATGGAAATAAGTATCAAGTATCAGGTATCAAGTATCAAGTATCAGGTATGATTTCAGCTCATATACTCGCAGCCCAAGACGCCCGCGCCCCGGAAATGGTGAAGGAACTTCAAGTAAATCCGGGACACAATGTCCCGGTTTCGGAAGCAAAACGCTACCCGCTTTTTCTCCGATTTCGAAAAGTCTTCAGCGCGATCCGAGTCATCAAAAAAGGATGCTTCAGGCAAAATAAACGCAGAAATCCGCTTCCTTTGGCCACGAAATGGCTTCCCGAACCGAATTTTTTGAAAAATTTCGCCGCCATTGTTTCCAGCGCCTTGTTCCTTGCCTGGATGGTGAGCGCGCGGTCTTGGCCGTTTAGCGAGGATGTCAGATTTTCGAAGCAACGCAGCCGGTCAAAAAGCCCCTGTCCGGAGCGGTGATTCAAAGCGCTTGTTCCATCGGCATGCACCCTGAATGTCCCCCGGTTTCCACGCAGGAAATACCAATCCGTCACCTGGAGCAGCCGGGTCCAGTATTCCACATCCAGGAACTGCGGCATGTCTTTCAAAAATATTCCGGCAGCCGAGCATGCCGCCCGCCGCATGACGACGAAGCTCGGTTCACCGATCAGGTTGGGATACAGCTCGTATCCGATCCACCGCCGCAAAAAATTTCGTCCGAGGTGATGCCCCGATGCGATTTCCCGGTTGCAAAAATCCTTGAGTTCCTCGTAACGCGGCCTGGTCGGAATATCGCCTTCATAAGAATATTCATGTTCCATAGAAACAAAGCCGACGTTGGAATGTTTTTCCAGGATTCCCAGGGCGGAAGCCAAATAATCGTTTTTCCAGACATCATCCTGAAACAAAAAAGCGACATACGGGGCGTTTCCCGCTTGCAGGCATGCGTTCCAGTTGCCTCCTATTCCCAGTCGTTTGGCGTTTCTTTTGAATCCGATCCTGTTATCGGAGGCAAAAGGCATCAATATGTTTTCCACCCCTGTCTCCGGACTGTCGTCACGGATCCATGCATGCCATCTCGCAAAACTCTGATTCATCAGGGAATTCAAGGCCTGACCTAAATGTTCGGCTTTGGGTTTGTAAACGGGGATACAGACGTCAACCAGGGGCGACTCCATAAGATCCGGAAGTTAACAGGATGAATACTTAAGAAAGATATAAGATATAAGACATAAGATGTGAGTTTTTTGATACTTATGTCTTATGTCTTATATCTTACATCGTTGCCGATGCGTTTCGACATCCTCACGCTCTTCCCCGAAACGTTCCAGGGGCCCATGACCGGGAGCATTTTGAAACGAGCCCAAAACAAAGGGTTGATCGAGGTAAACGTTCATAACATCAGGGATTATGCTTCCGGGCGGCACAAGCAAGCCGATGACAGTCCTTATGGCGGAGGCGCTGGAATGGTGATGATGGCGGAACCGATAGTGAAATGTTTGGAGAAAGTCATTACGGAAGGAAACCGAAGAAACCGAAGAATCCGACGAAACCGAGGATTGAAGCCCCATCGGGTTTATTTGTCGGCTCAGGGTGAGCGTCTCATGCAGCCGAAAGTAGAAAAACTGGCCAAGAAACATGATTGGATAATCCTGCTTTGCGGGCATTATGAAGGCGTGGATCAGCGGGTGATCGACGGTTGGATCGATGAAGAGATATCGATAGGGGATTACGTTCTTACCGGCGGCGAGCTGCCGGCTATGGTTTTGGTCGATTCGATTGCGCGGCAGATTCCGGGCGTACTTGGCAAAGAGGCTTCAGCCGGAGAGGAAAGTTTCTCCAAATCCCTCGACCGGAAAAAAGAATACCCGCATTACACCCGCCCTGAGGTTTTCCGCGGCAAGAGAGTCCCCAAAGTGCTGCTTTCCGGTAACCACAAAGAAATATCGGAATGGAGGAGGGGAAAATTGAAATAATTTATCCGAATGCGGGACCAATGGGCCTCGGCCCGATCTCTGGCGTAAATATGTTCTCCGATTATTTACCGGTGAAATTGCTGATGAATCTCCCTTAACCGCTTATTCGTCAGGTGCGTATAAATTTGCGTGGTGGTGATGCTGGCGTGACCCAGCATTTCCTGCACCGAGCGGATATCGGCGCCGTTCTTCAGCAGTTCCGTGGCGAATGTATGGCGCAGAGTATGGGGGGTTACCTTCTTTACCAGGCCAGCGCGGACCGAAATATGACGCACAATCCTTTCGATAGCCTGCGGCTCCAGCCTGCGGTCTTCGCCGATAAGCGAGTCAGTCCTCGAGCGGTTGCTGTTGCTCACGAAAAGCGGCGTCCAGTTGTCGTTTCTCGAGTCGAGCCAGGCTTTCAAGTGGCCGGCTGCGATATCGGAAATAAAAACAATCCGCGCCTTGCGGCCCTTGCCGACCACGCGAAATTCCTTCGAATCCAGGTTTACATCTTTCCGGTTCAGATTGCTCAGCTCGCTTACCCGCAGCCCAGTGGAATACAGCAGGTGCAGCACCGCGAGATCACGAAGCCCGTTTCGTTTGGTCACGTCGATTGCGCCGAACATACGGTCCAACTCTTCCCGGCTCAAAACTTCCACCTGCCTGCCGGGCACTTTCGGCAGTTCTATTTTTTCCGGAGAAATGGTTTTGACGTCGTTTTTATGTAAATGTTTCAGAAGGGCGCGCAAGGCGATCAGGTGATACTGCTGGGTTTTGATGTCCAAGGTCACGCCCTGCCCGGCGATATGGGTCCGGTGCAGGTGCAGCCGGTAATCGCGGATCATTTCGGAAGAAAGATCGCCGACATCTGTTTTCGGCTTCGCGAAGCGCTCGAAACGCTTCAGGTAATGCCGGTAATTTTCCACGGTCTTCTTGCTTTGGTATTTGCCGACTTCGCAGTGGGTCAGGAAGTCGTAGATGGCGTCGCGGAGGAGCATTGAGGACAGTATACGCGCTCCTTACCCGCAGACGGGACTCTGCGTCCCGTGGACCTGGCGAAATTATCTCTGGCACTCCGGACACCAAACCGTCGTTCTTTGCTGTATCTTCGTTGATTTCAATATGGTTCCGCAGCTTCGGCATGGCCTGCCTTTCCTCCCGTAAACCGACAGCGAATTTTGATTTATTCCCGGTTTGCCGTGCAGCCCCAGAAAATCGGATATGCTGGTTCCGCGGTTTCTTATGCCTTTTTTCAGCGTTGCAATCGCGGCGCGGTGAAGTTTTTCCCTTTCCGGTTTGCTTAAAGTTTGAACTTTTCGCCGAGGATCAAGGCGTGTGCGGAAACATGTTTCGTCGGCATAGATATTGCCGATTCCGGCAACAAAAGATTGATTAAGGAGCACGGCTTTCAGAACCCCTTTTCGCGCCTTCAACCGGTCGATAAATTTTCTTTGGCTTACGGTCAGTGCGTCGGGTCCCAGCAGTTTGAGCCGAGGATGCGAGGCAAGGGAGTCGGTCGGCGCCAGGAAGATACGCCCAAGCGTTCGGGGATCGTTGAAAACCAGGACCAGGTTTTTCTGCAGTACGAGCCTGAGCCTTTCGTGCCGGAATTCGGCATCCGAGATTTTCCGGACGGCCAGCCGGCCGCTCATGCGGAGATGCAGCACCAGTGTCAGGTTGTTTTCCAGATTGATAAAAAGATATTTTCCATGACGTCTCAGATCCAGCACCCGGATATTTTTTACCAGGCGCTTAATTTTCAGCGGTTCTTGAACCATACTTTGCCGGAGCACTTCCGTTCGCACGATCCGTTGGCCGATTGTCACCGGTTTCAAGGCCGTCAAAATCGTCTCGACCTCGGGTAGTTCAGGCATGATTCCTGAGTAATTACGGGTTTCATTGTGCCGGTTTTTTCACGATAATGAAACTCAAGTCCATGTCTTTTCGTAAAAAGGTTCTCATTCTCGGGATTCCAATCGACGCTTTGACCGGTGCCGAAGCGGTTGACGAGGTCTTTCGGTTGATCGATTCCGGCAGTCAGCATCACATCATGACGCCGAACCCGGAGATGCTGGTGGAAGCCAGGCGAAATACGGCGTTCCGGACAGTCTTGAATGAAACCAGCATGAATGTTCCCGATGGCACGGGTCTGAAATGGGCGGCTGGATTCTATGGAAAACCGATTCCTGAACGAGTGACCGGAGTGGATCTGCTTACGGGAATCTGTTCAAAGGAAAACATTCCGCCGGTTTTTTTGCTTGGAGCCATGCCAGCTGTAGCGGGGTCCGCTGCGGAAAAACTGAAACAACTCAATCCGGGGCTCAAAGTCGCCGGCACTTATTCGGGTTCTCCCGCCGCCGGCGATGAAAACGATTTGATAAACCGGATAAATCTTTCCGGCGCCCGGGTGCTTTTCGTCGCGTTCGGCGCACCGGCGCAGGATTTATGGATTTCCCGTAATCTCAAAAAAATGCCGTCCGTAGTTCTGGCGATGGGAGTCGGCGGTTCATTCGATTTTCTTGCCGGGACGCGGAGAAGGGCCCCGGCCTGTATGCGATCCGCCGGACTGGAATGGCTGTGGCGCCTGATAAATGAACCCCGCCGGTTCAAACGCATTTTTACTGCGGTGGTTGTGTTTCCGCTGCTGGTTCTCCGCGCAAGGGCTCGAGGTGAGTGAGCTCCCAACTCCCCGTGTCCCGGTTAAAAACAAGCCGGAGGAAATAATCCGACAGGTCAGACGTGGCAACATGATATGCATAGCTCGGCTTTCCGCCGTAGTATTCGGGCTCTTTTCTGAGGAAATCTATGGTTTGGATCTTCACCCCTTCCGGCAGATTATCTTCAAAAAGCGCGATAACGGTCAAATCAGTAGGTTCATCGAGAGCCAAGGCGGCTTTCAGCCTCAGCGTGCCGCGGCCGAGCAGCGCGGCGAGAGTCACCACCATGCCGGACAGCACGATCGCGAGCATCACCGACATGCGATAATTTTGATGTGTGATTTTTTCGAAATGCATCGGAATATTATAGCAGAATTCTCCGATTTTTCACATATCCTTTAAAGTAACCGCTCACTGAGTCTGAAATAAACTTGTGAGAAACAACCAGCAGCTCTTTGCGGAATAAATTCCGCTTTCTCGTGTTTAGTTAACCGCCGATTTAAATCGGCGGTTAACTAAGGGGAAAATAGCGAATTTATTCGCCCGATAATCCGCAGCGTCAGTGAGCAGTTACCCTTTAAAAAGGAAACCGACGAAACCGAGGAAGCCGAGGAGTCCGAGGATTACAGCTTTTCGTCGGTTTCTTCGGATTCCTCGGTTTCCTCTGTAGTTCCAAGACCGATTGCCGCCCCCTAAACCGGGCGTGTAATCTGGATAACAATTACCCCACCTTTCATGCGTTTCAAATATTTCCTGCTTGCCGCTGCTTTGGCGTTTCCGATGCTGACCGGCGCCGCGGAAATTACTCCTTTCAGCCTGATCGAGTCGGCGATACAGGAAGCCAAGCCGGTCAATTTTGATGTCACGATAAAAAGAGAATCCGGTGGGGATAAAACCGTGTTCAGGGCGATCGGCATGCGGGAGGGTGTCGTGCCGGACAAGTTCAAAGCCGATGTGAAAATCGAAAGAAAGTCGGCTGAAAATTCCATGAAGCTCGCATTGGAAGCCCGGATCGCGCACGGCTATGTTTACCTGCGCGTGTCGGAGGCGGAAGGCAGCGATCCTTACATCGATATTTCTTCCTTCAAAAAACTGGGCAACGGATGGCATGCGATCCGGATGGATGAAATCCCCGCCGAAAACTGGACGATTTTACCGGTCGATCCGGAGCTGGTCCGGGAGACTGTGTTGCAGAAAAACCGTTTTCCAGGAGGGATCGGCTACAAACTCTCCGTTTCAAACGGGGTGCTGGCGACACTGATAGATGCGGTCATCTCTTTTGTTCCCGACAATTTGCAGTCGGAAATCATTCCGACGGACAGCACTGCTCAGGCAAAAATCGACACGATTGGAAACGGTGAATTCAGATATTTGTCCCTGGCCGGAAATGATCCTGCCGCTAAAATTTCCGCCAAATTTCAACGTCAGATGTTTCCGGTAAGAGTCGAGACCCCGAAAAAATTCTCGGTGCTTTCGGGAGCCGAGTTCGAAGCCCTGCTCGGCCTGTCGGTTTTCGATCCGGTGATAATAAAACCTTCAGACAAAAAGGAAATCGAAACCGAAATTGATGCAGTTGAGCCGGTGGTCCCGGCGAGGGTAAGCGCACCGACCAGGAGCCGGCAGGACAGGTTACGGTTACAGGATCGTAAGGAAATTGACCGCGGTGCACGCAGATCCAGAAGAGATTTGAACGCCGTCAATCAGCCGGTGAAGAGTAACCCCAGAGGTCTTGAACCCGGGCATGAATATCTCACGGTTCTCGCAAAGTCGATTGCCGCGAAGATACGTCCGGCCGATGTCCGTGACACGTTGAAGGAGAGCGGCTCCGGCGCTATCACCAGATCGCTTTACCAATTCCTGGCTCTTGAGCAGACCCGGCATCCGGAGCTGAACTATCTTTATATAGTGGTTCCGGCGGAGGAAAATTTTTTCGTGTTGCTTGTGGATTCTTACACCTTCGCTCCGGATACGTTCCTGGACGTAGACGGGAACGGCGAAGTTGACGAAGAAGAGGCGCCCCTGGCTCCGGGTACGCAGGTGGAGTACAAGTATTTCATTCCGGCTCTGGAAAACACGATTATAGACATCTCGCCGGATCTGGAAACCGCCGCATTCACTCCCATCCGCGATGAATACGGGAACACAATCGCCATTCTTGCGATTGTTATACCACTTCGCGTTTAAAACGTTCTTAATCAGACGCGCTGGCGGTATGGAGTTCTTGGCTTGAGTAAACGCTACGCGGTACGAGATGATGCCGTTACGAATGACCGATTAGTTATGTTTTAAATGCAAAATGGTATTAGAGAAAGAAAATCATAATGGCGGGAAAGGAAACCGAAGAAACCGACCCGACTTCACCCAAGGGCTTCGCCGAGGCGAGCGAATCCGAAGAGTCCGAGGACAGCAGCATATCCTCGGTTTCGTCGGTTTCTTCGGACTCCTCGGTTTCCCCCTTTACCGGTTTTACATTTTGGCCTTAAGATCGCACTGTTTTATGAGCTTTCTCGTCCTGATCCGCCACGGCCAGTCGCAGTGGAATCTGGAAAACCGTTTTACGGGCTGGACCGATGTCTCACTGACCGCTCAGGGCAGGGCGGATGCCGTGCTCTGTGGTAAAAGCCTGAAAGATCTGAAATTCGATACGATCTTTCTTTCCCGCCTCAAGCGTTCGAAAGAAACTTATGACGGGTTCGTTGACGGATATGGAAAAATTGAACCGCCGATTATCGAGGATTCGGCTTTGAATGAAAGGCATTATGGTGATCTGCAGGGGTTCAATAAGGCTGACACGGTGAAAAAATACGGTGAGGAACAGGTGAAACTCTGGCGGAGAAGTTATTCCACGCGTCCGCCGGGAGGCGAAAGTATCGAAGATTGCGAGAGGCGCACCTGGCCGTTTTTCAAACAGTATGTTTTGCCGCTTATAGAAGCCAAAAAAAACGTTTTAATCATCGCCCACGGCAACAGCATGCGGCCGATAATAAAAAACCTGGATGGCATGTCGCCGGATGATGCTGCGACGATGGAGATAAGCTGCTCGATTCCTTATGTCTACGTTTTTGATGGGGGAAAAGTCATTGACAAGAAAATAAGAGAAGTTCCGGGGATGGTTGTCAAAGGGACAGCGAAAATCAATTAAGGAAGCTCTGAAAAAATAAAATCAGCCGCCGCCGTCCCCGGCCGCGGAAACTTCGATTAATGTCTTGTTAATCGGCAAAACGCCGCGGCCTGGAAAGCCGCTGCCAAGTGTTGTTGTATAAGGGAGGCAGATTTTAAAGAGCGGTTTCGGACTGGGATAAACATATTCAGAATGATTGATTTGCACTAGAATCGGTCTGAATGGATGAAATAACTTACCGTCGGCCCGATCTTTTGGATGAAATCGCCAAAGAACCGGGGGATACGGTTCATTTGATACTGATCGCTACGAAGCCGGACATAATCAAGCAAATTCCGCTTTACAAGGAACTGAAGGCGCGCGGGCATGCCGTACTGCTCGGGCACACCGGACAGCATTACGATGAAAATTTAAGCGGGGGAATGCTGAAGGAATTCGATGTTCTTCCGGATTTCAATCTCAACGTGAGAGGCACGATGTACGAGGTGGTGAGCCAGATAATCGGGCGGCTGGGATATGTATTGAACGAGCTAAGGAGAAGAAAAAAGCCAGTGGTTCCGTATGTCCATGGCGACACGACAACCGCGATGGCTGCCAGCAACGCCGGTTTTTGCCATGGTTTCGCTGCAGTCCATGTCGAAGCAGGCATCAGAACGCTTACGCCGGACTACGAAGCTACAAGCTACAAGCTACAAGCCACAAGCGCCTGGGACATCGAAGGCTGGAGAAACTTCCTGATGGACAAAAAAAACTGGAAACGCGGCAGCCTGGAGCCGTATCCGGAACAGTTCAACACGCGTTGCAGCGAAGCCGCGACGGGCGTACATCTGGCGCCGGTGGAGCTGAACCGCGAGTTTATGTTGTCCGAGGGATTTCCGGATGATCGAATATTTGTGGTGGGGAATTCGGTGGTGGACGCGACGCAGGAAGCGGCGGAATCCATGGCTAAATCAACGGTTTTCGAGCGGTATCCGATGCTCGAAAGCGGGGATTTCGTCCGGTTCTGCATTCACCGCCGTGAAAACTGCATTTCCGAGAAACGATTTTTGTCGCTTTATCGCGCGATGCAGTCACTTATCACCGATGGCCGGAAAGTACTGCTCATTTCCATGTTCCAGACTGAAGCCGCGCTCGAAAGGTTCGGTTTGAAAAACGAAATAACGGAATTGACTAAGAAATTTCCTACCTTCATTTATTCGCCGGTCTGGCCCGGGTACCGCGATGTGATCGCGGCCATGAGCCGGGCGGCGGTATGTGCCACGGATTCGGGGTCGATGCAGGAGGAGATGAACGCGCTCGGCGTGCCGTGCGTTACGCTGAGATACGGTTCCGATCGAAGCGAATCCGCCATGGCGGGAGGAAACCTGATCGCGCCACCGGTCGATGATGCTTTGGTAAAAAAAATCATCGAATTTGCCTGGGACAACGAAGAGATGCGCAAAGCGCCGAAGCTTTATGGCGAAAATGTAAGCAAAAAAAGCATCGATGCGGTGGAAGAGGTTTTGGCAAAAGGTAGAGTTTTCAGGACGGAAGAGGAAAAATTGGCTTCCGTAACCGGGACATAGTGTCCCGGTCGTGCATCCGGGACACGATGTCCCGGTTACGGGAGTTTGGTGTAAACTTTTGACAATGCTTCAGCGCACACGTGAATGGCTGACGTTCATACTGTTGCTCTTGCTTCCATTCCACGCTTTTCTGGTTACGGTCGGAACGAAATGGTTGCTCGGGCCAGGCCACGCGCCCTTGGCTTATCTGGCGATCTGGAAAGAAGTCTTGATATTACTGATCGTATTGATCGCCATATTTGAAATATTCGGTTCGGACTCCAAAAACGTCTGGTCGTTTGATCTGATCGACTGGCTGATTTTGGGCGGCGTACTACTGGCTTCGATCGTATCGCTGAATCCCTCTGCTTTCGCGGAGAACGGCGGTTTTGGCAGCTTGTTAAATTTCAAAATTACCGCAGCTGACAAGCGTTTTTTATTGGGATTCAAGTATGATTTTTTGCCGCTTACGGTTTTCTTTTTTATGCGGAGAGTCGCTTGGTCGGAAATCTGGCTCAACCGTATCCTGGTTATTTTGGCCGTTCTCGGAGTTGTCATTGCGGTTTACGGCATAGAAACGGCTTTCCTGCCGCTGTCATTTTTTACATCACTCGGCTATTCGGATATGCACTCGCTTTATATCCCGGGCAGCCCATTGGCCGCTTTTCAGCAGATAGAAAATTCCGGAATCCGGCGGATACAAAGCGTAATGAGCGGTCCCAATCAATTTGGAATATGGTTGCTTTTGCCATTATCAATATTGATCTGGGTAATTTTAAAAAGATTGAAAGCTCATCTGAGAGAAAAAAAGCCAATGCGGTACGGGTTCATTTTTGCCTGGCTGTTCTCATTCTCCGCAATATCGGCGGCGCTGTCGCTGGCCTACTCCCGTGCTGCATGGGTAGCGGCTTCCGGCATTTTATTTGTAACGGTATTACTCGGAATAAAGCGGGTAGAGAGACTGGGGTACAGTAAAAAAAATCTGATTTATGGAGTTTTAACCGGAGCCCTGATCTTCGCAGCGCTCTTTTCTGTTTTGATCCGGCAGCGGCCGGATATTTTAATCCGCACCCAGTCGTTCGCAGATCATCTAAAAAAACCGCTCGCTGCGATGGCAATAATAAAAAACCATCCCTTTGGCTCCGGATTGGGTACGGCGGGGCCGGCGAGCAATGCGTTCAGTGACACCTGCGTGACTCAGCCTGCGGGATCGGATTATTCCTGGGCGAAGAACCGGAGTGACGTTTGCATATTCATCGGGTCGACCCAGCGTTTTCCGGCGGACAAAGTATGCAAGTGTCCAGTGTTAACCGAAAACTGGTATCTGCAATTCGGCGTGGAGATGGGCGTTCTAGGGTTGATATTTTCTTTGGCGCTGGCGATTTCGGTTCTATGGAGGCTTTTACGGATCAATCTTACAAATCCGGCTTTGCCGATCCTTCTGACCTTCCTCGGCATAAGCATCGCCGGATTGTTCCTGCATTCGTTCGAGGACAGCGCGGTGGCGTATTCGGTTTGGATATTAACGGCGGCTGTGTTGTCGAAAAGGTAAACATTATCGTACCACAATTGTTAAATTGTTAAACGGCATCATCTCGTACCGCGTAGCGTTTACTCAAGCCAAGAACTCCATACCGCCAGCGCGTCTGATTAAGAACGTTTTAAACGCGAAGTGGTATTAGCAAGCATGAGCCACTTTTTTTGTATGTTTAACAATTTAACAATTTAACAATTTAACATTTTTTCAGAGGTTCCTTAGAGTGTAGCCATGTCTCGTAAAGGCGCCATCATCGTTCTCGATTTCGGCGGACAATATGCCCACCTGATCGCGAGCCGGGTGAGGCGGTTCGGATATTTTTCGGAAATTCTTCCGGCTGAGACGGACGTGAAAGATCTGAAGAGTGCCGCCGGGATCATTTTGTCCGGCGGACCGCAGAGCGTGTATGAGGCCGGGAGCCCGCAGGCAGACCCGGAGATATTGAAACTCGGCATTCCGATTCTGGGCTTGTGTTACGGGCATCAATGGATCGCTCAAATAGCGGGCGGCACGGTGCAGCCCGGCGCGGTGAAGGAATACGGAAAAACACCGATCGAGCTTGGTAAATCCATATTATTCAAAAATGTGCCGCCATCGTCCGTGGTCTGGATGTCTCATGGCGATGAAGTAAAAGAGCTGCCGCCTCCGGAATACGGACATTTCAAAACAATCGCTTCATCTTCCTCATGCAAAATCGCGGGGATGGCCGATGAAGAGAAAAAGATATTCGGACTGCAGTTCCATATCGAAGTGGCGCACACCGAACACGGTCTCACGATACTGAGAAATTTCGTTGATCTTTGCAAACCGGAGCCCTGGTCGGTCGAAAGTTATGCGAAGCACGTGGGCGAACAGATTAAGAGTGAAGCCGGAGACAAAAAAGTTTTCATGCTTGTTTCAGGGGGCGTAGATTCATCGGTTGCTTTTATGCTTTTGAACAAAGTTCTCGGCAAAGAACGCGTTCAAGGCTTGCTGATCGATACCGGCTTGATGCGGAAAAATGAAATAAAAGCTGTTCGGGATGCGTTTGGGAAACTTGGAATCGATAACCTGGAAGTCGTGGATGCCTCCGAGGAATTTTTCTCCAACCTGAAAGAAATTTACGATCCCGAAGAGAAGCGAGAAATCATCGGCAATACTTTTATAAACGATCAACAAAGAATTTTTAAGGAGATGGATTTGGAGCCAAAAGCCACAAGCCAAAAGCCACAAGCCAAATGGCTTCTGGGTCAGGGGACGATATATCCGGATACGATCGAAACAGGCGGCACCAAACATGCGGATAAAATCAAAACACACCATAACCGGGTCGAGGTTATTCAAAAGATGATTGAAAAAGGTCTGGTCATCGAGCCGCTGAAAGAGTTTTACAAGGATGAGGTGCGGAAGCTCGGGGAGGAGCTGGGACTGCCGCATGAGCTGGTTTGGCGCCATCCGTTTCCGGGTCCGGGGCTCGGCGTGCGGATACTTTGCGCGAAGGAATCGACGCTGCCCGAAAAAATCGATGAGACCGATTTGAAATTGAACGGTTCGTATGCGGTACTTCCGATACGGTCGGTGGGAGTCCAGGGCGACGGCCGGACATACCGCCATGCGATCGCTTTCTTCCACAGTAAACCGACAGAGATCACGGAGCGCGACATGGAGCTGGCTACCCTGGTTCCAAATTCCATTCCAGCCTTCAACCGCGTATTAATCTGCCTTACTCATGAAAAATCTTTCGTACCCGAAATCAGTCCTGGATACATAACAAAAGAACGAGCCGACCTGCTACGCGAGGCGGATGCGATCGTGGATGAAGAAATGCGCGCGGCCGGTCTGTATGAGAAAATCTGGCAATTTCCGGTCGTGCTTCTGCCTGTCGGAACACGCAAGGGCGGCCAATCGATAGTTCTGCGGCCGATCGAATCCCAGGACGCGATGACCGCCAATGCGGTTCAGCTGCCTTCGAATGTCCTGAAAAAAATGACTGACCGGATAATGAAACTTGAAGGAATAGATGCGGTTTTCCTGGACCTGACAAACAAGCCGCCGGGAACGATCGAGTGGGAGTAAGCAATTGAGAATTAAAAAATACAAAAATTAATAGACGGCCCCTATGAAACAACACTCGCAATCAATCACCTCCGCCTCTTGAATACGCGGGTCGGAGACCCGCTCCTATTCTAATACCACTTCGCGTTTAAAACGTTCTTAATCAGACGCGCTGGCGGTATGGAGTTCTTGGCTTGAGTAAACGCTACGCGGTACGAGATGATGCCGTTACGAATGACCGATTAGTTATGTTTTAAATGCAAAATGGTATAAAAATTATAGGAGCGCCTCTCCGAGGCGCGTTACATATTATTGTTAATTGTTAATTTGGTTATCGCTATACTGCTGTCTCCATGATAGAAAATCCGCTGACGCCGGAGGATCTGAAATCCCTGGTAACCAAGGCTCAGGATGGCGATACCGAATCCTTCGGCCGGATTTATGACGCTTTTTTGACGCCGGTTTACCGCTATGTGGTTTTCCGGTTTCCCGAGGAAATGGCGGAGGACCTGGTGGCCGACATATTCGTGAAAGTCTGGGAAAAGATAAACAGCTACCGGCCGTTTTTCGGCGTGCCTTTCGCGGCCTGGCTTTTTCGCATTGCCCGGCATACGGTGATCGATGCCTACCGGAGCATGCGGGGGTTCGAGGAATTGAGCGAGGAATTAGTCGATGAAAATCATGAAAACAATCCGGAAAAAAAGACTGAAACCGATCTTTCGGTGCGGGTCGTAAGACAAGCGCTTGACGGTTTGCCGAAGGATTACCGGGAAATACTGCTGATGCATTATATGGCCGGACTCAGCCACAGGGAGGTGGCGAAGTCGCTAAAGATGACCGAGGGTTATGTCCGGCAGCTGAAATTCCGGGCGCTTAAGAAACTGGAAACACTGCTTCCACCCCAGTTTAAGACAGATCAAAGCTGATTTCATGAATTTCGCGCCATCTTCCTGTAACGGCCATCGACCTTTTTCCGTTTTAGCAAGTGCTGACAGCCGATTTTATGCTGGATGAACCCACACTGAAGCGCGTAGCCGAGAGCGTCACTCCCCGTGACGAGCTAAAGCAAAAAATGAAAAAGTCGGTTATGAGCCGGATCAAGCCCCAAAACCTCCTTTCAGTCGTTTATTCCGCCACTCCGTCTTCAGACTCCAAATTGAGATTAAAAGACCGGATCATGCTGATCATTCGCACGCCGCTTGGTTCGAGGCTCGGGGATCTGTCTCGAACGACGAATCTTCCGCAAAAAACATTCGAGAGATTGCGGCAACGCATTCTGGCAAGCCTGGAGCCGATCGCTCTGCCGGCGGTTTCGAGCGCGGTCAGATGGGCCTTGTCTTTTGCGGTTTTCATAGTTTTGCTTCGCGCAATGCCGCTCGTATTTCTGGCGCCGGCGATACAGGCGAATTTGAGCGTGCAATTGATACCCCATGGCGCAGACGTGTCGGTTTTCGTCGGGGGAATCTGGCGCAATGTCAGAAGCCCCGAGATACTCCGGGATCCCGTGATGATCCGTACCGGCGACTCCAGCGCCACGATCATATTGAACGACGACGGTGTCGTCAGATTGAAGGCCGATACGACTCTGAAGCTGCACAACACGACCGATAATTCCATCGTGACATCAGCGGGGCCGACGGCGACTCTTGTCCGCGGCAGCATCTGGACGCTCGGCCTGCTGTCTCCGGTTCAGGAAAGTCTGACAATCGAAACGAGTCAGGGACGACTGGCGTTGAATTCGGGCAGCGCGTCTGTAGAGCAGGGCGACCGGCAGGTGAAAGTCTCGGTTTATGATTTGGGAGCCACTTTCCAGCAAGGGACGCAGACGGCGTTCATCGTTTCCGGCGAGCAAATGTCAGCGCGGGAAAAGCAGCCCTTACTCGTGAAGAATCTTCCAGCCGCATCGTTTTCAAACGAATGGGTTACCGGAAATCTCAGCCAGGACGCGGCCCATCGCACGGAAATAGCGAAGATGCTCCAGGAACGCAGGCAGCAGATGGCCGGCATCCTGCCGACATCCTTTCTGTATCCGGCCAAACGCATAGCCGAGGAGGTCGATGTCCTGTTTACGCTGACGACGGACGGCCGCACGGAGAAGAGGATCCAGCAGGCCGATACCAGATTGAGCGAAGCGCTGGCGCTTTTGAAAGAAGGACAAAACAGCGAAGCAACCATGCCTATGACTGAGTACCGCGACTCGCTTCTGGCCATGGCCGGAGGCACGGGTGACAACCTGGTCAAATTTCTGATCAAAAAACAGATAGCAGAGGCCAGCTCTACGCTTAATTCGTCCGAGAGTCCGCAGGTCGCCACCGAGCTTCTGAAGGACGCCGTAGTGCAGATCAGCGGTGCCATACCGGATACCGCGTTAAAAGCAAAAGATATTGAAGGATATGTGCTGGTCGACAAACTGGCAGAAATAAACCGGAGTCTGGAAGCCAGGAACCTGACCGGGGGACTCATCGCTTATGCAGAGGTCAGGCCTTATCTGAAAGAGGTTCTGGATGAAAAAACCGGCGCACATCCGCTGCTCCAAAAAGAAGCCCGGGCTTTGCTTACCTTTACCGATGCCCTGATACAAGCAGCCATGAAGGCAGGCTCACCGGACCCGATAGCCGAGGCGGTGCAGGCCGATATCGCGCAGTACCTGCCGGATGAGCCTGATCAGGTATTGGTATCCGAAGAGGCGCTCAATAACCGGGTCAAAGAAATGGTCCGGAGGATTTTTGTTTTCAAAGCTCCGCGCAGCCGTTATAACCAGCTGCTCGTTGAAATGGGTAAACTCAAGGGTGATCCGAACCGGGGGACGCTGCTGCGGAGACTTTACCGTGAGCTGCCGGAGAACGGTGTCGGAGGCTATGTACTGACCGAGATCAAGAATCTGGGAGACGAGCTGAAGGGCGGCAATTAAGGTAACTCTGATTAACTGCTTTTTTTAACAATTTAGCAATTTAGCAATTTTCCAAGCGAAGGTCTTATTGACTCGGGCATGACGTCTCCAGTAGCTTTTCCCCGCTATGTACACGATCACCGAACTGAAACCCGGACGCGCGATAACCTTAGGCGGCGAACCTTATCTCATCCTCGCTTCGCAATTCGGCCGCAAAAGCCAAAGCAAGGCCAACATGCAGTGCAAGCTGAAAAATCTGAAGACCGGCGCGACAGTCGCGCGAAATTTCCAGGGAAGCGAAAAAATAGAGGAAGCCTCGGTCGGTTACAAGCATGTGCAATATCTTTATGCCGGGAAAGGAACCCGCGCTTTCATGAATCTGGAAAATTATGATCAGTTCGAGCTGCCCGACGAGGCCATCGGCGAGGGCGTTCAGTTTTTGGTCGACGGACTGGAGGTCGATGCGTTGATGTATGAAGAACGTCCGATCGGCATCAAGCTGCCGGTTTCGGTGATTTTGGAAGTCGTCGAGACTTCCCCCGGCCTGCGCGGCGATACGGCGACGGGCGGGAGCAAAGCCGCGAAGCTGAGTAGCGGCACGACGATAAACGTCCCCTTGTTTATCAACGAAGGGGACAAGATCAAGGTCAATACGGAGAAGGGGGAGTATGTGGAACGATCAAATTGATGATTGATACCACTTCGCGTTTAAAACGTTCTTAATCAGACGCGCTGGCGGTATGGAGTTCTTGGCTTGAGTAAACGCTACGCGGTACGAGATGATGCCGTTACGAATGACCGATTAGTTATGTTTTAAATGCAAAATGGTATGACAATTAACAATTGACAATTAATTTTCAATTCTCAATTATTCAACGGCGCTCGATTATTTCAATCTCTTACTTAGGATTTCATTTACCTTTTTGGCATCTGCTTGGCCTTTGGTTTGTTTCATCACCCAGCCGACGATCGCGCCGAGAGCCTGGGTTTTTCCGGCTTTGTAGGAAACGATTGCTTTCGGATTTTTAGCGATGGCTTCTTCCACGAGTTTCATCAGGGTTGATTCATCCGATATCTGAGCCATTCCTTCGTCTTTTATTATTTCAGCCGGTCCTTTTCCGGATTCCACCATCTTTTCGAGAACGTCCTTTCCGGAGTTGGAATTTATTGTTCCGGATGCCATCGCTTCGGCCAGTTTGACCAGATCGGCAGCCGATGGGGCCGCGCTGATATTTTTTTCAGCGGCGTTCAGGAACCCGACAAGTTGAGTAAGGATGATTGACGAAGCGCGCTTGGCGTCTTTTATTTTTTCGTAAACAGCGTCGAACCTTTCCCGTAATTCCGTCTGGTCCACCAGCATCGCGGCTTCGGCTTCGGTGAGCCCTATGGCCGTGTATCCAGCTTTCATCTCCGAAGGCAGCTTTTCCATCCCGCCGGCGACCCCGGACACGTATTCCTCGGTGAGATCCAGCGGCGGGATGTCCGGTTCCGGGAAATAGCGGTAGTCGGCTGCGCTTTCCTTGTCCCGGAGTATCTGCGTTCGTTCTTCTTCATCGATCCACCCGACAGTGGTTTCCCCGTCAGGTGGACTGCCGGCCTCCCACTGATCGCGCAGTAATTTTTCCTGGTAATTCAGCGCTTTTTCCAGAGCCTTGAACGAGTTGAGGTTTTTTATTTCGGTCCGCGGATAAAGCTTGTTTTCTCCTTTCGGTCGCAAAGAAATCGAAGCGTCGAATCGCATCATGCCCTTGTACATGTCGGCAACGCTAGCTCCGGCGGCGATGAGGATGCGGCGCAGCTCTTCGGCGAAGGAACTCGCGGCTTTGGATGACCTGAGATCCGGCTCGGTTACTATTTCCATGAGCGGCGTACCTGCGCGGTTATAGTCGCAAAGGGAATGATTTCCGCGATGCGTCAGTTTTCCCGCGTCATTTTCGATGTGCAGCCGCAGTATCCGGCACTCGGCCGGTTCGCTTTTGTTGGTCTTCGCATCGGTTATCGAGAATTTTACGAGTCCGTTTGAATCCAACGGATGTTTGTATTGCGAAATCTGAAAACCCGCGGGCAGGTCAGGGTAAAAATAATTTTTCCGGTCGAAATGATTCATCCGGTTTACCGTGCATTTGATGGCTTTGGAAGCCCGGATCGCTTTTTCGATGACGGATCGGTTCGGCACCGGAAG